>JBBRXP010000047.1:0-33612 GCA_038238555.1 Chthoniobacterales bacterium | reverse complement strand
CTCGCGCGCCAGGGTGCGCACGCTCCAGCGTGAGAGACCTCGGGGGGGGTGGAGCAGACCCGTGTCACGATGCGTTGCTTGTCTTTGGCGCTCAGTAATGGCGGGCGACCGCTGCGCGCCCGATCCGACAGGGCTTTGATTCCGCCCTTTTGGTAACGATCATGCCAGCGTTTGATAATGTGCGGCCTGCAGCCTACCCAGTGCTTCGCACTAATCTCTCAAGCGCCGCGCGGTCGGATTTCAAGCGCAGTAACTTGCGAAAATCGCGACCCATCGCTTCCTCGCGCGAGCTATGCTCACGCTGGGACGCTTCTTCTTTCATAATTCCAAGGTAAGGAGCGCAAAACGCCCACTCCTCATCACCGACATCGCTCTGGTAGCCACTCTTCTTCGTGCGTTTCAAAATTGCGTTCTAAATGAATTTCTTGATTGCCATTTCAAGCTTGTTGCTCTCTAACTTTTCTCTTTGACGAGAGGCTGGGAATAGTACTCCCCATAACGGTGGTAGTAATAGTATTCGGCTGACCTTCCGTCAGCGGCGTTCAAAACCATTCCAAGAACATTAACTTGGCGTTTTCGCAAGGCGTCAAGAGCACTTTGCGTGAGTCGCGCAGAACTCACACCGGCCCTTACGACGAAAAGAGTCGCGTCAATTTTCGGAGCCAAGCTTGCAGTATCATCGTTAGCAAGGACCGGCGCGCTATCGACGATTATACAATCGAAATCTGCATACACCTCTTGCAGCAAGCGGTCCGTTACTTTAGAGAGAAAGTGTTCACTGGTTCCCGGCACTGCGGCGCCGCGGGGCAACAGTGACAGGTTTGTAACGCAAGTGGCAATGACGGCATCCTTCCACTTAACCTGTTCCGTAAGCACGGCGCTCAATCCGGGCGCTGACTCGACAGAAAAGTATTCGTGAGAAACGCCCTTGCGGAGGTCCGCATCGATCAAAAGAGTTCGAGCTCCTCCTCCTGCTATCGTAATTGCAAGATTGGCGGCTACCGTCGATTTCCCTTCTCCTGGAACCGCGCTGGTAATCAAAAAAGTCCTCGGTCGCGGCTCCTCAAATGACATGAAGTGAAGGGTTGAACGGAGGTTTCGATAGGATTCCGTAAAAACGTGTTGCTTGTCATTAAGAGTTAAAATGTTCAAACGCGTCTTTGAAACTTCACGCGGAATCTGGCCGAGCAATTCTTCCTGAAAACGTTCGCGCAACTCGTCGGCCGAAACGATTCGATCATCGAGCAACATCGTGAGGAATAGTATTCCCAAGCCAATAATGAGGCCCGACGCTCCTCCAACCGTAAGATCCTTCACCAAACCCAGTTTGGTGGCGGTGGGAACGCTGGCGTGTTCCATAATGGTTACTCCGTCGCCTGCTGTGTTGGTTCCCGTTTCAATTCTTGCCATCGCGCTCTGAAAATTATCCGCGGATTGCTTCGAACGCTCCGCTTTACTCTTGAGTCGCGTAAACTCGGAGATTCTACTGTCAAGCTCCAAAGCACGATTCTTCTGTTCTTTAATGGATCCTTCCAGAGTTTCGATCTCGATGCGAACCATGTCCCTCTTGTTCGCGAGTTGCGCCACACTTTGCTGCCCGAATAGGTCTATCAGTCTTTCCTGTTGCGCGATTTCCGCATCCAAATGTTCCATGATTGGATGTTTGGGGCGCATGAATCGAGCATGCCTTTCTTTCTCCGCCTTGAGTATTTGGACTTCTTGCTTCGCCTTTAGGTATTCAGCTCCGGCTCCAACATTCGGTCCACTTGTTTCAGTAGTTGGCTCCTCCTTCCCCAGGCCATTGTTGCCTTGTTGCTTGCGCTCCAAGTTTTGATCGAGAGTCCACGCGCCCAGTAATCTATACTCCGTATTGAGAGCATCCAGTTTCTCGTTCAGCCGGTTCAAATACTTCGCAGCGCTATTGCCCTCATCCTGCAAGGCCGGGACGTTGTTGTTTTTTTGATACTCCACCATCTCTTGAACACCAGAATCGTATTCCTTTTCCAACCGCAACACCTGATCCATGATCGACGTGATGGTTTCCTCTTTTAACGAGGATCTTAACTCCCTCTTTAAGTGCATATACTCCTCCATACACGCCTCAAGAAATGCCCGGGTGTAATCCGCTTTGTCGCCGATCGCACTAAGTACGAAAAATGAAGTGTTGTGTTGTTGTCCGACATTCAAACTCACCGCCGCCGCCTGTAATTCCGGGTGCAAGGTTTCCACCCTTGCGGCAGCGCGTTGGCGCACTTTCTCACTTTGCATCAACTCACTCTGCGTGCCATAAAACATGCCCGCCTCCTCGCTGTAAACACCGTCGGTTCCCGCTATCTTTCCGCTAACCATCATACGGCCAACCGACATGTATGACGGAGCTTTCTTGGAATCGTTCCAAGCCGCGAGCGATAGTCCGGCGCATGCGGTAAGTAGTGGAACCCACCACCACTTTTTGAGGCTCGACAAGAAACGCTGAGCCTTCGAGAGCGCTCGGGCCGCGGTCGATGCATGACCCTTTACTGGCGCGTAGTGCTCGGACATATTAACAGAGATTCGCTCCAGATCGATTGTGGAGAACGTGGCATAAGTTTGATTCGCTTTTTCAGCTGAGCCGAATAGCGTAATTTCTTACTCGCTCAAAAAGTTCCAAAACTTCTCGGGCACCGTAATAATGTCTTCGGGACCGATCTCCGGATCTCTCTCTCTGTGCCCTTTTTCGAGCACTTCGACCATGTCAACTTCGATAGTTCCCTTTTCGCCCCGCGTCTGGCCGGCCCGCATAAGTTTCACTTTGCGCTTGTTTGAGTATTGTGTGAAGCCGCCAGCTCGCATTATAGCTTTGCTCACCGTAAGCACTTCGTCGGCTGGTATTGCTTGCGGGCCCGGATTGCGAACCTGCCCTATAAGATAGCATACTCCCCGGGATACGGCCCCGCGCCCCTCGGAATCCAATCCAATGAGAACGGTTGCCTGGTAGTAGAACTCTTTTTCCAGCATACTCTTTATGCTATAGGCCAACTGCTTGCACGTCCTGTTTCCGACTGCGACCCGCCCCACATAAGGGACTTCGAGCTCGCCTGAGTCGGTCACAACCAGTGAATAAGGCTGTTTTTCGTCTTCTTTCACTGAGAAGCTCACCTTGTCCCCAATTCTCAATTGGCGTTTGTCGTTCAAACCTTCCATCGTATTGGGCAAGGAGGCGTTACTTGCCCCGGCGCTATCGCCTGCTTTGGGCTCTCCAGGACTTGCGGCGCTTGAACCAACGGCGGCACTGCTCCCGCCCGTCTTTCCATCGACAGGAATCGCTCTCGGGACGGGAACGGAGTTAATCCGCAGGTCGCGCCCCTGCAGTTCCCGCGGCTGCAACTGTTGAGTTGCGCGTCGTGGGTCTCCTGCCGAAATCCGCCCGGATTTTTCCTCACCCAAGCTCGAAACCACGTTGAGAAAGGTAAAAACGATCGCAATCGAGGCAGCGAGCCGGTTCGCTCGATAGAGCGACAGGTCGATAGGTCTTTGGAAACAGATTTCGGAACTGAGAAACATCATTATGTTAGGCGGAAGGAATTTGCAAAGTGTGGCGGATTTGAAAGCACCAAGGTACTTCCAGCGAAAATAGTGTCAAGACGAACGATTTGAAGGGTAGCATCCGCCAAGGCTCAGAATGCGTATCTTAGATTGAGATCGAGTCGGTTCTCAGAATATCCGAGTGTGTCTCCGGAAAACGCCAATCCGCTGCCGCTGGCATTTCTCCTGATGAAGCGATAGAAAATCGTGAGGTTAAGCTTCCTGGTGAGGGAATAGTTTGCGAAGATTCCGGCTTCGAAAAGTTGAAAGTGCTGCGATAGGAAGCCGCCGGACTCCTGCCCGTTTTCAAAAGCACAATAGGTACCCAAACTGACATCCTTGATGACGCTCCAATCCACTCGATGGCGGATGTAGTCGATCTCCGTAAAATTGGATGCAATTCCGATCTGGGATTCGTGCCCAAAGGACAAGGTCTGGCTAATGCGAGTGTTGAGCTTGTTCAAAATGGTTAAATTCCCGTACCAACTGTCCAAGCTCGACTCGTCTCTCACCCCGCCTCCGGATGCGAATGTTCCAATCTGATAACCAACCGCGCCTTGCAGACTAAGAAAAGGCGAAATCCTCAGCTCCAAGGTGGGGCCAAAACTGTAAGTCGTGACATCGTTTAGAAACGCTTGGTCGTAGGTTACTACCGAACCGCTTGCTTGAAAACCAACTAATAAGGCGCCGGTTAATCGAAACGATGTCGAAAGGGACACCTGTTCCGCCGATTGGTCCAAACTGTCGAGTCGCGAACTAATCGCGATGGAGTTGAAATGGTCATATCTCAGATTAAAGGAAAGCCGGCTATTGACGTCCCACAACACCGCGACACCCACAGTGTTTGTAAACTGACCGAATTCGATAGCTTCACGCTGATTCAGAAGGTCGGCATGTTGCCGGGGGATTTGAGGCCTTTCGTGGAGGTTAATAAGAAAATGGCCGATTTTGATGTCGAATGAGATTTCGGAATTCGAGTCCAGTCCCAAGGAGGCACTTGTCAAGGCTCTGTCCTGATCCGACCGATTAATGTCTTTCAGATAGCCTAGACTCAATTCGAGAGTGAAGTTGTTAAAGCGGGAAAGTCGTACCGAGCCATAGACATCGAGATGGGGGATTATTACCAAATCGGCGAGTTTGTTATTTTTTGAATTGTTAATGTTGTCGCTGAATTCAAAGTCCAATCCCGCGGCGAACCTCAGCGGAATGGGGCCAAGCTTAATGTTGTAATTCTGGAGCGTGGCTTGTCGCGCGGCTCTGGCCAGGATGCGGTCTCGTTCGGAGGCGGCTTGAGAGCCGGCAACCGACGGCCGTGGTGCGCCTCGGTCGTGAAGGTCAAACCCAAAGGCGGAAGCCGCGCCGCTGGAGAACGAGTTGGAGACAGGCTTGTAGGTGTCGGAATTCGCACCAACATTGTCCCGTTGAGTCGTGGTCGCAGACTCAGTCGGGGCGAGCTGCGGGGGCTGTCTCAGCGGGGAATCTGTTGGGGGGGTCGGCAGAGCGCCTGCCTCAGGAGGAAACAATGTTGGTTTATCCAGGATTGGGCTCGGTTCTCCCGGAATGGTGCCAGGCTCCACTGGCGGCGGATTGGGCAAGTATTCCTGCGAAGGGGGTAAACCTTTGCCCAGCAGGCGTTCTTGAGCCTCGATCCGAGAGGTGACTGATAAGTTAAAAATCACGCACAACGCGACGAAGAGCTTCGAATATGCCGACCAGTTACGGATCGCACTAAGCATCCGCGAAACGAACGTGGATCGAGGAACCGGACAAAGTAATCTCGCGAGTGCGCGAAGGTGGGGCATTATCCGGCAAGCGGTAAAATAACTAACCAAAGCGGGAGACGTTTCTGTCATGAAATGAGATGGTCGATCCCCGCTTTTAAATTAGTTATTCAAGGTTCCAAGAGTGACGCAAGTCGCCCCGAGCTTCGGTCTCCTTATCTGCCGGCTTCACGCGAAAACGCGCCACATCTGACAACACGATGAGATCAGGCAGTCGTCGTTCCAAGTCTTCTCTGGCTTCTTCCTCGTTACGGACATTCGATATGGCGATCTGTAGGAGCTTTTGACCGAGGTTCCTTTTTCCATACCGCGCAGTCATGAATCGGCCCATCACGCTCATGTCCAAGGTTCTATTTTCAGCCATCCCAGTCTGGGGCTGTTCCTCCCAGAGACACCGGAATACGTACACCGGTGATCCATTGCAATCGTAAGTAGAGCCTTGAAACGGAAACTTCACTCCGTCGAGAACGACTTCCGCTTCTTTCGACATGGATATGAATTTGAAGCCTGCTGCCGGCATACAAATCTCCGGTCTGTGCATGGTGGCGAGTTGGGAAGAGGATCTTCCGGGATCCCAACGCAGTAAGAATAGCTGCCATCGCGGACCATCGGGCCAGTCGAAATTAGCGGAGTAACCCTCGCTATAACGAAGGATGGAACGAACTTCGTCGGGAACTTCCGACATGCGGAAGGAATCGCTGGTCTGCGGCCATTTTACTGACCAAGAAATCGATTGAGCGCGAGTCTGCTCGTGGAAGCGATACCATGCTTCCGTGAAGCCGTAGATCATCAATACCCATGCGACGCCAGCCGCCAAAATAGACGATCGGATGCGGACAATCGGACACCCGGTCGTCGTGGCGTTTCGTAGCGCAGGCAATGGACGGAATAGGGCTCTCGCCAGCATCCACAGGAGGGCAAAGGAGACTAGAAAGATCGTTAGTCCTGCGCGATCATGCCATGCTGCGACCGACGCGACGCCTTCCGCGGCGGCGCGCCAACTGAGGAAAAATGTGCGGCAGAGATTGAGACTGAAGGCGACCAACACGCCGCTCAGAATCAAGAAGACGCGCCGGGGCCATGTCAAACGGTAGAATTCTCCAAAGAATGCCGCCGCCATCAAGGTGCCGGCCAGCGATCGCATGCCGCTGCAGGCATCGGCGACGCCGACGGAGCCCGTCGAGACTTCTATGACGTTCCCACGCTGGAGTGCGGGAATGTTTGCGAGATTCAAAAACTCGACCGTGCTGCGAGTCACCGCGCCTGTGAGATCCTGTACCATCGCCTGCTCCAACCCCAACGGCCACGGGAGGGCAAAAAAGAGGAGTAAGACCGGTAAGATGAAGTGCCGAACCCAAGACGCCCCACCCATGGCAAAGATTGCGGCGGCAGTAATACTAACCGCCGTGAAGGCGTGGATCCAGTTGAGCGGACGCCAGTCGGGGTTTGCCTCCTGCACGAGTCGAATAGGAAGTAGCATCGCGAGCGAGATACCGCCAACAACAGCAGCTTTCCTTCGCCTCCGACCGGAAGGTACCGGGCGGTCGGGCCAACGACGTAATAGTAGGTAGATGACGAAAAACGGAACGAAATAACCAAACTCATATTGAGCGTTGGTGGACCAATCGGTGCTGAGTTTGAGCACCAATCCCGTCCATACGAGCGAGAGGATCAAGCCCATTAAAAGCAACCCCGCCGGGATCGTTGACTGCTTAATACCGCTCGGAGAGATCGGCACAGATTGACGAGATTGAACTGCGTTCACGGCCAAAGATAACACGAGAGCAGGCGCCCACAGTCGGGTGGAATTAGCGCACTAAGTGACATTCTCCGAGACGGGGAGCGCAGTTATCTGGCAAAGCTGCCGCACGTGGTGCATGTGGCCGTTGTCCACAGCACTTTTGTGCCCAGTTCAGTTGAGTTTTGCTTTGCAGGCATGTCCGGCACCAACGCAAGAACAGCGGAAGCTCGAGGCTTCGCCGTTCTTTTATCAACGCCAAATCTATCGGCAAGCGCCCTTACACGAAGTGGGGATGGGCATCCGGTGGTTTTGCCGTTGAGCAGATGCCGAGTGCGCAATTAGTGTGCCGCTCGGACGTGGGAATTTAGTGTTCTATTGGAAAGGAGCAATACAAAAAATGGCTGGCAAGCGCGTGCGCATACTTTTCTACAAGGATAGAACGAATTGCATAAGATAGCTCGAGCAAAACTCTCACAACCATACGGCGGTTCAGTTGCCTTGGAAGCAAACCAAAGAATCGCTTCCGACCAATTCCGCATTCCTCGATTTGAACTCATTCGTTGTCCAGCAACCGCGCAGTATAGCGCATTTCTAGACCACACGGCGCCCTATTTTTACCTTTGACTTGGACTGTGGGCCGGCCACATCTTAGCAGGAAGATATGGAAACTCCCGTATTTGCAAGTCCCCCCCGCAAGCGCGCGGGAAATCGGAGGGTAGGAGTTGAAGAAGAAATCCTGCAAGGCGGATTCCAGATCACTGCAGATGGCCGCTTCATCTCGGTTGACGATTCTTTCTCGGAGTTGTTCGGATATCGCTCTCCGGCTGACTTCCTCAGTGAGGCCGGCAACCTGTCGCGTCACCGGTACGCCGGGGCTAGCGGTTGGCAGGAGTTTATGCGCGGAATGCGCGAGGCCGGCAGCGTTTCGCAATTCGAACTCCATGTCGCGCGGCAGGATGGGCGGAGGATCTGGATTTCGGTGAGTGCGAAAACGGTTCGAGATTCAGGGGAAGTTCCCATTTACTACGAAGGCGCGGTCCGCCACAACACGCCGCTAAAGCTTCCAGAACAAGTCCTCCAGGAGGCGGAGGAAAAATGGCGGGCACTGGTGAAAAGCAGCGGCGACTGCGTCATGATCGCCGACAAAAGCGGGAATGTTTTCTTTCCTCACGGAGATGTTTCGAGCGCGATTATTGGATCGGCTGAAGAAGAAATCTTTTCCAAAATTACGCCCGCTAGCCAACTGAACCTGCGCGGAACGATCGAGAGCGTATTTCGCCAAGGGCGCGCCGAGACCCTCGATCTCGAGCGAAAGACCGCACCCGACACGTCGGTTTGGTATGAAGCGCGCGTCGTCCCGATCGACCAGGCGGGCGCGGTCGAGAGAGTGATCCTGATCGCCTCGGACATCACGGCCCGACGGCGCGCCGAAGAGGCGGTGCGCGAGAGCCAGCGTTTCATCGGGCGGGTCGCCGATACATCGCCCGCCATTCTCTACGTTTATAACGTCATTCGCGCCCGCTACGTTTACGTCAACCATCAGGTTCGGAAAATCCTCGGCTTTACTTCCGAAGAATTCCTCGCGGGTGGTTCACGGCTCGCAAACGAACTGGTCCACCCCGACGACATCGGCCTGCTCGTCGAGCGCGAGCGCCGGCTGGCGAGTGCGGAAAGCGACGGGGTGGTCTTCGAATGTGTCCTCCGGATGCGCAACATCCATCATCAATGGCTTTGGATTCGCACGCGTGATGTGGTCTTCACTCGCACGGCGGATGGACGCCCCGAGGAGATCATCGGCATGGCCGAAGACGTCACGGAACGCCGGCGCTCGCGGCAGGAACTGGAGCGTTCGAGCGAGCAGCTCCGCGCTCTCTCCGCGCGGCTGCAGGAAGCCCGGGAGGAAGAGCGGGCAGCCATCTCGCGTCGCGTGCATGATGAACTCGGCCAGGCGCTCACCGCGTTGAGTTGGGATCTTTCCTGGATGAAGGATCGCGTGGCCGCCCTCGAAGAGCCCGAGCAGACCGTTGTCGCCGACAAGCTCAACGGCATGGCTGCGCTCACCCAAGGCATGATGCTGACGGTTCGCAAAATCGCCTCCGAGTTGAGGCCGCCGGTCCTGGATCACTTTGGCCTCGTGCCCGCTATCGAGTGGCAGGCAAACGAGTTTCAATCGCGCTACAACACTCCGTGCGAGGTTTGCGCCCGCGGGCCAGCCATTTCATTAAGTCGCAACGTCTCGACCGCTCTCTTTCGCATCTTCCAGGAAATCCTCACCAACGTAGCTCGCCACGCCGAGGCCACGAAAGTCCGGGTGCAGCTCGAGGAGAGTGAAGGAGACATCACGCTTGTAGTGACCGATAACGGTCGCGGAATCACGGAGGGTCAAAAGCTCGAGTCGCTCGGAATCCTCGGCATGCGGGAACGCGCTCTTCTCTTCGGCGGCGCGGTCGCCATCAGCGCGGCTCCGGGCAAGGGCACCACGGTCACCGTCACCGTCCCTCATCGCGAGCCACGGACACTCCGTGTTCCGAAAAAAGAAACTCTGCGCATCGTGCAGGGAGGTCCAAATCCCTCTGCACTTTGAGCGATCCGGGAGGAGCGATGCGCCGTCAGCACGCTTGCTGCTACGTCATCGCGCAAATGCACGGCAAAATTTGCACCAAGACCAAAGCCGCCCCGCGGGCCGCAAGCATGCGCGCGCCGGCGCGCCGACGAGCCCCCTCCCCCGACTCTGCGAGCGCAGCCGCGTTGCCTGCGTCGGCCGCGCTCCGCACGTTGTCCGCCCGACTCGAAGAAGCCCGCGAAGAGGAGCGCACCGTCCTCTCGCGCCGCGTTCACGATGAACTCGGCCAGATGCTCACGTTCTTGAACTTTGAAATCTCATGGCTCGGCGAGCGTCTCTCGACCCTGCCGGACGCGGAATACGCGGATGTCACCGAGAGACTGGAAGGCATGTCGGAACTCGTCGGCACGCTCACGCAAACCGTTCGCAAGGTCGCCTCCGAATTGCGTCCCCGCGTGCTCGACCAGTTCGGTCTGCTGGCCGCCCTCGAATGGCAGGCGCGGGAATTTGAGTCGCGTTACCGCATCCCGTGCAAGGTCTCCGCGAGCAGCAAATCGATCGCGGTGGAAGGGAACGTCTCCACGGCCATCTTCCGCATTTTTCAGGAAATCCTCACCAACGTCGCAAGGCACGCCCGGGCGACTGAAGTCCGCGCGCACCTCGAGGAAAACGCCGGCCGCATCGCGCTGGTCGTCCATGACAACGGGCGCGGATTTGCCGCGGACGAAACGCCGGAATCCCTGGGAATCCTCGGAATGCGCGAGCGCGCGATGCTGCTGGGAGGCCAACTCGATGTCACACCTGTCTTGGGAGAAGGAACGTCAGTGGCCGCCAGCATTCCGCAGGCACATCCCAGCAATGGAAACACCCGCCCCATCGATCGCAAGAAGGGGTCATTGTCGATGTCGCTCAATCCGTCCATACTCGATGCTTCCACCACCCGTGTCGCCGCGCGCTGCGCACACTAGCTGCTTTTCCCATTTCGCGATGCCACTCAAAGGTAACCACAAGACGAAGACCGCAACCGGCCCGAAGCCTGCCGCAGCCGGGCCTGCCGGCTCGCACGGGGTCAAGGCTTCCAAGCCTCGGGGCCTGAGATTTCTAGTGGTCGATGACCATCCCATGGTCCGGCGCGGTTTGATCCAGACGCTCTCGGAAGCATTTCCCGGCGTCGTCATCGGCGAAGCTGCCAATGCGCAGGAGGCGCTCAACCAGATCTGGAGCCACGACTGGGATGTGGTGATGCTCGACGTGAGCATGCCAGGCCGCAGCGGGCTCGATGTGCTGAAAGAAATCCGGCAGGAAAAACAGAAGCTGCCCGTGCTCGTTCTGAGCATGTACCCCGAGGATGAGTTTGCGCTGCGCGTGTTGCAAAACGGAGCCGCCGGCTACCTCACCAAGCAGATGGCGCCGCATGAACTCGTCGCGGCCGTGCGGAAAGTTCTCGAAGGCGGCAGATTCATCAGCCCCCTGGTCGCCGAGAAGCTGGCGGCCAATCTCGATCGGGACTTGGAAAAAGCGCCCCACCACTTGCTCTCCGACCGCGAATACCAAGTCATGGGCATGCTGGCCGCGGGCAAGACGGTCAAGGAAATCGGCGCCGAACTTTCCCTCAGCATCAAGACCATCAGCACCTATCGCAGCCGCATCCTTGAAAAGATGCTCTTGAGGAATAACGCGGAGCTCATGCGTTACGCCGTCGAGCACGATCTGGGGGATTACGGCAAGCCTCGGTGAGCCTGCGGTCGCGCTCTCTTACGGGCGCTCCCGCGTTCCGCTCCCGTCCACCCGGAAGACGGTGCGCTTCCCGTCGGTGGTGGTGTAACAGCCGCGCAACAAAACCGCGGAAGAGGGATCGGTCACCTTGCCGCCGAAATATTCGTAACCGATCTCGTTGGAATTTGGAAAGCGGGAGGCGCCGAAGACGCTGGGATCCCTGAGATATTGCGGCACGAGATCGGAGAGCACCAAGGGATAGTTGCCTCCGTGATCCGTCGCAAAGAGCCGGCACGCCGAGATGATCTGCGAGGCATTGGCCAGGCACTCCGCTGCGTGCAGGCTCTCATTACTAAAGTCGATCACTTGATCGCTGATCATCCATCCCTCGATCCGGCCCTTCAAATCTCCCGCCCCCTCTCCCTCCGCCGTCACCGCCCGTGAAGGCCCGGATTCTCCACCGGAGGCGACGCGCGGAAGCTTCCTCCCGCCTTTTTTCGCGACCCGAATTCCCTCGATCGCGAGCTGCGCATTCTCACGATCCTGCGCCGCGCTCGCAAGCAGCGAACTCGGCGGCCCACCCTCGCCGGAGCGGTCACTCGTCGCGGCGGGCGGCTTCCGGGAACAGGAGGCGGCCGCGAGGCAGCCGGAAAGAAACGGGACGAGGATTTTCAATGCGCGTCGGTGGACGCATTCTCTCGATGCCTCGTCCGTCTTCAAGCGAGATGTTGAGTGTCGAGAGGGACAGGAGTGTCCCTCTCCTTGCTCGTCGCGCACACCGCGCACACTTGCGGCACCGCGGGGGCCACTCAACACTCAATATTCCTATGCACCTCCGCCTGCTCCTCCCGCTTCTCGCCGTTTTCGCTTCCACGCTCCGCGCGGACAATGAAATCGGCCTCATCGAAAAATTCGCGCTCGCCCAAGATCGCGAGAAGGCGCTCGGCGAGCTGGTTCCGGGCAGCGAGGAGTACTACTTCTTCCACGCGCTGCATTACCAAAACACCGGGCAGAAGACGAAGCTCGCGGCTGTGATGGAGCAGTGGAAGCAGCGCTTCCGCGACTCGGCGCAGCGGCAGATCATCGAAAATCGCGCCGCGCTCCTCGCCTACGATGCCGACCCGCAGGCGACATTGAAATTTCTGCGCGAGCGGCTGCACCTGCAGTTCAATCATGTGCAAGAAGCGCGCGACAAAAAACCCGCGCTGCCCGCCGCGCTTGATCCAGCGCGGATCGCGCGCTCGGTCTTCGTGAAAGAAGCGCTGCGGCACGATGCGCTCGCTCCTTTCAACGAAGCCGCCCTCGAGCAGCTCGTACGCGACCAGACGCCGCTGCGGCCGGCACAACGCCGCGCTCTTCTCAGCCGTCTCCAGCGACCCGATGTGCCGGGGCTCGTCGCCCTCATCGCCGACGATTTCCGCACGCAGGAGAGTCGCGGCTTCGGCGAGTTTGCCATTCATCGCGCGCTGCTCCCCGCGCAGCTCGACGAACTCGCGCGGCTCCTCCCCGCGCTCGCCGATCAGCAGCCCTTCGTCTTCACCCGGCTGCGCAAACTCGCGCCGGGTGCGGACGCCGACGCCGAGTTTGATCCCGCCGAGCGCGAAGCGTGGCTCGACCGCGTGTGGGCTTACTTGAAGACGCTCCCGCCGAGCTTCAACTCCCTGCACGCCGCGGTGCTCTACCAGCGCCTCCAGCACGACTGCTCGCGCGGCATCTACGACAAGTCGCGCTTCGTCGAATACCTCAAGCTCCCGCGCCCCGCGCACTACATGAATCCGAAATATCTCGAGCAGCCCAAGCTCGCGGGAAATGTGGCGGACCTTCAAGCCGACGTGAGCGAAGCGCTCTCCGGCGCCGCGCCCATCGGCAACGACGAGCCGCTCGTGCGCGATTACCTGCTGCACATTTTTGCGATCGAGCCAAAGTGGGAGCCGTGGGCGGTGTGGCTGCGCGACACATGGCTCAAGCCCCTCTTCGCGGAGGCAAAGATCACCAAGGGCGCGGGCACTCCCGAGCAGTGGGCCTCGCTCCTCACGCCCTCGCAATTCCAGGCGCTGAAGGATCGCGTCGATCTCGACTTCCTCGCCAGCAACGCCGCTTTCATCCCGCCCGACGGCGAGGTGAATCTCGCGGTCTTCGTGAAAAACGCGCCGAAGCTCATCGTGAAAATTTACGAGATCAACGCGCTCAACTTTTTCCTCACCCAGCGCCGCCAGCTCAACACCGACCTCAATCTCGACGGCCTCGTCGCCAACATCGAACGCACACACACCTTCGACGACGCGGACGCCACGAATCCCTTTCGCCGCAAAGGCCGCGCGTTCAGCTTCCCCGAGCTCGCGGGCAAGCGTGGCGCATGGATGATCGAATTCATCGGCGGCGGAAAATCCAGCCGCGCTCTCATCCGCAAAGGCCAGTGGCATCTCCTGCAGCAGAGCGGCCCCGCGGGCGATCTGCTCACCGTGCTCGATGAAACTTTCACGCCCGTCCGCGACGCGGCGGCGTGGCTCGACGGGCGGAAGTTTACGCCGGACGAAAAGTCGGGCCGCATCATCGTCCCCTTTACCGCGCAACCGGGCACGAAGCCCATCGTGCTCAGCGACGCGGCGGGTAGCTTTGCGACGCTCACGAGCTTCGAGCATCACGCGGAGAATTACCGGCTCGACGCGCATTTCCACATCGAGCGCGAAGAGCTGCTCGCACGCCGCGAAGCCACGCTTGCTGTGCGCACCGCGCTGCTGCTCGGGGATGTTCACCTTCCGTTCGAGTTGCTGAAAGACGCAAAGCTCGAAATCACCTCCACGACGCTCGATGGCGTATCGACGACGAAAGAAATCAAAAAGCCGCAGCTCGCGGCAGACAAGGTCTTCACTCAGAAGTTCAGCATCCCGGACCGTCTCGCACACCTCGCTGTGAAACTAAGCGGCAACGTCGAAGTCCTGTCCAAAGGCGGAGAGAAGCAGTACGTCGCCGCGATCACCTCATGGGAAGCAAATGAGATCGATAAGACTGAGGCAACAAATGACGCCCACCTCAGCAAATTCGCGGGTGACGGATACGTCTTTGAACTTCTCGGCAAGAATGGCGAGCCGATTGCCGATCAGCAGATCGTCTTCACTTTCTATCATACCGACATCTTCCAGGAACTCGTGGTACCGCTTCGCACCGACGATCGTGGCCGGGTCACGCTCGGAAAATTGGCGGGCCTCAGCTCGATGTCGGCTAAGACGCCGAATGGTCGGACGCGCACCTGGTATCTGAGTGCTGATTTGCACACGATGGCTCGCGAAATCCACACGAACGTTGGAGAGGTGGTCAGAGTGCCATTGATCAGCGCGAAGCCGCATGTGTCGCTGCTTGAAGAACGCGCCGGAACCTTCGTGCGCGATTGGAGCACGGCGGTCGCGATCGTCCCCGGATTCATTGAGATCAAAGGACTGGCAGCAGGTGACTATTCACTGCTCATCGAGGGGGAAAGCGCTCCCGGAGTTCCTATTCGCGTCGCCGCAGGCAAGCCCGTGCAGGGTTGGCTGCTCGCGCCGAATCGGCATCTCGAATTGCATAACGACGCGCCGGTGCAGATCCAATCCATCGCAACCGACGGCGACACGATCGCGGTGAAGCTCGCAAATATGAATCGCTTCACCCGCGTTCACATAGCCGCCACGCGCTTTCTGCCAGACACGGGACTCATCGGCGGTCTCGGCGGCTTCGAGCAGTTCGAAGCCGCGAGTGCTGTGCCCGCGAAACTGCCGAACCTCTTCGCAGGCGGACGCGAGATCGGTGACGAGTATCGCTACATCCTCGAGCGCCGTTACACGAAGCTCTTCCCAGGCAACATGCTCGCGCGGCCCGGACTCTTGCTCGATCCATGGGAGAAACGCTCGACCGATCAACAAGCAACGAACATGGCCGCCGGACAGCAAGCTGCGAGCACCGCCGGCGGGCGCGCGGGCGCACAGAAAAAAAACGCGCCAGCGCCTGCCGCGCCACCCGTTGCCGAGCCAAATCTCACCGAAGCGACGCCCAATCTCGACTTCCTCGCCGACGCCGCGCCGGTGCTCTACAACCTGCTGCCAGACAAGGACGGCGTGGTGCGCATCGAAAAGAAAGCGCTCGGCGATCGGCAGCACGTGCAGGTTTACGTCGAAGATCTTTCGAGCGCGGTGTGGCGCACCTTCGCGCTGCCCGAGGCGCCGACGAAGTTCCAGGACCTGCGGCTCGCGCGGAATCTCGATCCGCAAAAAGCGTTCATGGAGAAAAAAGAAATCACGGTGCTCGCCGCCGGCCAAGTCGCTCACGCTCGCCGACATCCTCACTTCCGAGCTCGAAATCTACGACACCCTCGCCGGTGTTTACTCGCTCTTCACCACGCTGAGCGAGCGTGGCACAGGCCTCCGGCCTGTGAACGGGCCGGAGGCCCATTCCACACTCGCCGAATTCGCCTGGGTGCTGAGCTGGCCGGCGATGAAGGAAGAGGAGAAGCGCGAAAAATATTCCGCGTTTGCCTGCCACGAGCTGAATTTTTTCCTCAGCCGTAAAGACCCGCAGTTCTTCGCGAAGGCCGTCCAGCCCTACCTCCGCAACAAGAAGGACAAAACTTTCATGGACGAATACCTGCTCGGCGACGACCTGCGGCGCCACTTCCACCCGTGGGCTTTTGCCCAACTCAACGCCGCCGAGCGCTGTCTGCTCGCGCAGCGCCTGCCCGACGAAGCCGCCGCGACCGCGCGCCATCTGCGTGAACTGTGGGAGCTGCTCCCACCCGATCCCGACCGACACGATGCGCTCTTCGAGACCGCGCTGCGCGGCCGCGCGCTTCAAAGCGGCGGAGCGTTCGCGGATGAAAAGGCGAAGTCGGAACGCGACGGGAAAGACATGGAGCGCCTGATGCTGAAAAGGAAAACGGTGGACGCACCGTCGGCAGCGGCAGCCGCTCCTGCCTTGCGCGCAGATATGGGGAGCAAGGAGAGTCGCGCCGCTGGCATGCCGGCGCTTCAGGAAGCGAGGGCTGAAGAAATGGTCGGGCTCGTGGTCGATCTCTCCGAGGTTGAGCGCCAGCGCGCCGCCGTGCGCGCTTACTTCCGCGAGCTCGGGCCGACGAAGGAGTGGGCGGAGAACAATTATTTCAAGCTACCGATCGGCGAGCAGAACGCCGGGCTCATCACGATCAATGCATTCTGGCGCGACTACGCGGCGTGGGATGGCAAGGCTCCTTTCCTCTCCGCGAACGTCGCGGAGGCGAGCCGCAATTTTTCCGAGATGATGCTCGCGCTCGCGGTGCTCGATCTGCCTTTCGACGCGCCGAAGCACGCGACCAAAAGCGACGGCGGCGCCTTCACGCTCACCGCCGCGGGGCCGCTCATCGCGTTTCATCGCGAGATCAAGCCGGCGGCGGCGGCGCAGGGAAATGCCGAGTTGCTCGTGAGCCAGAACTTCTACCGGCACGGCGATCGCCACCGCATCGAGGGCAATGAAAAGCGCGACAAATATGTGACCGGCGAATTCCTCGCCGGCGCGGTGTATGGCGCGAATGTCGTCGTCACCAATCCCACTTCCTCGCCGCAGAAGCTCGAGCTGCTCCTGCAAATCCCGCAGGGCGCGCTGCCCGTGCTCGGCAGCAAAGCCACGGCCAGCCCGCGCGTGCGGCTCGAGCCTTACACCACGAAGACCTTCGAGTACTTCTTCTACTTTCCCGCCGCGACGAAGGCCGGCGAGGAGTTCGCGCATTATCCGGTCCACGTATCGCGCGACGAGCAGGTCGTCGGCGCGGCCAAGCCATTTGCCTTTCACGTGGTGACGCAGCTCACGCAATTCGACAAGGCGTCGTGGGACTACGTCTCGCAGAACGCGACTGACGCGGAACTCTTCGCCTTCCTCGAAGAAAACAACATCGAGCGGCTGAACCTGGAACGCATCGCCTGGCGCGTGCGAGCGAGCACGGATTTTTTCCGCAAGCTCATCGTGCTCCTCGAAAAGCGGCACACTTTCTCCGACGTGATCTACAGCTACTCGATCGTGCACAATGACACTGCCGCGCTCCGCGAGTGGTTGCGGCATCGAGACGACTTCCTCGCGCAATGCGGCCCGTGGCTCGACACGAAGCTCCTCAAGATCGACCCCATCGAGCGCCGCGCATACGAGCATCTCGAATACTCGCCGCTCGTGAACCAGCGCGCGCACCGCATCGGCGCGGAAAACAAAATCGCGAACTCCATCTTCCGCGAGCAATACCAGCGGCTCCTCGGCATCCTCGCGCACAAGCCCGCGCTCGAGGCGATGGATGAGATGAGCGTGGTCTATTTCCTCTTCCTGCAAGACCGCGTGGAGGAAGCGCTCGCCCGCTTTCACTCCATCCGGGCCGAGTCGCTGCCCACGCGCTTGCAGCACGATTACTTCCGCTGCCATGCCGCCTTCTACGAGACGCAACTCGCCGAGGCCCGCGGCATCGCCGCGCAGTATGCCGCGCATCCCGTGGATCGCTGGCGCAAGCTCTTCGCCGAAGTGACCGCGCAGCTCGATGAAATGGAAGGCAAAGCCAGCGCGCGCAAAACCAACGGCGAACCGAAACAGCAAGCCGAACTCGCCGAGACCGAGCCGTCGTTCGACTTCAAAGTCGAGAACCGCACCATCGCGCTGACGTGGAAAAATCTCGGCGAGGTCACGATCAACTACTACCTCGTCGATCCCGAGTTTTCGTTCAGCTCGAACCCCTTCGTGTCGCAGGACGCGAGCCGCTTCGCAGTTATCAAGCCGAACAAATCCGTCACGCACGCACTGCCCGCCGGCAAGGACACGCTCGACATTCCGCTACCCGCCGAATTTGCGCGGGCCAATGTGCTCGTGGAAATCGTCGCCGCCGGCCAGCGCAAGGCGCAGGCGTATCACGCCAACACGCTCAAGCTCACGCTCGCCGAAAATTACGGCCGCCTCGACGTGCGCGATTCCTCGACCAACAAACCCGTGAGCAAAGCCTACGTGAAAGTGTACGCCCGCCTCCGCGGCGGCGCCGTGCGCTTTTTCAAAGACGGCTACACCGACCTGCGCGGCCGCTTCGACTACGCGAGCCTCAACAGCAGCCCAACGCCCGCGCCACCGGAGCCGCCGCATCCTTTGCCAGCCGCCGACAGCCTCGACTACCAAATGCTCCGCCCCAACGAACTCAACAACGTCGAGAAGCTCGCCATCCTCGTCCTCAGCGAGAGCAACGGCGCGCTCGTCCGCGAGGTGAATCCGCCGAGCGAGTAGCGCGACGCCGCATGGGAGCGCAGTCCGTCAGTCCAGCAGCGACACGGTCCGCTTCTGCCGCGCGCTCAATTCAGCGCTGTCCACGATCTGCTGGCCGATGCGCGCGACTTCCGGGTGCAGCGGGCCGCGCTCGAAGTCCCCGCCATCGAGCACGCTGAGGAGATACTGCACCGGATTCTGAAAAGGCGCGGGCACCGCGTCCACAGGCATCTTGCGGCCCTCGGGATGCGCGCGCGTCTGCACCGAAATCTCCGCGTCGTAATCGTATGCCGCGATCGTCCCTTCGCTCCCGACCACATTGAAGCCGCAGCGCGGTTGCGGCTGGAGAATCCACGGGTCGGTGAAGGTGCCCCAGCGCGTCTCGATCTTTGAGAGGCCGTGCGCGTAGCGGCAGATGGTGATGCTGTGCTCGTCCACATCGAGGCCCGCGGGCTCGTCGATCGCGCACGTCACCTCGAGCGGCTTGCGCCCGCCCTGGAACCACGTCCCGATGGTCGCGCCGTAGCCCGCGTAATCCAGCAGCGAACCGCCGCCGCGCGCGCGCTTGTAAAACCAGCTCGCCGCTTTTTCCTCCGCCGTCGGCTGCGCTTCCTCCTTGTTCGCGCGGTGAAAGAGCGGGCCGCGATTGCCGCCGTAGTGGTGAAACTCAATGACCTCGCCGATCGCCCCTTCGTCGATGAGCCGCTTCGTGGTGATGTAAGCCGGCACCCATCGCAGCGGCCAATTGATCGCCAGCAGCTTCCCCGTCGCGCGCTGCGCCGCGATCATCTCGTCGGCCTCCGCCAGCGATCCCGCGAAAGGCTTCTCGACCAGGACATGCGGCCCATATTCCGCGACGCGCCGCGTCCACAGCCCATGCTCCGCTGCCGCCGGGCACAGGATCACGAGATCGGGCCGCGCCTTCTCCATGCACTCGCGCCAGTCCGTGAAGACACGCTCGCGGGCGATCCCGAAATTTCGCGCCGCCGTCTCCATGCGCGCCGGCAGCTCATCGCACACGCCTGCGATCTCCGCCCGCGGATGCTCATGCACCGCGCGAAGCAGATCGCCCATGTGCATGTGATCGAAATTGATGCCGGCGATTTTCCAGATGCGGTTCATGGGGCACAGGGGCGGGATGGGACGGATGCAATAGACCTAACTTCGGCGATGAAACGGAAGGATGTCACGCAAAGGCGCAAAGGCGCAAAGAGTTGCCATTTCGAGTGCACTCGCCAGTGGGTCAATGGCGTCTTCTCGGCAAATCCCTTTTCTTTGCGCCTTTGCGCCGTTGCGTGACACTTCATTCCCGTCTTTGGGATAGAACACCAGCCGCGTGCGCATCGGCACGCTTTTTCCCATTGGCCCCGTCCGTCCCATCGGCCCCATCGCGCCCCGCTAGCGTCGCAGCGCGTTGATGAGTTCGTCGAGCTTGTCGGCGATGGCTTGCACCTCGCCTTGCGCGGGCGGATCGCTCGCGCCGAGGCCCAGATTGGCCACGCCGTTGCTATTGTTGGATGAGGCGCTGATGGCGTTGGCGACATCCGTCAACAGCGCGCGCAAGCCGATGTCGGTGTTGAGCGCGTTGAATTGCCCGCGCAATTCCGTGGCGGTCACCGGGGAGTTATTGACGGGCTTGGCAGGATCGAAGGGCATGGGTGGGGATAGTTGATAGTTGATAGTTGAGAGCCGCGGGCCGTAGTTCGAGAACCCTCCCGCAGTCGTGGGCCGGCTCTCAACTCTCAACTCTCAACTCTCCGCGTCACGGCACGATCTTCGTCGCCGGATCGCTCCACGGCCCTGGCCCTTTGGCGCCGAGGGCCCGCACCCGCACCCAGCAGCGCGAACCGCTTTGCTGCGCGTCGATGGTGCAAAAGGAAGCCGTCGGCTGCGCCAGCGTCGCCCACGGGCCGGTGATGGGATTCTGCGTGGTGCATTGCGCCTCGTAGGCGGCCGCCAGCGGATCGGAATCCCACTGCGCGTTGATGCTCCCATCCGCGTCGCCCGCGGTCAGCGCGAGGTTCTTCACCTGCGCCGGCGGGGTCGTCGCCGGCGTCGAAGGCCCGCTCATGGCGTAGCCGCTGGCCGAGAGCATCACCGGGCTGCCCTTGGCCTCGCTCTCCACCGCCTTGCCCATCGCCCCGTGCTCCAGGCGCAAGCCATCGGCGGCCGCATCGCGCGTCTCCTTGAGATTGGTCAGCGCCGCCTTGGCCGACTCAAAGGCATCGTTGGCCGTCTTGGCCGCATTGCGTTTGGCCGTGAGCGCCGCCACCTTCGCCGCGAGATTTGCAATGGGCGGAGTCGCCGGCGCCGCGGGCGCGAGCTTCGGGATCACGAGATCGGCCAGCTCGATGAGCTGCGTGGGATTGAGCCGGGCGAGGTTTAGTTTGAGAGAGGCCATGCGATGTTTTGGATTTGGAGTGGGAATGTCCGGCACCCCGTCCGCGTAAAAAAATCCGCCATCGAATACGACCCCGCTTTCGTCATAGTGGGGCAGCAGAGGATTGGGCATGATTGTGAGGAAGGGAGCACCGGGTTTGTGCCGGGGCGTTCCAGCAAAGCGCGTGCCAACACCCCCGCGCCGAGGCCCCGCGCCGGCTCCCCGAGGCCCCGCGAGGCATTCTTGCGCCCCCTCAAGAGGCTGGCGAGGCCCCGACAAAGCCTTCCGAGGCCCCGAGAAAGTCTTGCGAGGCCCCGACAAAGCCTCGCGAGGCCCCGAGAAAGTCTTCCGAGGCCCCTCGCCGAGCTGCCGTGCCCCCGCCCGATCCTGGCGAGGCCACGCAAAAATGCTCGACGGCCTCTCAAAAGTGCGGAGCGGCCCCGCGCGACGCCGGGGTGGCCTCGCACCGGGGTTTCTTCGGGGCACAAGGGGGGAGTTCCCCGGCTATAGCCGGTCGTCGTGTGGAGCGCAGGGTCACCGGCTGAAGCCGGGGACTACTTTGCCACTCCGCGCTGTCACTGGTCTGTCACTGGAAAATTCTGCAATCCGGCAAGGCTCTCTTCAGCGCCGCCACCGCGCCCTCGCTCACGGCGGTGCAGCCGTCGAGCATGAGCGTCTGCAAGCTGCCGAGGCCCTGGAGCGGCGTGAGATCGCTCACGGCGGTGGCAGCCGTTGAGGGAGAGCCTCTGCAAGCTGCCGAGGCCCTGGAGCGGCGTGAGCTCGCTCACGGCGGTGCAGCCTTCGAGGAAGAGGCTCTGCAAGCTGCCGAGGCCCTGGAGCGGCGTGAGATCGCTCACGGCGGTGCAGCCGGTGAGGGCGAGCCACTGCAAGCTGCCGAGGCCCTGGAGCGGCGTGAGATCCGTGAGTCCCGCGCAATGGAAGAGCGTAAGGTTCGTGAGCTGTCGCTCGTGGACGCAGCGAGCCAGCACTTCGAGCACTTCCCGCTGCTGCTCGGCGCCGGTGAGCAGGGACGGTGCGATGTTCCAGCGGAGCGCGGCGTCATGGTGCCGCGGGTCGTGCGGCCACGCGAGGTATGCGCCCCACAGGTGCGCCCACCACGCGCGCCGGGTCCCCTCGTCCACGGCCAGCAGGCGGTCGCTGGCGAGCTGCACGGCGAGCGTGACGGCGTCGAGCGGCATGAAGGGCGCGGGCTCGGCGCCCTCCGCGGGAGGAGGCGCCGGCGGCGCAGCGCCGTCGTGGAGCGCCGGGAAGAGCCAGCGCAGGAGGTCGTCTTTCTCGGCCACTCGGCTTTCGACCAGAAAGACGAGCACTTCGTGCCACGCGGCTTGCGCGGCGAGGGCGGGGAAGTCCTCCTCCCGAAATGGAATCGGACCGGGTCGATAATCGCGATCCAGGTCTGCCTCCGAAGTCGTGATCCCTTTCCGAAAGTGCTGCGCCCATCGCGCGTCGCGCCTGACCAGCCGCTCGCGTTCCGACGCAAGATAACAGGCGGCGAAATATTCGAGAAAGGAGAGATGGGCAAAGCCATAGTCGCCCTCGGCGCGCGGCTGGAGCAGCCCGGAACGGTGGGCGAGATGCCGCAGGTAGAGCGCGATGGTCTCGCGCACGCCTTCCGGCGGCAGCTCGGGAAAGTCGGCGGCAACCACGGGGCCGAGCCAACCGTGGAGATCGTCGGTCGTGGCGAGGATTTCGCCGCCGCGCGCGGTGCCTGCCTCCGCCTCCTGCGCGCGGGCATCGGCGTGCCGCTCTTGCATGAAGATCGCCACGATGGAAAGCCAGCGCGCCGCCTGCACGTAGGTGCAGGGCCGGGTGTGGCCGTGCTTCGCGCCGAGCTGGTAGGCTTCGTCGATGGTCTTGAGATAGGCCTCGGCGATCTTGGAGTAGAGTTCGGCGCGCCCATCCGGCAGCGGCAACCCGCGCAGCTTCAGCAGCGCCATGAGGGCGAGCAGATTGGGCACGCGGGCAATGGTGCGAATGCCGTGCTGCCCGCGCGCGCGGGCGGGATCGCGCACCTCGTCGAGCAAGCCCTTCGCCCGCGCCTCGCCGGTCTCCCGCCCCTTGCGCTGGATGAACCACTGGCGGGCAAAGGCGTCCTGCTGCGAGTCGTCCCACGGCGCGAGGTAGCGGCGGGTGGCGATACGGATCGAAACCGTCCAGCCCGGTCCAATTACCTCCGCGTTGAAAACCTCGCGGTTTCGAACCCCAAGTGCGTCCAACTCTTCTTGAAATCCTGGCGTGACCTCAAGTGGGAGTTTCAAGCTCGGCGCATCGAGTTTGTGAAGGATCCGGCGTTCAAGTTTATCTACCTCCGCGCCTTCATAGCCGATTATCCGCGAAGTGACGAGCCACTGCGCCGCACGATGCGTCTTAAAGCCTGCCCATACGGCGTCGCGGAAGGCGAGGCGCTTGGCCGGGTCGCCGATCTCGTCGAGCCCGTCGATGAGGAAGAAGGCGTGCTCGCTCTGGAGCAAGGTATTGAACTCGAAGTCGCGGCCTTGAAAGGGATGGAGCAGCGGCTCCGCGGCGGTGGCCACGGTCTTGAAGCTGCGAAAGGCCGCGAGCAGCGCGGGCCACGTCCACGCCGCGGGATCGTCGGGCAGATAGCGCACGAGATCGCGCACGATGAAGGGCAGCGGGATGCACCCGCGCAGCCCTGGCGCGCCTGCGGGGGCGACGCCCGCCGCGAGGGTGACGATGAGCCAGCGAATGAGCGTGCTCTTGCCCATGCCGGGATCGGCCAGGAGCACGGTGCGGCGCAATTGCTCCCCCTCGATGAGCGGGAGCAGCGCGCGGGCGGGATGCTCTCCGGCGGCGAGCCGCGCGTCGAAGGTCTCGGGCGACGTGCGCTCGGCGGTGCAGGTGGGCGCGACGAAGATATCCGTGAGCTGGATGACGCGCTGCTCGGCATCGCCCTCGCTGGTGAGGTCGAAGCCGATCTCATCGTAGCTGGCGTAGGAGTCGAGGAGCCGCTGGCGGTAGCGCTGCAACGGCTCGCCCCCGAGTTCGTGCCGCAGCCGGGCGACATCCTCGCTCGCCTGGGAGGCGATGGCTTGGGTCTGGGCGTGCGCTGCCATGCTTGCCTCGTGACGCGCCGCTGCGCGTGGATCGAGTGCATTCACGACGGCGAGGATCGCCTGATTGCCGTGCGCAACGCTCAGGAGCGACTCAAGCACGACGGAAGCGAAGGCGCGGCCTTTGATGGGCGAGCCCGCGGAGTCGAAGTCGGCTTTCAAGACCTCGAAAAGCTGGGCGTGGAAGCCGGCGGCAATGGCGCTCCCGAGCTTCTCCAGCACCCGCGCACGGATGGCTGGGAGCCCGGGGTCTTCGCGCATCACATGCTTGAGAAACGCGGTCCATGCCGCCGTGACGTCGGCGCGCTCGCGGCGCAGACTTTCGCCCTTCTTGAAAAGGAACTGCACTTCAAACTCGCCCGCGGGGGCCGGCGCCTCGATGGCGCTCCACTTTTCGCAAAAGGCGGGGACCGCGGCGGCGAGCTTGCCCAACGACTCCACGGTGGCCGGAGGCAGCGAGGAATCTTGCCGGCTATACGCGAGGATGAGATCGTGGACGGCATAACAGCCAGCCTGGAGAATGTCGTGACGCGGCCGGCGGGGATCGGGATCGGTCTCCGGGCTCGTGAGTTTGGCGTAAACATCCCTGGCAAAGATGCTGCCGGCAAGGGAGCCAAGGACGCCGGTGACGGCGGCGGTGGCGTCGAGCACGGCGCCGGCGTCCGCGCCACTCTGCCGGGCATAAACGGCGATGGCCGCCTGCGCGGCGAGTGCCAGTCCGGAGACCCACATGCGGTGTTCCGTGTCGTGGAGCAGCTTCATGGTGCGCGCGAGCGTAGGTGGCGGCGCGGCGATTGCCAGCCTATCGACTAATGGATTGCACCTTCGCGCGCGCTGCGTTCCCATCCTGCCCATGCACATTCCCTCCCGCCGCTCCTTTCTCAAGTCCACCCTCGCCGCTGGCGTCGCGCCTCTCCTCCTGCCGGCGCGCGTCTGGTCGGCGGAGACCGCGCCGAATTCGCGGCTCGCGCTCGGGTTCATCGGCATCGGCCGGCAGGCGCGCGGGCTCATGAGCGGGTTCCTCGCAAAGCCGGAGACGCAAGTGGTGGCGGTGTGCGACGTGGACGCGACGCGGCGCAATGACGGGAAGAAACAGGCGGAGGATTTCTACGCGAAGAAGAGCGGCGCCGCCTACAAGGGCTGCGCGGCTTACAATGACTTCCGCGAATTCATCGCGCGCAAGGACATCGACGCCGTGGTCATCGCCACGCCGGATCACTGGCACGCGCTCATCTCCATCGCCGCGGCGCGCGCGGGCAAGGACATCTACTGCGAGAAGCCGCTCACGCAGACCATCCACGAGGCGCGCGCGGTCGTCGATGCGGTGCGGAAGAATGCGCGCGTCTTCCAGACCGGCTCGATGCAGCGGTCGTCGCGGGAGTTTCGCGTCGCGTGTGAACTCGTGCGCAATGGCGCGATCGGCAAAGTCTCGCGCGTCACCGCTGGGTTCGGCGGCCCGGCCAAGCCGTGCGACCTGCCCGCGCAGGACGCCGAGCCGGGGCTGGATTGGGACCGCTGGCTCGGTCCGGCGCCGATGCGCGATTACAACGAAATCCTCAGCCCGCGCGGCGTCCACAATCACTTCCCGCAATGGCGCAGTTATCGCGAATACGGAGGCGGCGGCGTCACCGACTGGGGCGCGCATCACCTCGACATCGCGCATTGGGGCCTCGGCATGGACGCGAGCGGCCCCATCGAAATCATTCCGCCCGCCGACTGGCAAACCGCTGAGGCCGGCGCAAAGCTGCGCTACGCGGGCGGCGTCGAGATCGAGCACATCAAGGAAAACGGCGTCACGTTTTTCGGCAGCGACGGCGAGATTTATGTGAATCGCGGGAAGTTCGCGTTGAAGCTGAACGGGGCGCAAAAACTCAGCGCGCTCGTGAAGGAGGAGAAGGCCGCGCTGCCCGCCGCGCTCGATGCCGCCGAGAAAGAATATCTCGCCGCCGCGAAAGTGAAGCTCACCGCGAGCCTGGATCACAAGGCCGACTTCCTTGATGCGATCAAGAGCCGCAAGCCGCCGATCTGCGACGTCGAGATCGGCGCGCGCACCGTCACCGCCTGCCATCTCACGGGCCTCGCCTACTACTACGGCCAGCGCATGCAATGGGATCCTGCGAAGAACAACTTCACCGGCGGCACCGGCGATCCGCAATGGCTCACGCGCGAATATCGCGGCGGGTGGCGGGTGGCTTGAGAGAAGTTGAGTGTTGAGAGTTGAGTGTTGAGTGGCGTTCGGTGACTCCATGTGCGCTCCCTGTCACGGAGCGCGCCACTCAACTTCTCGAATGCCGAAGAAACTTTTTTCCGAACTCGGCCTTTCGCCCGAGGTGCAAAAGGCGGTCGAACGCATGGGCTTCAAGGAAGCCACTCCGATCCAGTCCGAAGCCATCCCGGTGCTCATGGGCGGGGCCGATGTGGTCGGGCAATCGCAGACGGGTTCGGGCAAGACCGCGGCATTCGCGATCCCGGCCATCGAGCGCGTGGATGGCGACCGGCTGATCATGTTTGGCGCTTACGAGTATCTCGACATCGGATCGCATCCCGAAGTGAAGCAAGCAATGGTCGATCCCGTGGCCGGATTTCGGCACGGGCGCGCACGGAGCGCCGATCATGGGTGGCAAGACGACCTATCACGATCGACTCGAGAATGGCTTGGCAGCGCTGATGAATTCCGAGGACGCGCTGGTCTATACCTCCGGCTTCCTGACAAGCTTCTCGACCGTCGCCGCCTTTGTCGGCGTGGGCGACGTGGTCATCGGCGACTCCCTCAATCACGCGAGCATCGTGGACGGATGCCGGATGAGCGGCGCCCGCTTTGTGAACTTCGCGCACGGCGAACTCGATGCGCTCGAACGCGCGCTCGCCGAGAATCCAGCCCGCACACGCTCGTGGTCGTCGATGGCGTCTTCAGCATGGACGGCGACATCGCGAACATCCCCGAGATTTCCCGATTGTGCCGCAGGCGTGGCGCCTACCTCATGGTCGATGAGGCGCATTCCATCGGAGCCGTGGGCGCGACCGGTCGCGGGGTGCAGGAATACTTTAGCCTGCCCGCGGATGCTGACAACCCTCGTCGAAATCGAAACCGTCGTGGATGCGCTGCCACGGCACGAGCAGCGCAAGCTGCTCAAACGACTCGCCGAGAAGCTCGCGCAAAAAACGCCTGCGAAGAAGCCGAGCCTGCATGATCGGATGAAGGATGGTTGTGGCATCGTGGACTCGGGCATCCCCGACTTGGCGACGAATAAGAAGCACATGGAGGGCTTTGGCCGGTGGCGGACGAAGTGATCCTCGATACCGGGCCGCTGGTCGCCTATCTCGACAAACGTCAGGAGCACCATGCGTGGGCGGTGGAGGAGTTTGATGGGCTGTCCGGCCATGTGGTCTCTTGCGAGGCCGTCATCACGGAGGGTTGCTTTCTGCTCGCGGGCCATGAACAGGCCTTGGCGAAGATCGCCGACTATCTGCAGCGCGGCGTCATCAAACTCGTTTTCTCTCTGGCGGCGAACCACTCGCGGGTCTTCGCCCTGATGCGGAAGTATGCGGACACACCCATGGCGCTGGCCGATGCCTGTCTCCTCTGCATGGCGCAGGAGAGGCCGCGAGCGCGTTTCTTCACGCTGGATTCGGATTTCACAATCTACCGGCTGAAAGGCGGCAAACCAGTCCCGCGGATCGCGCCCTTGTGAGCGCGCTGCGCTGCGCGTTCCCCGCCGTCCCGCAAAACGCCCGGCGCCTGCGCACGAGGCGAGCGGTTGGGACCCACTTTGACGCGAAGGACTCAGCAGGGTATCGCTTCCGCCATGACTCAGGACACGCTGCTCGAAATCGATAATCGACGCCCGTTCGTTCCTTACGCACTTCGCCTCAACAGCGGCGATGTGGTGCGGGTCGAAAAACCTGAGCATTGCCTGATCACTGAAGACGGCCAGACCGTCGTCTTCAACGAGAGCGGAGGAAAGCTGAAGTTTATCGCGGTTTCCA
Source organism: Chthoniobacterales bacterium (assembly GCA_038238555.1). GTDB lineage: Bacteria > Verrucomicrobiota > Verrucomicrobiia > Chthoniobacterales > Chthoniobacteraceae > JANNXQ01. The sequence continues at coordinate 5,561 of JBBRXP010000047.1, read as the reverse complement.
ATATCGCGATGGTCGAGTAGCGCCGCAATGAGTGCGTGCGCCGTGGAGCAACTCGGCCCACACGACGACGGAGACGGCGAGATCATCCGCCCGGCACTGCCGGAAGCGATCCGCCGCCGGACCCGCGGGACGCTTGAGGATTTCGATCTAGAAATTCGTATCCGGGAGCCACATCGTCACCAGACCCTGGCGGCGGGCAGGTCGCCCTGCGGAGGGCGCGCGAAGTCGAGGCCGGGGAAGGCGTCGATGACGGAATCGAAGTATGCGGGATCAAGCACAGGCGTGGCGAGAGATCGCTCCGCGGAAAGGCGGACCAAAGCGACGGCATCGCGGATGAGCCGCTCGAAGCGGATGGCCGTCGAGTGGTCAAGATGGCTTAAAGTGGCGTCCACTTCCTGGGCGAGAGAACTCATGGCGCGAAGCTAGCCCGCGAGACGATAAATCCAAGCGGCAATTGCGGCACGAAGCGCCCGTGGGCGGCTGCTCCCTTTCCTCCGAGCGGCGTTATTGTGACTGCGCAGCTCGATGAGATCGAAGGCAAGACCGGTGGCGTTGCCGCGCTCAATGCGCGCCCGGCGACGAGGCACCCGATCGCGACAAGCAGCAATCCGAACTCGCCGAGACCGAGCCGTCGTTCGACTTCAAAGTCGAGAACCGCACCATCGCGCTGGCGTGGAAGAACCTCGGCGCGGTCGCCATCAATTACTACCTCATGGACGCCGAGTTTTCGTTCAGCTCGAGTCCCTTCGTCTCGCAGGACGCGAGCCGCTTCGCCGTCATCAAGCCCAACAAATCCGCGACGCAGGCGCTCCCCGCTGGACGCGACGCGCTCGACATTCCGCTGCCCGGCGAATTCGCGCGCGCCAATGTGCTCGTCGAGATCGTCGCCGCCGGCCAGCGCAAGGCGCAGGCTTATCACGCCAACACGCTCAAGCTCACGCTCACCGAAAACTACGGCCGTCTCGACGTGCGCGATTCATCGACCAACAAACCCGTGAGCAAAGCCTACGTGAAAGTGTACGCCCGCCTCCGCGGCGGCGCCGTGCGCTTTTTCAAGGAGGGCTACACCGACCTGCGCGGCCGCTTCGATTACGCGAGCCTCAACAGCACCCCGCAGCCCGCGTCCCCCGAGCCACCGCATCCGCTGCCAAATCCAAGCGGCCTCGATTACCAGATGCTCCGCCCGAACGAACTCAACCACGTCGAGAAACTCGCGATCCTCGTGCTCAGCGAGAGCAACGGCGCTCTCGTCCGCGAAGTAAATCCCCCGAGCCGGTGACGCGCGCCGCAACTGTTTTTTTTGCGACACTCATTGGAGGCTGGATGTTTCCTCAGCCTGGATACGCGCACTTGTGCGAGCCAGGACGAAAGAGCGGGTATCATGAAAACTATTCTCTCACTGCTCGTCGTCGCAATGCTGGCGGGTGTTGGCGGCGGATGCGCGGCCAAGACCACCGTGGGCAATCGCGACCAGCATGGCGCCGGATTTTCCGCCCGGACCAGAGGGACGGATCCGGGAGTCCACGCCCGCGTTTACTGATCCGACGAGCTCGCCGGTCTTTCCCGACGGTTGATTCTCACCCGCCGGCTGTGATGCGCACGATCTCGATGCGGTCGCCTTCTTCGAGCGGGCGCACTTTCCACTCCTCGCGTCGCAGGGCGGTGCCGTTGTGCTCGACGAGCATCGCCGGCGCGGGCAGGGCGAGGGCTTCGATCAATGCGGCCACATTGCGCGCACCGTCGATGTCGCGCGCTTCGCCGTTGATGTGCAGAGTCACGACGCGGCGAGGATTGCCGAGTCCCAATCCTTCCACACCGGCTCGAGGCCGCGCGCGCGCAGCAGCGATGCGATCTGGGCGGGGGAGCGCTCGTCGGCGATTTCAAATTGGCCGGTAGCTCCGGCAGCGGTAGCGAGGGGGCCGGGAGCAACCGCGCGGCCGCGGACGGTATGGTGGAGTTGATCGCGGCCCGCGCCGGTGTAGCCGCCGGGGTCGGTGTGGCTGCCGGCGCTCATCATGGTGAAGCCGAGCGGCAGCATGGCGTCGCGCAGAGGCGCGGCTTCGCGCGTGCTCAGCACGAGGCCGGTGTGCGGGAAACACAGTCGCATGGCGCAGAGGAGCTGGATGAATTCGCGATCCGGCAGGGGGTGCCGCGGCGCGAAAGTGCCGGCGCATGGCCGCAGCCGCGGCAGGCTCACGGTGAAGAGCGCGCGCCAGCAGCGGCGCTGGAGATTTTCGAGATGCGTGGCGAGCGCGAGCGCTTCGTCGCGCCACGGGCTCAAGCCAAAGAGCGCGCCGATGCCGATGCGCCGGAAGCCGCCGGCATAAGCGCGCTGCGGGCAGGCGAGCCGGAAGTCGAAATCTTTTTTCGGTCCCGCCGTGTGCAGCTCCGCGTAAGCCGCGCGGTCGTAAGTCTCCTGATAGACCACGAGTCCCTCGGCGCCCGCGGCCACCAGTTGCGCGTACTCCGCCGCCTCCATCGGCGCGACCTCCAACGCCACGCTGGGAATCTCGGCCGCCAGCGCGCGCACGCATTGCGCGAGATAATCGCTCGAGACAAACCGCGGATGCTCGCCCGCGACGAGCAGGAGATTGCGGAAGCCTTCCTTCGCGAGATGCCGCGCTTCCTTCACCACCGACGCAATGTCGAGCGTCACGCGCAGGATCGCGTTGTCGCGGGAGAAGCCGCAGTAGGCGCAGTTATTGATGCACTCGTTGGAAAGATAGAGCGGCGCGAAAAGGCGGATGGTCTTTCCAAAATGCCGCCGCGTGAGTGCCGTGGATTTGCGCGCCATCCCGGCCAGTTCTTCGTTGGTCTTCGGCTCGAGCAGCGCCGCAAATCGCCGCACGAGCGGAGAGCGGTGGGGCGAGGCGAGGAGGTCGGAGAGATTCATTCTGCGGGAGAGATATAGGGGCCGCGGCGGAACTTGGCAAACAGCCGGGGCGCTTGCGATGCTCGGAATGCCGATGCTCGAAGTGTTTCATTGCGCGGTGCTCGTGTTGCTCGTCGTGTCGCTGCTCGGCGTGCTGGCGAATCTGGCTTGCTTCGAGGGGCTGCGTGCGGCGCGACCTCCGGCCGACGCGCCGCTCGTGTCGATCCTGGTGCCGGCGCGCAACGAGGCGCGGAACATCGAGCGGTGCGTGCGCTCGTTGCTGGCGCAGGATTATCCATGTTTCGAACTCCTGGTGCTCGACGACGGCAGTGAAGATGGCACGGGCGATCTTGTCCGCGCGCTTGTTCCAGAGGGGGCGGTTTTGGAAGTTCGCGATGGCGGGACACCATCGCCAACACCCGGGACGGGTGTGCTCCCCGGAGTCTGCGCGCCGCGCGCGCTGCTCATGCACGGTGCGGCGCTGCCGGGCGGCTGGACGGGAAAAAACTGGGCCTGCCACCAGCTCGTTGAACGCGCGCGGGGCGAATTCCTTTTCTTCACCGATGCCGACACCACTCATGCCCCGGGCACCGTGAGCGCCGCGGTGGGTTACGCGCGAGAGAAGCGCGCCGGCCTCGTCTCCGCCTGGCCGCGGCTTGTCACCGTGACGTGGGGCGAGCGGCTCATCATTCCCATGATCGTGCTCGCCGGCATGGTGCTCTATCCGCACTGGCTTGTGCTCTTTCTCCAGGAGCGACCGCGGCTCGCGAAGCGACTGCCCGCCTGGGTTTGCGGCGCACTCGGCGCGGCCAATGGCCAGTTCATGTTCTTCACGAGAGCGGCCTACGAAAGCATCGGCGGTCACGCGGCGTTGCGCGGCCATCTCGTGGAAGATGTGGCGCTCGGCCGGGCCGTGACGGCGCGGATGGGCGAGGGGATGCGGCTCTTCAATTGCGAAGCGCTGCGCTTCTCGACCTGCCGCATGTATCGCAGCTTCCGCGAAGTATGGGATGGATTCACCAAGAACCTCCGCGCCGCCTTTGGGCCGCATCTCGCCGCGTTCCTCGCGGTGGGCGCCTCGCAGTTTGCGTTGTATCTCTGGCCGTTCATCGCGGTCTGTTTTTCGGCACGGCGGCTCGTGCTCGCAGAGATCGCGGTCATTTATTTCACGCGCCTCGCGCTCACGTGGCGCTTTCGCACGTCTTGGATGAGTTGCCTGCTGCATCCGATCGGCTTTGCGCTCGCGCTGGCCATCGGGCTCAATAGCTGGCGGCGGTCCGCGTGGGGAGGAGTGAGTTGGAAAGGCCGCCACTATCGGCTCGACGCGCTTCTTGCTTTTTGCGCGATCTCCCGCACGGTTTGCGCTTCATGCACCTGATGCTGCTCAAGTCGAAAATCCATCGCGCCACCGTCACCGGCGCGAGCTTGCACTACGAAGGCAGCCTCACCATCTCGCGCGATCTCGCCGAGCGCGTGGGCCTCCTGCCTTACGAGCGCATCCTCGTCGGCAACATGGCCAATGGCGAACGCTTCGAGACCTACGTCATCTACGGCGAAGCTGGCTCGGGACAAATTCAACTCAACGGCGCCACCGCCCACCTCGGCAAGATCGGCGACCGTGTCACGATCATGAACTTCGCGCACTTCACCGCTGTCGAAGCCGCGCACCACAAGCCGCGCGTCATTACCTTGAATGAAAAGAACGAAGTCCTCCGCTTCGATGCCGGCTCGCAGCCGCTGGATCTCCAAGTGGTCGCCTAACCCAGCTCACTCGTGAACAGCAAAGACATTTTCCTCAGCGCATACGCCATCGGGTTTTACTTCGGCTGCATCTTTCTCGTGCTCGCGCTCTACCAATACTTCCGGCTCAAGAGCGAGTTTCGCCGCTACAAGAACTACTTGAGCGACAAGCTGCAGATCGAAGCCGAGTCCATGCAGCGGACCAAGGCCGAGGCCGAGGCGCTGCGCAAGGAGAACGAAAACCTGCGCGTGAAAATCAACGCCCTCAACGACCACCCCGACCGCAAGCTGCAGCGCGACCTCGAAATTTACGCGCGCGCCGAAAAGCGGATGCACATCGCCGTGCCCGGTTTCGCGCCGGCATGGGAGACCGCCAAGGCCGAGGCGCATGGCGAACTGAGCGAAGAGGAGAGCGGGAAAGCCGCGCCCAAGCGCATCTTCGCGCGGCTCTTCGGCGGCGGCCCCGTCGCCGCGCTCCCGGGCAAAGACGGCGTGACCACCGAGAGCGACAACGGGCACAAGGGCTAGCAGCAGTGTCGTAATTTGGCGTTTGGCGTTTGAAGTTTGGCGTTGAGCGCGGGCAGCGGATTGACCTCCGTCTTGACGCATATCCAGCAGGCGGAAGGCGCCTGCGTCGGGCTCAACGCCAAACGCCGAACGTCAAAGTAGGATACTACCGGGCTAACGGCCCGCTTCCCGTCACGAGGCGCGTGTGCTTTCATCGCGGCCTATGCCCAACCCTTGGACCGGAAAAGGAAACCCCTACACGCGGCAAGAAGTCCGCGACCGCTTGCAGGCCGCGCTTGATCGCGGCGAACCGCTCATCGCCGCCGGCGCCGGCACGGGCATCAGCGCAAAATTCATCGAGAAGGGGGGGGCCGATCTCATCATCATTTACAATTCCGGCCGCTTCCGCATGGCCGGCCACGGCTCCACGTGCGGGCTCATG
>JBBRXP010000046.1:0-34723 GCA_038238555.1 Chthoniobacterales bacterium | reverse complement strand
CCATCAAGGTTCCAGCGCCCCTGCCGGGGCGGGTCGTGTTAGCCGATTGGTTCCGGTGGTTCTCGCTCGCAGACTCGCTTCACCACCGAGGCGGCGGAGGGGAATAGGGAGGCTGGTGGGCGGGCGAGCAGGCTATTTTCCGCAGCGCCTCCGGCGCACCTGACCACTCACGCTGTAGTCCATCCAACTGTCTGCACAGTAAGTCGTTCCGGCTAAGCATTTCGGCCACAGCAGTTCTTGAACTTCTTTCCGCTGCCGCAAGGGCACGGCTCGTTGCGGCCGACCTTGGGGGCTTCGCGGCGGGCGGGTTGCAGGATGCTTTCCACGGAGGGCTCGGCGGTGTCGTCGAGGCGGCTCGCGGGGCTCGACTTCGGGGCGGCGCGACCGGTGGTTTCGGTGGTTTGCGCGCCGGTATCGTCGGCGTGGATGAGGAATTGCGGGAGGCTTTGCAGGAAGGCGCCGAAGGCTTCGAGATTCGAGGTGCTGCGGAAGAGGTTGTGGCACACCTCGCCTTTGATGTTGGCCATGAGCTCGGTGAACATCGCGTAGGCCTCCGTCTTGTATTCGATGAGCGGATCCTTCTGCCCGTAAGCGCGCAGATACACGGCCTCGCGCAACGAATCCATGGCGTAGAGATGCTCCTGCCAGAGCCGGTCGATGGCGTTGAGGATGCAGTGTCGCTCGAGATGCTTTACGGCCTCGGGCACCTCGTGCGCGCACTTGAGCTCGTAGCTTTTCTTCACCCGCTCGATGAGGAAGTCGCCGGCCTCCTGCGCCGTCTTGCTCTCGAATGCCGCGGCCTCGGCGGTGAGGCCGAGCGGGAAGGTCACGTTCACCCACTGGAGCAGCGCCTGCGGATTTTTTTCGCCTTCTTCGGGGAGAAACTCGGCGGCTTTTTCGGGAAGATATTCCTCGAGCGTTTCGTAGAGCAGCGGGCGCGGTTCCTCGGCGTTAATGGAATCGTTGCGCCAGCCATAGATGACTTCGCGCTGCTTGTTCATCACGTCGTCGAAATCCAGCGAGCGCTTTCTAATTAAATAATTGCGCTGCTCCACGCGCTTCTGCGCGGTCTCCACCGAGCGGTTGAGCCACGGGTGCTCGAGCGCCTCGCCTTCCTCGAGACCGAAGCGTTCCATCATCTTCGTCATGCGATCGGCGGCGCCGAAGTTGCGCATGAGGTCGTCTTCAAAGGAAACGAAGAACCGCGACATGCCGGGATCGCCCTGGCGCGCGCAGCGTCCGCGAAGCTGGCGATCGATGCGCCTGGCTTCGTGCCGCTCAGTGGCGACGACGAAGAGGCCGCCGAGCTCGGGCACGCCAGAGCCGAGTTTGATGTCGGTGCCGCGGCCAGCCATGTTTGTCGAGACTGTTACCGAGCCGGGCTGGCCGGCGCGCGCGATGATCTCAGCCTCCTGCATGTGATGCTTGGCGTTGAGGACAGCGTGCGGGATTTTCTCGCGCTGCAACATGCGGCTCAGGAGTTGCGAAGCCTCGACGCTCACGGTGCCCACGAGCACCGGCTGGCCTTTGCCGTGCGCGCCACCGATCTCCTTGATGACGGCGTTGAATTTCTCCCGCCGCGTTTTGAAGATGAGATCGTTCACGTCCTTGCGCACGCACGGCTGGTTGGTCGGGATGACGGCGACGTCGAGCTTATACACGTCGTGAAATTCATTGGCCTCGGTCTCGGCGGTGCCGGTCATGCCCGCGAGTTTTTCGTAGAGACGGAAATAATTTTGGATCGTGATGGTCGCCAGCGTCTGCGTCTCGCGATCGATCTGCACGGCCTCCTTGGCCTCAACGGCTTGGTGCAGCCCGTCGCTCCAGCGGCGGCCGGTCATCTTGCGTCCGGTGAATTCATCGACGATGACGACCTTTCCGTCCTCGACGACGTACTGGACGTCTTTCTCGTAAAGACAGTAGGCCCGCAGAAGCTGCGCGATGTTGTGGATGGCCTCGCTGCGCTGGTCGGTGACTTCCTGAATCTTCGATTTCTCGGCGATCTTCGCGGCTTCATCGAGCGCCTTGTTGTTGTCGATGTCGGCGAAGGCCGTGGCCATGTCGGGCAACATGAAAGCGTCGGGATCCTCCGGGTTCATGAAGGTGCGGCCCTGCTCGGTGAGATCGGCCTCGTGCTGGCGCTCTTCCATCGTGAAGAAGAGTTCTTCCTTGAGCGCATAGAGCTCCTCCTTGCGCGTGTCGGTGAAGAAACTCAGCTCCGCCTTGTCGATGAATTTGCGGCGCTCCGGCTCCTCCATCATGCGCAGCAGGCCCTTGTTGCGCGGCTGGCCGAACTTCACTTTCACCATCGTGTCGGCGCCTTTTTCGTTTTCGCCTTTTTCGAAAAGCGCCTCGGCCTCGGTCACGAGCCGGTTGCAGAGCATCGTCTGCTTGCGCACCACTTGCTCGACCAGCGGCTTGAAGCGATCGAACTGATGCGTCGAGACGGTCGCCGGCCCGGAGATGATGAGGGGTGTGCGCGCTTCGTCGATGAGGATGGAATCCACTTCATCGACGATGGCGTAGTAGTGCGGCCGCTGGACCTGGCTCTCCTTGGAAGTGGCCATGCCATTGTCGCGCAGGTAGTCGAAGCCGAACTCCGAGTTCATCCCGTAAGTGATGTCGCAGTAATATTGCGCACGGCGCACGTCGGGCGATTGGTCGTGCTGAATGCAGCCGACGGTGAGGCCGAGAAATTGATAGACGAGGCCCATGGTCTCCGCGTCGCGACGGGCGAGGTAATCATTGGTGGTGACGAGATGCGCGCCGCGTCCGGTGAGTGCGTTGAGGTAGAGCGGGAGGGTGGCGACGAGCGTCTTTCCCTCTCCAGTGGCCATTTCCGCGATCATGCCGCGATGCAGGCAGATGCCGCCGAGGAGCTGCACATCGAAGTGCACCATGTTCCAGGTGTAAGGCTGATCGCACACCACAAACTCGGTGCCGCAGACACGGCGCGCGGTGTTCTTCACCACGGCGAAAGCTTCCGGCAAAATCTCATCGAGCACGCGCTGGCGCTCCGCGGCATCCTCGATGGGCGCGAGCCGCTCCTTCCACTGCGCGGTCTTGGCGCGGAGCGCGTCGTCGGAGAGATGCTTGAATTCCTCGTCGAGCGCATTGATCCGCTCGACGACGGGGCCCAGCTTCTTGAGCATGCGCGCGTTCTTGGAGCCGATGACCTTCTTGATGAGCCAGGTGATCATGTGTGGGAAAAAGGGCTGTAGTGATAGTGCCGGAGGAAGGCGGGTGCAAGCAGAGCGCATAGCCTCGGCACTTAGGCGGCGCGCAAAAAGTGGGATTGGCGTCCGTTCTTACCTCTTACTCTTGAAACTTGGAACTTCCGCGCGCGTCTCAGCGCCGCCGCCGGAGCGCGGCCAGCACTCGGCCGCCGTCGCCCCACAGCAGGGCGCGGGTGTCGAGGGTGAGCTTCAAAAAACGCGGCTTATGAGGATGCCCGCGCGGTCTTTGAGTTCGACGTATTCCTGATCTTCGAGCGCGAACCAGCGCACGCGTTTCTCGGCGATGACCCACACGAGGTACTCCGCGATGCCGTTGCGCCGGTAAGCGCGAAATTTGTCGTGCAGATCGACCGACGCGCTGCTGGCGGCGACCTCGGCGATCAATTCCGGCGCGCCGCAGAGATAGCCTTTCTCATTCAACCACACGCGGCCGCCGGGGCGCGGAGTGCTGCAGAGGATGGCGTCGGGCTGCGGAGTGTTGTCGGGCGCGAGGACGAGGGTGGTGTTTGTGTACCCATCCACCCCTTCGTTTTCGATGGCGTAAGTGCCGAGCCAGGTCTGGAGCAGGTTGTCGGGTTTGCCGTGTTGGTCCGCGCGAACGGGGGAGGGCATGTGGACGATTCCTTCAATGAGCTGGGCCTTTTGAATCTCGGGCATCGCTTCGTAGCGCCGCAGAAATTCGGAGCTGGTAAGCCGCTCGCCATTCTCGAGCGGGAGCGGAGTGAGTGTGCGCATCGCCGCCGATGGTAGCCTCTCACGCCGGCCTTGCCAACCTCGGCGGACAGCAGGAATGATCGCCCATTGCTCGCGATGAAACTCTCCTCGTTCCTCCTCGTGCTCGCCTCGGCCCCGGCTCTGCTCGTGGCGCAGACGCCCGAGGCCAAGCCCGTCGAAACATTCACGTTGACGAACGCGCACGGGCTGCGAGCGCGCTTCATTCCCTGGGGCGCGACGCTCATCGAAATGTCCGTGCCGGATCGCGACGGGAAGCTCGCGGATGTGACGCTCGGGTTCGACAAGCCCGAGCGTTATCTCGAGCCGCATCCATTTTTCGGCGCGATCGCCGGACGCTACGCCAACCGCATCGCGCTGGGAAAATTCACGCTCGATGGCCGCGACTTCCCGCTGGCGACAAACAATGGGCGCAATCATTTGCATGGCGGCCCGCGCGGATTCGACAAAAGAATTTGGAAGCCTGAGCCGGCGGGCAAATCCGCGGTGCGCTTCACTTATACGGCGGCGGATGGCGAGGAAGGTTACCCCGGCGCGATGAAGGTGGCGGTGCTCTACACGCTCACAGACAAGGACGAACTGCGCCTCGACTACGAAGCCACCACGGACCAGCCAACGGTGCTCAATCTCACCAACCACGCCTACTGGAATCTCGCCGCCGCTGGCGACGTGCTCGAGCACGAGCTGCGGCTCCATGCTTCACGCTTCACGCCGGTGGACGACGGGCTCATCCCGACTGGCGAGGTGCGCGCGGTCGCCGGCACACCGCTCGATTTCACGAGGACAAAAACGGTCGGTCGCGACATCGCCGCGCTCAAGGACGGCTACGATCACAACTTCGTGATCGACGCCGCGACGCCCGGCGCGCTCACGCTCGCCGCCGAGCTGCACGATCCGGCGAGCGGCCGCACGATGCGCGTCTTCACCACGCAACCCGGCGTGCAACTCTACACGGCCAATCATCTCAAAGACGTGGCCGGCAAGGGCGGCCGCACTTACGGACCGCACGCCGGGGTGTGCCTCGAGACGCAGCACTTCCCCGATTCACCGAACCATCCCGACTTCCCCAGCACCGTGCTGCGCCCCGGCGAGACCTTTCGCTCGAGCACGGTGTACGAGTTCACGGCAAAGTAGAAAGGCGAGCCGCCGCTCGTAGCTGCGACGGGGACGTCGCAGGAAGTTCCGGCGCCTTCAGTTCTGCTCCACCGCCGCGGCTTGCGCCGGCGCCTCGCCGTCGAGGCAGCGCGAGACGATGCTCGCGAGCCGGTCCGAGTGGTAGGGCTTGGAGAGAAAGACGGCGCCGCGTTCGCGCTCGAATTCTCCGCCGATGAGCTCGGCGCTGTAGCCGCTCGTGTAGATGACTTTGAGCCGGCTGCTCTCCTGCGTCATCTGCCGCGCGAGTTGGCGGCCGGAGATGGACTCTGGCATCACGATGTCGGTGAGCAAAATGTCGATCCCGCTTTTTTCCCGCGCCCAGATTTGCAGCGCCTCGGGGCCGTTGGCGGCGCTCAGCACGCGGTAGCCGAGCGACTCGAGCACGGTGCCCACAAATTCGCGCAGCATCTCTTCGTCTTCGACCACGAGGATCGTCCCTTCGCGCCGCGCGTGGAGCGTGGCGCCGGCGTCGGCGGCGATTTCGTCGCGCTGCACCGAGCCGTCGAAGGCGGGAAAATAAACGCGGAACTCCGTGCCCGCGCCCACTTCACTCTGCACGTCGATCCAACCTTCGTGCTGTTTGACGATGCCGTAAGTCGTGGCCAGGCCCATGCCGGTGCCGCGGCCGATTTCTTTGGTGGTGAAGAAGGGCTCGAAGATGCGGTTCAACGTCGCGGCGTCCATGCCGCAGCCGGTGTCGCGCACCTTCACGCACACAAAGTCGCCGGCGCGCGCATCGCCGCACTGTTCGAGATCGCCGGGCGCGATCGAAGTCGCGGCGGTCGAGATGGTGATGCGGCCGCCGTCGGGCATCGCGTCGCGCGCATTGAGCACGAGGTTCATCAAGACCTGATCAATGTTGCTCGGGTCGGCAAAGATCGGCGGAAGATTTTCCGCGAGCTCGCTCACGAGCGCGATGTCTTCGCCGATGATCCGGCGCAGCATCGCGGCGGTCTGCGTCACCATTTCGTTGAGGTCCACTCCGCGGCGCTGGATCATCTGCCGCCGGCTGTAGGCGAGGAGCTGGCGCGTGAGCGCGGTCGCGCGATCGGCGGCCTTCACCACTTGGTTCAATGCTTTGGCGAGCGCCTGGTTGAGATTAGGATCGGCGAGTTGCAGCGACGTATTGCCGATGATCACGGTGAGGATGTTGTTAAAGTCGTGCGCCACCCCGGCGGCGAGCCGGCCCACGGCTTCCATCTTCTGCGCCTGCCGGAGCTGGTCCTCGAGGCGCGTGTGCTCGGTCACGTCCTGCGCGATGAGCAGCAGGTGCTTCTCGCCGGCGAGCTCCACGGGTTCGGTGGAAAGCAGCGCGTCGCGGCGCTCGCCGGACTTGGTGCGCAGCGCGACCGGCAAGTCGCGCGGCGGGGTTTGCTGGCTCAAGAGTTCGCGCACCATCTGCGGCGTCGCGGGATCAAACCAAATCTCTCGCGCGGTCTCAGCGTTGCCGATGAGTTCCTCACGATCACGTCCGGTCATCGCGGTGAAGCTCGCATTCACGTCGATGAAGAGCGCGCGGGCGAGATGCTCGATGGCCATCGGCACCGGGCTCGACTGAAAGGCTTTTGAAAACCGTTCCTCGCTCTGGCGCAACGCGGCCTCGGCGGCGCTGCGCTCGGCCACTTCGCCTTTCAGCATTTCATTGGCGGCTCGGAGTTCCGCGGTGCGCTGGGCCACGAGCGCGTCGAGCTCTTCCACCTGTCGCTCCGCGAGCCGCGCGAGCTGCCACTTTTTGGTGAGCGCGTGCGCCATCTGCAGCACCTCCACGCTGTCAAAAGGCTTTTTCAAAATGAGCACGCTGTCGCTGTTGCCGAGCACAGTGGCGATGTCGTCCCACGAGTAATCCGAGTAAGCAGTGCAGATCACGATCTGCAGATCGGGATGCTCTTTCCAGATGCGCGTGATGGTCTCGATGCCATCCCAGCCCGGCGGCATGCGCACATCGACAAAGGCCATCGCGAACGGCTTCCCCGCTTGCGCCGCAGCGCGCACCGCTTCGAGTCCCTCCTGGCCTTGAAAGGCCGATGCGAGCTCGAAATCCACGGTCGCCGCGGTGGTATTGGTTTCGCCAAAGAGCGCGGCTTCGTCGTCCTCGATCTCGCGAAGGTGTTCGAGATTTTTGCTCCCGAGCACCTTGCCAAAATCTTCGTGGATCGACGGATTGTCGTCGATGATCAGGATGCGGTGATTAGCTGATTCGCTGGTGTGCATAAGTCGGAGGCCGTCGTGGCGACGGGCAGGCTGAGAGTGAAAGTGGCGCCCATCCCCTCGCCTTGGCTGGAGACTGAGAGCGCGCCGCCCATTTCCTTGGCCGCGTTCGCGCCGCTGTGGAGGCCGAAGCCGTGGCCGTTTTTTTTCGTGGTGAAGCCGTGCCGGAAAACGTTGGTGAGATTTTTCGCCGGAATGCCCACGCCGTTGTCGGCGACGGCGATGCACACTTGATCCCCAGCGCTCGCGACCGAGATGCCGATCCGCGGGTCGGGCCGCTCCGCATCCTCCACGGCGTGCTTCGCGTTGCGCAGGAGATTGATGAGGATTTGCAGCACCTTGTGCTTGTCTACGCGCACCGCCGGCGCCGGCTGAAACTTGCGCCCGATCTCGATGCCGTGCCGCGCAAAGCTTGCGGAGTTGAGCTGCAGCGCGTCCTCGACGAGCTGCTCGGCGGGCACGTCTTCGAGCACGCCGGTCACGCTCGCGTAGCTCTGCTGCATGGCCACGATCTCCTTGATGTGTTCGACGTTTTTTCCGAGCTGCTCGAGCTCGGTGCGGGTCGCCGCGTTTTCCTCGGTGAGAAAACCGGAGAGCCGCTGGAGAAAGCGCGGGAGCCGCTGGCCTTGCGGATCCTTCGTGATGAAATCGCCGAGGTCGTGCTCGTGCTGCGCGATCAAGGCCGCGGCTTTGGAAAAGCTGTCCACCTTCGAGGCGCGCAATTTATCGAGCGCGAGGGAGGCCGAGATGTTCACGCTGTTGAGCACGTTGCCGACATTGTGCAGCACGCCCGTGGCGACCTCGGCCATGCCGGCGAGGCGCGAGGTGTCGAGCAGCTTCTGCTGTGAAAGACGCAGCGCTTCCTCGGCTGCTTTGCGCTCGCCGATGTCGCGCATCACGCTTCCAAAAAAAATCCCGGCGCCCGTCTTCCAAGTCGAGAGCGCCATCTCGAAAGGAAATTCCTCGCCATTCTTGCGCAGGCCGGCGAGCTCGACCGTCTTGCCGATCACGTGCGCCGCGCCCGTCTCGCGGTAACGCTTGAGGCCGGCGGCGTGCATCGCGCGGAAACGCTCGGGCATGATGAGGGAGAGCGGCTGGCCGCTCATTTCCGCAGCCTCGTAACCGAACATGAGCCGCGCGCCTTTATTCCACGAGACCACGCGGCCCTCGCCATCGGCGACGATGATGGCGTCGCTGGCCGATTCGGCCACGGAACGGAAGCGCTCCTCGCTCTCACGCATCGCGCCATCCTGCTCCCCGATGCGCGCCAGCATGTGATTGAAAGCGGCGGTGAGCTGGCCGAGTTCGTCGTGCCCGTGCGGATCGACGCGCACCGAATAATCGTGATCGCGCGCCACCGCTTCGCTCGCAGTGGCCAGCGCGTGGATGGGCCGCGTGATGAAGTGCTGGAGCCGGATGGTGAGCAGCACGGCCAGCAGCAGCGACCCCGCGAGCACGGCTGCGGTGACGGTGAGATACACGCGCTCGAGCTGGCTGCGCGGCCCGGCGTAATCCGCGTCGATGAAAAATGTGCCGATCCTTTTTCCATCGAGCACGATGGGCTCGACCACCGTCCACGATGCGCCGCGATCGACCACACCAGCCGTCGCGTCGGGCCGCGGCGGTGGGCTCGCGTCCTTGCCGCCGAATGCGGCGAAGTTTTCGCCGTCGGCTCCCAACACGCCTGCGTGCTGGATCTCCGGCTTCACGCCGAGCGGCGCGAGCACCTCGTTGGCGGTCTTGGCGTCGTTGAAGGCGAGGGCCGCGGCGCAATTTTCGGCCATGATGCGGCTGAGCGTGCGCAGCTCGCGCTCAAAGGTCTGGCGGAATTGGCCGAGCTGAAATGCATAAAGCCCGCCGGCCACGGCGAAGAGTGCGACGAGGCTCGCGGCAAATGTGATGAGCGTCACCTTGCTGCGGATCGAGAGATCACTGAATCGGAAGCTCGGAGAAGTCATTCGCAATTATCGCTCCACCACGCCGCGTGCCACGCGGAGCAGTTTTGAACTCACGGTCAGTCCGCTGCGCGATGCGGCCTTGGGGTTGGCTTCGAATTTCACGGTGCCCTCCGCCTTCACAAACGCGAGGGCTCCGCCGCGACGGGCGAAATTTTCCGACTCGCCCACCACGAGCACCGGATGGCCTTGCACCGCCGCGAGCACCGCGTCGGCGCGCTCCGAGGCGGGGATGAAAAGCAGGTGGCATGAGCGCAGCGCCGCCGCGTCGGAAGCGGCCACACGCCGGACTTCCACGGGATGCCCGTTGGCGCTGGTGCCGGCAAAAGTGCGCGCCAGCTCATCGCCCACTGCATCGCGGCCGACCACACCGAGCACGATCGGCGCCTGCGCGCTGGCGAAGGCCGAGGCGGGCCACTCGACGAACTTCGCGAAATTAAAAAGGTAAGCCGCCTTCACGCTGGGCTCGCTCTCGGCGCGCGCCGCGGGGAGGACCGAAAGGACGAGAAGGACCGAAAGGACGACAAACCGCGCGTTCATTTAGAACCGGTAGGTGAGCTTCAGCCGGAAGGTGCGCCCATCCTGCTCGATCTGATCCTGACTGTGCTCGGTGCCGCCGGGGACGCTGTAGCGGTAGCTCAGCAAATTGTAGATCGACGCCGAGAGCTCGAGCCCGGGCCGCAATTGCCGACTGAAGAGCGTGGCGTTGAGCAGCCATGCGTCGCCGGTGTGGTGGCGAGTGAGGGTGAGGCGATCCGACGTGTAGATGATCTCGCAACCCGCCGAGAGTTTTTCGCCGAAGATGGGCACCAGCGCTTGCACGCGCGCCACATCGCTCGGCGCATTTTCCAGCCGCAGTCCGGTCTGCGTGCTCTCGGTCTCGTAGCGCGTGTAGCTGCTCCTCAGCAACAGACCGCGGTCCCACTTGCCCTCGACTTCCACCTCGAAACCGCGCACGCGGCTATCGCCCGAGTTGTCGAAGAAAACGAGGCCGTCGGCGCGCGTGACCTGGTCGATAAGGTTCGAGATGTCGTTTTGAAAGAGCGACGCCGACGCCCGCCAGTGCTTCGCGAAGTACTGCTCGGCGATGAATTCGAGCGTCTGAATGCTCTCCGGCTGCAGGTCGGGATTGGCCGTCTGCCCGGTGCCGATGTACTTCAACTCGTAAAGATTTGGCGCCCGAAATGCCCGGCCATAAAGCAGCTTGAGCGTGGTCTGCGAGGCGGGGTGCACGATCACGCCGAGCCGCGGATTGAGCGTATCGCCAAAGCTGTTGTAGTGGTCGAAGCGCAGCCCGGCCACGAGGCTCAGCGGCTTGCAGACTTCGAGCGCTGTGTCGATGTACGCGCCGAAAATTTGCTGCTGGCCCGCGGTGTCGAGGAAGCTGGCAAAGGGCCGTTCGTTGTAGTTGCGCTGGAGTAACGTGAGGCTCTGCCGATATTCCGCGCCCATCGTGAAGCGGAAGCGGTTGAAGAAATTCTTGCTCACACTGCCCTCGAGAGTCCACCAGCGCGCGCGCGCCGAGTCGTTGTTGATGAAGGTGCTGCCGTCGTCGTCGGCATAAGCCGTCACCTCGTGGTAATCGTATTCGTCAAGCGAGGCGCGGCCGGAAAAGTTCCAGCCCTCCGCGGTCTCGTGCGAGTAACGCAACTCGAGATAACCGCGCGAATCCACGGTGGTGTTGAGCCCATTGAAGATGCTGCCAAAAGACGCGGTCGGGATGTCCTTGTCGCGGGTCGAGTAGGCACCCTGAAACGTGAAGTCCCCGGCCCGGATCGACCCGAAAAGATTCCAAGCGCGATCGCCGTCGCGATTTGCGGCGACGCCCTGGTGGGTCGCCGGCGTGTCGAACTCGCGATAGAAAAGTCGTCCCGGTCCATCGCTCGCCAGCGTGCTGCCCGAGAGCATGACCTCGACGCCGTTGGCAAAATTTTTCCCGAACGAAAACCGCCCCGTGTAAGCGTCAAACGAACCGTAGCTCCCCGCGACTTCCGCGCCATTCACGTCACGCCCGCGCCGCGTCACCACATTGATCACGCTGAAGAAAGCATTGCTGCCGTAGATCGCCGAGCCCGGCCCGCGGATGATCTCCACGCGCTCGATGAGGTCCACATCCAGCAGTGCCTCCGTGCCGACGAAGACCGAGTCGTAAATCGGATCGTTCATGCGATGGCCATCGACGAGCAGCAGCGTGCGCGTGCCGTAATCGCCGGGCCGATTGAAGCCGCGCACGCCCACGTAGCTGTAGTTGCGATCGTAAGTGACATCGAAACTGCGCACGCCGCGGATGGCTTCGCCCAGCGTGCGATAACCCAGCCGCTGAATCTCGTCGCGCGTGAGGATCGTGACCGACGACGGCGCATCGGTGACTTTTTCCGTGAACTTGGAAGCCGCAAAAACCGTATCCACCTTGATGGAGCCGAGCTCTTCGAGGCTGAGATGGACGAGATCCTCCGCCGCCGCTGCCGAGGAAAATCCAGCGACCGCGGCGGACAAAACCAACCGGGTAATATTCATCGAGCCTCTTGGCCACATCACGTGGCGTGCCACTCAGCTGCTCTGGCGCGTCGCGCCACCGCTCTCATTAACAGCCGGCGAAAATGGAAACGAGCGAAATTTCCGCAACGACCTCTTTCCTGACTTTCCTGACCATGAGTGGCAAGCGCTTCGTGCGGCTCAAGGCGATGGGCCAGTGAGTGCGTGGAAATTCCAAGTTCCAAAATCCAAGTTCCATTTAAGCTCCAAGGAATCAAAGCGGAGGAAATTCCAAGGGAGAAATCCTGGAGGGACACGCTCCGTCGTGTCCCAAACTAAAAAGCGGAGGCGGCGCGGCCGCTCCGCGCCACCTCCCGCTCACTTTAAAATCAGGGACACGACGGAGCGTGTCCCTCCAGGGATTTAACGTGCCCATTCAGCGCCGACACCGTTTGAAATTTGCCGCGTTGGAATTTGAAAATTAATTGGAGCTTGGAATTTGGAACTTGGAATTTTCGCGCGCTCGGCCGAGCTTTCGCGCTCCATGAATCCGTCCTCCTTTTCCGAGTCCACCACGCGCCGTCGTTTCATCAAGACCGCCGCCGCCGCTTCCGCGCTAGCCGGCGTGAAAATTCCTTTCGTTCACGCGGCGGGGAGCGAACAAATCAACATCGCACTCGTGGGCTGCGGCGGCCGTGGCACGGGCGCCGCCAAGAACGCGATGGATCAGACCGGCCCGCCGGTCCATCTCGTCGCGATGGTGGATGTGTTTGAGCATCGCCTCAGCAACAGCTTCCAGACGCTCTCGAAGCAAAGCCCGGAGCAGGTGAAGGTGCCCGAAGATCACAAGTTCATCGGCTTCGACGGCTACAAACACGCGATCGATTGCCTCAAGCCGGGCGACGTGGCGATCTTCACGACGCCGATGGCGTTTCGCGCGCCGCACTTTGCCTACGCGGTCGAGAAGGGGGTCAACGTCTTCATGGAAAAACCCGTGACGGCGGACGGCCCGAAATCGCGCCTGATGCTCAAGATCAATGAAGAAGCGGAGAAGAAAGGGCTGAGGGTCGGCGTCGGCCTGAACAGCCGCCACAGCCGCGCGATGCAGCAACTCAAGCTGCGCATCGATGCAGGCGAAATCGGCGACCTCATGTTCATGCGCGGTTACCGCATGCAGGGTCCGATCGGCTCGGCCTTTTCGGAAAAATATCCCGGCCCCGATAACAATCTCGCTGGCAAACCCAGCGAACTGCTCTGGCAGCTCTCGCGTTTCCACAGCTTCCTCTGGGCGAGCGGCGGGGCGTTTAGCGACTTCTACATCCATCACATCGATCATCTGTGCTGGATGAAGGGCGCGTGGCCGATCAAGTGCCAGGCTCTCGGGGGACGCACTTTCCGCGGCGACTACATCGACCAGAACTTCGACAGTTACGCCTGCGAATACACCTTCGAGGACGGCGCGAAACTCTATATGGACGGCCGCTGCATGTTCGGCGCGAATGCGCACTACTCCAGCTACGCGCATGGCACGAAAGGCATGGCGATTTGCGCGAAGAGCGGCGACGCGGGATTGCCCTCGAGCACCTACAAGGGCCAGAACCCGGATCGCCATAACCAGATCTGGCAATCCGAAGTCGGGCCGACCGAGGTGGAGTCGCACTTCAACGAATGGACCGATCTTCTCGATGCGATCCGCAACGACAAACCTTTCAACGAAGTGCAGCGTGGTGTCGAAGCGAGCGTGGTCACCAACATGGGCCGCTTCGCCGCGCACACGGCGCAGGAAGTGACCTTTGAGCAGATGCTCAATCACGAGCACGAATATGCGCCGGGCGTGGAGAACCTCACGATGGACAGCCCATCGCCGCTGCCCGCCGGACCGGACGGCAAGTATCCCATCCCGGAGCCGGGGCTGAAAAAAGATCGCGAATTCTAAGGCGGAACGATGCAGTTGGGA
The DNA here is from genome assembly GCA_038238555.1 of Chthoniobacterales bacterium. Taxonomy (GTDB): domain Bacteria; phylum Verrucomicrobiota; class Verrucomicrobiia; order Chthoniobacterales; family Chthoniobacteraceae; genus JANNXQ01. Next base: position 21,005 of record JBBRXP010000046.1, on the reverse strand, counting down.
ACGATGACGCCAGGTGGCGTAGCTGCGGCTTCCTCGCCGCAGGTGGTTCCCGCGGCGCGCCTTTTGCACCGGCGGCAGTCGTAGAAACCCTCCCAGAATTGTTCGGGCGCCCGATACCTCATCGGCACCGGGAGGGCGGCGCCTCATTGAGCGCCGTTTCCATCTCTACGCCCTCGCTCGCGAGCGCTTGCTCCTTGCCGCGCCGGAACGACTCGGGAATCGCCGCTGCTTCCATTCGATGAACCTATTCCATCACCCGCGCGCGTTCCTCCAGGGGCAGCGCTTCGATTTCGGCGATCACTTTCTCGGCGGTCATTGCACGAAGTTTACGAGCAGCGCGGTATCGGTCAACGCCGCGAGACGGCTGCCCTTGCCAAAGTTTCAGCACGCGCTTAACCGTCTCCTCCGTGACCGACCACAGCCTCCCGCACCGGCGCAAGCTCCGCGATTTCATCCCCTTTGGCTTCGGGGCGGTGAAGCCGCAGCACTTCCGCGACATGGGGCGCATCGTGTGGGAGAACCGCGACAACCTGGGCTACGCGTGGAAGGTCATCACGCGCGGCGTGTGCGATGGCTGCGCGCTCGGCGTGGCGGGGCTGCACGACTGGACGGTGAAAGGTCCGCACCTGTGCATGACGCGGCTCAATTTGTTGCGGCTCAACACGGCCTCGGCGCTCGATCACACGCTGCTCGAAGACGTGGCCGCGCTTTCCGGGATGGACAATGCCGCGCTGCGCAAGCTGGGCCGGCTCGCCTACCCGATGCTGCGGGAACACGGAGCGCGCGGCTTCCGGAGGATCGCCTGGGATCAAGCACTGGAGCGGATCGCGCGGCGGTTGCGCGGCGCGGACCCGCGGCGCTTCGCGCTCTTCGTGACCTCGCGCGGCGTCACCAACGAAGTGTACTATATGGCGCAGAAAATGGCGCGTTTCCTCGGCACCAACAACGTGGACAACGCCGCGCGCCTCTGCCACAGCCCGAGCGGCGCGGCGATGAAGGCGACCCTCGGCGTGGCCGCAAGCACATGTTCTTACAAGGACTGGTATGGCACGGACCTCGTGATCTTCTTTGGTTCGAATCCCGCCAATGACCAGCCGGTCGCGACGAAATATCTGCACGAGGCCAAGAAGCTCGGGACCAAAGTGGTGCTCGTAAATCCGCTGCTCGAACCGGGGATGAAAAAGTATTGGGTGCCTTCGAATTTGGACTCCGCGATCTTCGGCACGGAGATCGCGGACTACTGGTTCCCCGTGACGCAAGGCGGCGACATCGCCTTTCTCTACGGCGTCTTGAAAGTGCTCGTCGAGCGCGGCTGGGTCGATGAACGCTTCCTGGCCGAGCACTGCACCGGGTGGGAGCATCTGAAATCAGAAATCAGAAATCAGAAATCAGAAACCCTCGTTGAGCGCGCTGGGCTGGATTGGAAGTCGATCGAGGAATTTGCGGAGCTCATTCACCGCGCGAAGAACGGCGTGGTCGTGTGGAGCATGGGCATCACGCAGCATCCGCACGGCGGCGACGGCGTGCAGATGATCCTCAATCTCGCGCTCTCGCAGGGCTGGCTCGGCCGCGACAAGTGCGGCGTGATGCCCATCCGCGGCCACTCGAGTGTGCAAGGCGGCGCCGAGATGGGCGCGTATGCCACCGCGCTTCCGGGCGGCGTGAGCGTGACGCCGGACAACGCCCGGAAACTCGCGGCGCAATACGGGTTTCCTGTCCCCGATTGGTCCGGGCTCACCGCGACCGAGATGGTCGAGAGCTGCGCGCGTGGCGATCTCGACGTGCTCTACTGTGTCGGCGGAAATTTTCTGCGCACTCTGCCGGAGCCCGATTACGTGGCTCGGGCGCTGGGCAATGTGCCGCTGCGGGTGCACCAGGACATCATCCTCACCGACCAGATGTTTCTCGACGCGATGGAGGAGGTGCTCCTGCTGCCCGCCAAGACGCGCTACGAGCAGGACGACGGCGGCACCGAGACGAGCACCGAGCGGCGCGTGATGTTCACTCCCGAGCTGCCGCGAGACGGCATCGGCGAAGCGCGCGCGGAGTGGAAAATCCTGCGCGACCTTGCGGCCGCGGTTTATCCCGACCGCGCCGCGCTGCTCGGCTGCGAAGACGGCTGGAAGATGCGCGAGGAAATCGCCCGCGTGGTGCCTTTCTACGACGGCGTGCAACACCTCAGAAAAACGGGCGACGCATTTCAATATGGCGGCCCGCATCTGTGCGCCGGCGGCCATTGCGCGACACCCGATGGCCTCGCGCATCTGAGCGCGCCGGCCCTGCCGCAGAGCCGACCCGCGGGCTGCTTCCACGTGAGCACGCGGCGCGGCAAGCAGTTCAACACGCTCATCTACGCCGAGGTCGATCCGCTCACCGGCGCGGCGCGCGACGCCGTCTTTATGAGCACCGACGACGCCGCGCGCCTCCACGTGAAGCAGGGCGACCGCATCGCGCTGCGCAACGATCTCGGCTCGTATGAAGGCCGCGTCTTCCTCGCCGCCATCGCGCCCGGCAACCTGCAAGTGATGTGGCCCGAGGCCAACCACATCATCCGCCGCGGCGTGGTGGACGCGGCCGGCGGCGTGCCGGATTACAACGCGCAAGTCCGCGTCGAGCCGCTGGCGGGTTCGCGTCAGACCAGCTAATCTCCCCGCCATGCCCATGCTTCTCGAAGCTCCCGCCCCGCGCGCCAGGCGCACTGGTGTCCGCGCCAAAGTTCCGCCTTTGGAGAACGGCGACCGCCTCACGTCTGCGGAATTTTTGCGCCGCTCCGAGACGATGCCCGATCTCAAGAAAGCCGAACTCATCGACGGTTACGTTCACATCATGCAACCGCTCTCCACCGAATTCCATGCCGAGCCCGATGGCATCCTCCACGTCTGGCTCGGCACCTGCGCGGTGCGTGTTCCGGGATTGAAGTTCTTACCGAATCCCACGCTGCTCCTCGATGCCGATAATGCCCCGCAACCCGACAGCGTTCTCTGCACCACACCGCGCCGCGGCCATCGCATTTGGCTCAATGAAAAAGGTTATCTCTGCGGCCGGCCCGAACTCGTGTGCGAAGTCGCCGCCAGCAGTGCCTCCATCGACCTGCACAAGAAGCTCCACATGTTTCGTCGCGGCGGCATCTCGGAATATCTCGTGTGGGTCGTCGCTGAGGATCGCGTGTGCTGGTTCGAGTTGGTCGAGGATGAATACGTCGAGCTAAAGCCGCGCAATGGCATCCTCGAGAGTCGCGTCTTTCCGAAGCTCGCGCTCGATGTGAAAGCGCTCATCAAACGCGACGGCGCGAAGGTGCTCGCGACTTTGGAGCGGCGGCTGGCGAGCAAGGCATGACGCTCAAACTCTACGTGAAAGTGTGGTGCTCGTGGTGCGTCGCCGCTCGTGATTGGCTCGATGCGCACGGATACCGTTACGAGACCGTGGACGTGGAGGAGGATCGCGCCGGCTTCGACGAGATGGTGCGGCTTTCCGGCCAGCGCCGCTGCCCGACGCTCCTCGCCGGCGGCAAAGTGCTGCCGGATTTTGGGCCCGCGGAGTTGGAAACTTTTCTCCGCAAACACAGCATCGCGCCCTGATGTTCTCGACCTTCCTGCTCATCCTCGGCGTCGCTCTGTTGAGCGTGGCGCTGCGCAGCTTTCGCTCGGTGTTTCTGCAAAAGCTCGGCGTCTTCGGCGTGCTGTGCACTTCCTTCCTCATCGGCTGGCTGCTCAGCGGCTATGTCGTCGTCGGTCTTTTCTGCGCCAGCACCTGGCTGCTGCTGCCGTGGTTGGAAATCCTTACGCGCGTGCGCCGGCTCACGCTGCCGCTCGAAAAAAATCTGCGGCACAAAAATCCACCCAACCGCGAGACCTTTCCCGCGCTCGTGGAATTGACTGGCGAAGTGGAAGGCCAGGGCTTTGAGCACGTCGATGACGCCGGCTGGGACTGGGAGGATTACGCGCAATTCTTCCGGCTCTTTTACAAACCGGCCGACCGCACCCAGAGCGCGCTCTGCCTCATCGATCAGCACGACGTCGCCTTCTACTACGTGAGCATCTCGTCGCGCGCGAAGAATGGCACCATCTGGACGACGTGGAATTATCCGTTCAGCTACAGCCTCAAGCTCGTGCCCGCGTGGCGCGTGAACCGGCTGCGTGGCGACGTCGCCTTCCTCGATCTCTACGACAGTCACCGCGATTTCTTGCGGGACAATGGAGTGATCGTCGCCGACTTGGAGGAACTCGACCCCGACAAGATCCAGGTCGAAATCCAAAAAGATCTCCGCTCGCAGATCGCCCACAACATCGCCGCCGGCGTGCTCAAGCAAAACGACGCCGGGGAAATTCGTTACTCGTGGCGCGGGATGTTTTTCATCTGGTTCCAATTCCTGCGCGACCTCGTGCGGCTGGGTTGAATGCGACCGTGACCGCTTCCACTTCCATCGATCAGGTGATGGTCGAGGAGCGCGCCGCGGCCTTCGGCAAGCGCAGCATCAAGGCCGGCGCGAAACTCGCGGGACTCAAGTTAATCGTGTCGATGATGGACCTCACCACGCTCGAGGGGAAGGACACGACGGGCAAGGTGGCTTACCTCTGCCGCAAGGCCATTCAGCCCGCGGAGCCGCGCCTCCGGGTGCCGAGCTGCGCGGCGGTGTGCGTGTACCCGAATCTCGTGCGTGCTGCGAAACTCTTCGTCGGCGATTCCGGCGTGAAGGTCGCGAGCGTGGCGACGGCTTTTCCCAGCGGCCAGAGCGCGCTGCGCGTGAAGCTCGACGATGCGCGCCGCGCGGCCGGCGAAGGCGCGGATGAGATCGATATGGTCATCGACCGCGGCGCATTCCTCGCTGGCGAGCACGCGCGCGTGGCCGATGAAATCGCGCGGGTGAAAGAAGCGAGCGGCGCCGCGCACTTGAAAGTCATCCTCGAAACCGGGGAGCTGCAGACCTACGACAACGTGCGCCTGGCCAGCGACCTCGCCATGCGAGCCGGCGCCGATTTCATCAAGACCTCCACCGGAAAAGTCACTCCTGCCGCGACGCTGCCCGTCACGCTCGTGATGCTCGAAGCCATCCGCGATCGCTTTTACGAGACCGGCGAGCGCATAGGCATGAAACCCGCCGGCGGCATCCGCACCGCCAAGGAAGCCCTCGCCTATCTCGCGATGCTCGCCGAAACGCTCGGCGACGCATGGCTCACGCCCTCGCTCTTCCGCTTCGGAGCCAGCACGCTCGCCAACGACGTGCTCATGCAGATCGCCAAACTCACCGACGGAAACTACCAGAGCCCCGACTACTTCTCGCTGCCGTAGCCGGTGCGCCACGCTCTACCGCACCCGTGCTTTGAGTGTAACGCAAGGGTGAAAGAGCCGCCCCGAAAGTTCAGCGAGTGGGCGCGGCGGCCAGTGTGGTCCAGCTTGGTGGGATCTCGGCGGCGGGATCGGTTCGCAACCGCACTTCCGCGCCGCGCAGGGGGATGGTGTCGCGCTTGTCGAAACTTTCGTAGTCGAGGATGTGGCCGGCCATCAGCGCATGTGCCGTCTTCTCCCCCACGGTCGCACTCTTGGGCGCGGCGGGTTTTTTGGCAGAAGTTTTCAAACTCACGAATTCCTGTTTCCCCGTGGATGGACTCGCAATGGAAGAGGAGGGCGATTTTTGAACGAGCGCGTTGGACGCGGCGACTCGCGCCTGTTGCTCGAGCTTGCGGATCGCGGCGATGCGGGCGTCACGTTCCGCGGATTTCTCATGCACGATCGCGCCGATCTTCCGATCCTCGATCCGCACGCGGCAACCCATGGGCGCCCAATCGAACACCTTCACCACATCGCCCGAACGCATGCGGATGCAGCCGTAGCTCGCGGGCTGGCCGAGCTTGCCTTCCTCGGGTGTGCCGTGAATGTAGATGCCGCGCGCGCGCGCGTGCTCGTTGCAAGCTTCGCAGCCTTCGAGCCACAGGATGCGGGTGACGATGGGATCGCGCCCCGGCGCATTGGCGGCCAGCACTTCGCCGGTGGCGTGGCGTCCGCGCATCACAGCCCCGCGCGCCAGGCCGTCGCCGACTTTGCTGTAGATGCGGAACTCGCCGAGCGGTGTCTGGTAGCTGCCGAAGCTGTCGCCGATGCCGAACTTTGAGGTCGAGATGGGAAACTTCCCGAGCACCTCGCCGTCGCGCACCACCGCGAGCGATTGGCTGGGAACGCTGATGAATACTTCGACGGGCGCCGATTCGCTGCCGGGCTCTGCCAGGCTGCTCATCCCGCACGCAAGCGCGCCGGCCAGGAAGGAAAGAAGGTGGGAAATGCGCACTCGGGGGCGGATGCTGCCGGGCCGGCGGGAAAATTCAAATGTCAAATTCCAAGTTTCCAAACAAATTCCGAGGGATGAAAAACGCGCCGTTCAATTGCTCCACCGAATCTTCGAGCGGTCGATGGACGCGCCGCGCCGCAAAAAAAAGTCATGCAGGGCAGGCGTCACTGAGGAGCCGTCTGCTTCGGGGTTGAGATCGAAATAAATCCTGCCGCCGGGTTTCAGAAAATTTTGCTGCAAGTCGTCGAACAGAAACTCCCATTCCCGGACCCCCCAAATGCGCTCGCTCTTGTGCCCGTTGAAACAGATGGAAAATGCGGTGATCAAATCGAAGCGTTCACCGAGAACAGGGAGCGGCTGAAAGGCTTCGATGCGCCAGAGGACGCGCGTCAATTCGAACAACTCAAACATCTCGCCGTACATCGCCGGTTCGCCCACGTCCAATCCCACTCCGCTGTGTCCGAGGGAGCGGCACACAAACAAGAAGTAGCCGCCTCCGCTTCCGAGATCGAGCACCCGCAGCGGGGGGCCAAGATTCAGCCGCAGGTCTTGAGCGCGGCGGATGTTCATGCGGAGAAAGCCATCCACGTCGAGATACTTTGGATACCGGGTTTTCTCGCCTGAGACTCCGTGGCGGGAGCGAATCCCAGCCAGCCCATCGAGGTCCACTTCGGCCTTCAAACGCGCCAGCGAGATCGGATGCGTCCAGCGATGCAGAGCGTGCGCGGCGCTTCGCCATCCGCGAACGCTAAAAAGTCTCCCTATCTTTTGCGAAAGTTGCATGGATCTCACGCACCTGCTCGGCCTCGCCGCGCTCGGCATGCTCTGGTCGGACAGGGCAATGGGGACAAGGAGTTAATTTGAGGGATCAGAACCCCAAAAATAATTCCTTTTGTCCCCACTCCTTTGTCTCCGCTCATTTTTTGGTAGCTGGGTACTCCCTGAGTTGCTTGGAATTTTCTTCGTAATGCAGCCGCGCGACCTGCCACATGTAGCCCGGCCCGCCCTCTGCCGTTTGGCCCCAGGTGCTCGCGATCGCTTTCCGCAGAAGTTTACCCGCCAGTTCGCGCCGGCCGACCAGCAGGTCATTGAGCCCGGCGTAGTAGTAGGCAAAGAACATCACGCGCTCGTCGCCGCCGAGCTTCCTCGTTTCGATCTCGGCGAAAAGATCGTCGGTGGATTTTTTCCCCGCAAACATTTCGTAGAGCGCCGGGAAGGGCTCGCGATCGAAGCGCGTGTAGCCGAGCATCTGCGTGCGCGCCTTCTCGATGCCGCCGAGCCGCGCGTCGGCCAGAAATTTCCAAATCCCATTCTCGCGATCACGCCCATCGTGGGCGTGATATTTTGCAAACTGCTCCGAGGACTTCGCAAACTTCCCCGCAAAGTAATACGCGATGCCGAGCCGCCAGTGCGGTGCGTCTTGCGCCGGCTCGAGCGCGATCATCTTCTCGAAATCCGCGACCGCATCCGCAAAGTGGCCGAGGAAAAGGTGCCGGTCGCCCCGCTGCGAGTAGAGCGGCACGCGCTCCGGCGCCTGAGCGATCGCGGCATTGAGCTCACTGAGTTCGGCGCTGAATCTTGCGAGCATCTCGCTTCGCGCGCCAGCGGGCAGAGCCGGCTCTTCGGCGCGAGCGAGCAGAGCGCCGCCGGCCAGCGCGATCGTGAGCAATCGGCTCACGGCTTCGCCGGGAGTTCCTCGATGACCATGTCCTTATAAAATGCCTGCGCTTTTCCGCCGCCGTGGATTTGCACGCCGAGGATGCCTTTCCGCGCGATGCCCTCCTCGGGCTCGGTAAAATCCACGGTCTTAAGGCCATTGAGCCAGATCTGGATGTGCGGCCCCTCGCAGCGGATCACGTAGTCGTTCCACTCGTCGCGTTTCAGCGCCTTGAGCGCGGCTTCCTTGTCGGGCATCACCAGCACTTTCTTGCGGCGCGATTCATCGTAGAGCGCGCCCCAGAATCCGTCGCCGAGATCGGCCTGGTAGCCGCTCACTTCGAAATGATTCGGGATGCGCTGGGAGCGAAATTGCACCCCGCCATTGATCATGCCTTCGGTGCCGGTGAGCTTGAATTTGAGCCGCAGCTCGAAGTCCCCGTATTCCTTTTTCGTGCAGAGAAATTCATTGTGCGGGACTTTCTCCGCGAGCGAGCCGCCGACGAACGCGCCCGCTTCGATGCGCCACGTCCCGGCGATGTCGCCTTCCCAGCCATCAAAGGTCTTGCCGTCGGAGAGCGGCACAGGCGCGGCGTGAGCAAGCGAAGCGAGGGCGAGGAGGGAGAACAGAGTGCGATGCATGGGCGCGAAGATAAGTAGCGCCGGCAGCATCGCCAAGAGCCGAAGATGGACGCAAGCGAAGCCGAGTGTCATCCTCCGCGCCTCGATGCAGGTGCAATCTTTCGTTACCGTCGCCCAGCGTTGCATCCTCACCATTGAAGAGTCGCTGCTGCCGTTGTTTGCGCCGCTCTTCCGCATTGAGACGCACATGAGTCTGGAGGAGCGCCTGCACCTGGCATCGCTGGCGCTGAATCTGCCCGAGGGTTTCCGGGCGTGTGAAGTGGGCAGCTATCTCGGCTCCAGCACCTGCTTCCTGGCAACCGCCGCGCGGCTCAAGGGCGGCCGGATTCACTGCGTGGATGTGTGGGATAATCGCGCCATGGGCATTGAGCCGCCGCGGGATACTTTCGAGGAATTTCAGCGCAACACCGCGGCGCTGGCCGACCAGCTCATCCTGCACCGGGGCGAGTCCGCGCGAATGGCCCCGGAAGTTCCCGACGGGCTCGATTTGCTCTTCCTGGATGGCGACCACTCGTATCCCGCCATGCTCCTCGATCTGGAAAACTACGTGCCGAAGCTCAAGCCTGGCGGCTTGCTCTTGCTACACGATTTCGAGTTGCCCTCCGTGCGGCAAGGCTGCTCGGAATTTCTCAGCAAGCACCCGATGCGCGAAGGCGGGCAGGCAGGTTCGCTCAAGGCGTTTGTGGGGAAGTTGAGTGGCGGAAGGAGTTGAGAGTGGAGAGCCCCGCAGAGCCACCATTTTGCGCGCTCCGCGCAGAGCGCACGAACTCCACGCCCGATCCCATCATCTCTCAGCTTCCCCGGCCGCTTTCTGCGAAGCACTCCGCCGGCATCGGCTGGCAGGCGATCCGGGCGGGCGCGCACTCCATCTGGTCGAGCACGTCGCGTTGCAAGTCGATGCCGGGCGCCAGTTCGGTGAGGGCGAGCCCTTCCCGCGTGAGGGTGAAGACGGCGCGCTCGGTGACGTAGGAAACCTCCTGCCCGCGCGCGAGTGCCGAAGGGCCGTGAAAGCAGACGCGCTCCACTCGCGGCAGAAACTTTGCGTGCATGCCCTCGCGCACGATGCACAGCACGCCGTCGCGCACCGCCACCTCCAGGCCGCCGGCCCGCAGCGTGCAGCAGAAGACGATGCGGCGGGCGCTTTGCGCGATGTTTACAAAACCGCCGACGCCGGCGAAGCGGCCGGGCAGGGTGCACACATTCACGCTGCCTTCCGCATCCACTTCCGCGGCGCCGAGGCAGGCGATGTCGATGCCGCCGCCATCGTAGAAATCGAACTGCGCGGGCTGATCGATCGCGGCTTCCGGAAAGTGGCTGCACCCAAAGCTCAGGCCGCCGGCGGGCACGCCTCCGATGATGCCGCTCTCGACGCTCAGCGTGAAATCGCGCAACCGCCCGGTCTCAGCCGCGACCGCGGCGACGCTCTCTGGCAGGCCGATGCCGAGATTGACCATCTCGCCCGCGCGAATCTCGCGGAGCGCGCGCCGGCCGATGATCTTGCGTTCGGAAAAAGCCAGCGCGGGCAGCTCCAGCGCGGCCTGCGCCGTGGTCACGTAGTTTTCATTGAAGGCTTCGCAAAAAGTTTGCGCGTGCTCTTCGGCGTCCGCCACCACCACAAAATCGACGAGCGCTCCCGGCACACGCACGGACTTGGGATCGGCGATGCGCGCGACGAGGCGCTCGACTTGTGCGAGCACGATGCCGCCGTGATTGCGCGCGGCCTGGGCGACGGGCAGCGAGTCGCCGAGCATGCCCTCGCGCTCCCAGCTCAGATTACCGCGCGGATCGGCGCTGGTGGCGCGACTGAGGCCGACGTGAATGGGGACGGCGCGATAGCGCAGCCACTCTTCGCCATCGAGCGCGAGCCGCTCGACGAGCGGCTCGGTGGTGCGCGCATTCAAGCGCCCGCCGCCGTTCAGCGGGTCGATAAAGGTGTGCAGGCCCACCCTGGTGATGACGCCGGAGCGCTTCGCAGCCATCTCGCGGAAGAGCGCGCAGATCACGCCTTGGGGAAAGTTGTAGGCTTCGATTTCATTTTCCAAAGCGAGCCGCCCCAGCTTTGGCGCGAGATTCCAGTGGCCGCCGATGACGCGCCGGAGCAGGCCCGCATGTGCGAGATGATTGAGCCCGCGCGCCCCGCGGTCGCCCTGGCCAGCGGCGTAGAGGAGAGTAAGATCGCGCGGCTTTTGGGTGCGCAGGAAATGTCGCTCGAGCGCGGCGGTGAGCGCTTCCGGATGCCCCGTGCCCGCAAAGCCCACCACAGCCACCGTCGCGCCGGAGGGGATCGCGGCCACGGCTTCTTCCGCGGAGACCACGCGCGCGGCCGCTCTCATTCGCGCCTGCCTTCGTTCACCTCGTTGATTTGTCCGCTCACGATGAGAGTTGAGAGTTGAAAGTTGAAAGTTGAGAGTCGCACGCACCAACACGGAACCGCGGTCGGACTTTTAACGTCCACCTCTCGACTCTCAACTCTCAATCCCTCTTGACATGAAGAAGCTGGCCCTCGTCGCGATCCTGGCTTGCGGCGCGGCACGGTGCGCGGCGGGACAGCTCGAAAGTGTGCGCGTCTCGGAGGACGGGCGGGGCTTTGTGCTCGCCGAGACACGGCGCGAGTTTCACCCGTGGGGCATGAACTACGGCAACGCAGGGCGGCTCATGGAGGATTTTTGGAATGAGGATTGGGAGACCCTCGCGGAGGACTTCCGCGAGTTAAGGGCGCTCGGCGCGAATGTCGTGCGCGTGCATTTGCAGTTTGGGAAATTCATGGACGCGGCGGATCGTGCGCATGCCCCGGCGCTCGAGCAACTCGCGCGGATGCTGCGGCTCGCGGAGGAGACCGGGCTCCGCCTCGATGTCACGGGGCTCGCGTGTTATCGGCCTACCGATGTGCCAGCGTGGTATGACGCGCTGGATGAGCCGGCGCGCTGGGCGGCGCAGGCAAACTTCTGGGAGGCGATCGCCGCGGTGTGCGCGCCGAGCCGCGCGGTCTTCTGCTACGACCTCATCAACGAACCGCTCTCGCCCGCCGGCAAACGCTCCGCGGGGCAATGGTCTTCCGGCAGTCGTTTCGGCGGGTTTGATTTCCTGCAATACGTCGCGCTCGACCCGGCGGGCCGGGCGCGCGAGGACATTGCAGTCGCGTGGATTCGCCGTCTCACCGCGGCGATCCGGCGCCACGATCGGACGACGCTCATCACCGTGGGACTGCTGCCGTGGTCGCGGGAAATGAAACACCTCAGCGGCTTCCTGCCCGCAAAGGTCGCGCCGGAGCTCGACTTCCTGAGCGTGCATCTTTACCCCGACACGAAGAAGCCAGGCGAAGCGCTCGAGTCGCTGCGGCACTTCGCGGTGGGCAAACCGGTCGTCATCGAAGAGACCTTTCCGCTGAGTTGCTCCGCGGCGGAACTCGAGGAATTCCTGCGCGCGTCGCGCGAGATCGCGTGCGGCTGGATCGGCCACTACGACGGCCGCAGGCCGGAGGAACTCGACGCCCTGGATCGGGACGGGCGCCTCACCGCGACGCAGAGCGTGTATCGCGCATGGCTGCGCATGTTCGCGAAACTCGGGCCGCAGTTTGCGCCATGAAGGCCCCACTCCACAAAAAATGAAAAGGTGAAAAATGAAAATCCAATGAACGCGCAACGCATCCTCTCCCATTCCGACCTCCTCCAACTCAAGCGCTGGAACACGCCCACCATTTACAACGGCTGGGAGCAAGTCACCAAACGCAATCCAGGCGCGGATGCCTTTAACCGCGAGGAGACGCGCGACTTCATGCCGCAGATGGGGCCGATGGTGGGCTACGCGATCACCATCATCGTCGAGCCGGGCAACCCGGCGCATCGCGCGGCAAGTCCGCAGGCAGGCGCGGAGTATCGGCGCTACGTCGCCAGCGTGCCGGGGCCGAAGATCGTGGTGGTGCAGGACCTCGACCAGCCGCGCACGCTGGGCGCATTCTGGGGAGAGGTAAACGCCAACACGCATCGCGCGCTGGGTTGCATCGGCACCATCATCGATGGCGCCATCCGCGACGTGGATGAGATGGCCAACGCGGGCTTCAAGGCGCTGGCCCGCCGCCTCTGCGTGGGCCATGCCTTCACCCACCCCGTGCGCTGGGGCTGCGAAGTCGAGGTGTTTGGAACCAGGGTGTCGCCCGGCGATTTGATTCATGCCGACAAGCACGGCTTCCTCGTCGTCGCGCCCGAGGAGCAGGCGGGCTTGCTCGACGCCGCGCGCTTCATGGACGCCAACGAGTGCAACACCGTGCTCCCCATCGTGCGCGATTCCGTGGGACGCGAGCCGCTGCAAATCCTCGCCGACCTCGACGCCGCCATCGGCGTGTTTTCCGAGAACGTGCGGGCGAAGTTCAACCGCGAGGGCGAGTGGTAGCCCGAGCCTCCACGAAGAACGCAGAGGGCGCGAAGGATGGATGTGTGACGGAAAGTCGAAATCAGAAATCCGAAATCCGAAACAAACGCAGCCAATTTCTTGAAATCCGAGAACGCTGGCGGCCCGCAAATCATTTTCCTGATTTCCATTCTTTCGGATTTTTCACCCCTTTGCTCGGGGAGTGAATATGCAGGTTAATCCGTCACCTCCGCCTCCCCTTTTCATCCAGCGGGTTGGTCTTGTTCTTCCACATCCACTCGCCAGGTTTCGGCGTCGGGGCCGGAGTGGGTTTGGCTTTCTCTTCCTCGGCCAGTTTCTTCGAGACGATTTCCTCTTCGGTCGGCTTTTGTTCGCAGGCGCAAAGGACGAGAGCGAGCAGGGCGGGAAGAAGGAAAAATTTCATGAGGAAGAGTCGGCTCCGGAGCGGTGGAAGATCTCGAAGTAAAGCGGCGTGAGCGGTGGAATGGCGGCGACGCTGACACAGCTCTCCGCCGCAAGCAACTCGCCGCCCGACGCCGCGGGCGCGGCGCCGAGACGTTCGACGAGCCTGCGCGTCTGCCCTGGCCGGATGCCGAGCCGCGCCATGGCTTGCGCAGGCAAATGCACGCGCACATCGAGGAAGGTCTCGCCGCGGTGAAGATTCACCACGACCAGGACACTCTGGCCACTCGCCTCGTCGCGGCGAAGGAAGGAGTAAAGCCAGTGGCCGCTCGCGGGTTCGCCAGGCAGCCGCCCAAACGCAGGGTTCGCGTTGTTGGCCGTATTCAATCCAAAGAAGCCGCCGTCGCGGAAGGCCGGCTCGCCGATGAGCCGCAGCAGACGCGCGTAGAATGCGCGCAGATCGCGCTGCTCGGGCGAGAGCCTGCCGCCGTCGAAGGCGTAAGCATTCACCCACTTCGCCAGCTCCGGCATCGACCAGTAATCGAAGATCGTGGTCCGCGCGTCGTCGCCTCCCCAGCCTTCCGCGCCCGCCGCGGGCTCGCCCACTTCCTGCCCGCTGTAGAGCAGCACCGGTCCGCGCGAGAGACCGAAAAGAATGCCCGCTGCCGCGCGCCCGACATTCATCCCCACGCCGCCCCACTGGCCCGCGCCCGCGAGCCGCACCTCATCGTGAGTCTCCGCGTAACGCAGCGCGCGCTCGAAGAGCAGCGGGTTCTCGGCGGCATCGAGATCGTTGGCCCACTTCGGGCCGTCGTAGATGCCTTTCAAAATCTTATGGCTCGGCGCGTCGTAGAGCGCATCGAAGCCGGCATCCGCCAGAGCGCGCATCGCCGAGCCGCTGCCCACTTTCATCGGATCGTCGTCATAAGCTTCACCGAGAAAAAATACGCCGCTCCGCTCGCGCGCCCGCGCGATGGCCCACGCCCAGAATTCCGGCGGCACCATGTGCGCCATGTCGCAGCGAAAGCCATCGACCCCGAGCTGCTGCCAATGCGCGAGCACCGCGTCCATCTTCCACCACGTGTCCGGGATCGGCGCATACTCGCGCGCACCGGTGGTGAAGTCGTAGCCGTAGTTGAGCTTCGCCGTCTCATACCAGTCGTGCAGACCCGGCGGCCACGACACCACGTTATTCCCCGTCGCGCGGTGCTGCTGGAGCCAGAAGAAATTGTTGCGCGGATCGAAAAATTTCGCGCGGTCGTCCCGCACGCCGAAGTCGAGATCGGGCCGCACCGTCGAGCGGTAACTGCGCGCCACATGATTCGGCACAAAGTCGATGATCGCCCTCATCCCAGCCGCATGCACGCGCTCGAGGAGCGCCGAGAATTCCCCGAGCCGCGCGCGCGGATCGAGCGCATAATCCGGGCACACGTCGAAGCAATCCTTGATGGCAAAAGGCGAACCGGCGATTCCTTTGAGCAGAGCGGGATCGTCTGCCGGAAAACCGATCGCCGAGTAATCCGTGCCCGTCGCCTGCCGCAACACGCCCGTGAACCACACATGGGTAAAACTCATCTCGCGCAGCGAAGCGAGCGCCGCATGGAGGTCCGCAAATTTTCCCACCCCATTCTCCGCGAGCGTGCCGTTCGGTTTGCGCGTTTCGTTCGTGTTGCCAAAGAGCCGCGGCAGGAGTTGGTAAATGCGGATTCGAGATTCGGAGTTCAAGTCTTTAGGCGCTTCTGTGGATGACGCTGCGGAATCTGATTGTCGGCCGCGGCGCGCGCTGTGAAGTTCTTACGCGGAGGCTTTGCGATGCGATTCCAATATCCGGCGATTCATTTCCTGGCGCTCCTTGCGATGCTTCCAGCGCAGGCTGCGAGTCGGTGGCAGGATCAAGCGCTCGAGCAGTGGGCGGCAGCGAAGGCCGCGCAGCGGCGCGGTGCGTTGGAGGATGCGGTCGCCGGCTTTCGGGAAGCGGTGGCACTTTATCGGCGGCACGATGCGGGGCCGACGCTCATCGACAGCTTGTGCAGTCTCGCCACGGCGTATGCCGCGCTCGGCGAACAACGGCTCGCAGTGGAAGCGGCTGCCGAAGCCGTCGGGAGGGCGCGCAAGGCAAACGAGCGTGCGCGGCTGGCGGCATCGCTGGCGCGGTTGGGCGGGCTCCAAATGTTTTCCCACGCATCCGCGGCGGCGGAGCCGACTTTGCAGGAGGCGCTCAAGATCGCGCGCGAGGTCAGCGATCGCGAGACTCTGGCGGCGGTGCTCAACGATCTCGGCAACTTGCAGAGCACGCAGGAAAAGTTTGCGATGGCGTTGAACTCGTATCGCGAGTCCGCGGCGCTCGCGAAGTCCGCGGGCAACGCGCTGCTCACCGCGAAGGCGACCGTGAACTCCGCGCGCACCGCGGCGCTCAGCGAGCAGTGCGTGCTCGCCGCGGAGTTGAACCGCGCCGGGATCGCCGCCGCGCTCGCGCTGCCCGACTCGCACGACAAAACTTTTTCGCTGCTGCGCGCCGGCAAGACCTGGGAGCTGCTCTTCGAGCGCGCGCCGGAGCACGACAACGCTCATCGCGCCGAGGCCCTGCGCGTGTACGAAAAAGCCGCGGCCACCGCGACCGCGCTCGGCGACGACCGCGCGCTGTCTCATGCGCTCGGCTACTGCGGCCATCTTTACGAGCAGGAGAAAAAGTGGGACGACGCGCTGCGGCTCACGCGCCGCGCCGCCTTCCTCGCGCAGAAGACGCAATCGCCCGATGCCCTCTACCGCTGGGAATGGCAGACCGCGCGCATCGACCGCGCGCAGGGCCGGCGCGATGAAGCGATCGCGGATTACCGGCGCGCGATCCGCAGCGTCGATCGCATCCGCACCGATCTCTCGGTGCGCTTCGGCAACGCGAATGCGCACACTTCCTTCCGCGAAAAAGTGGGCGGCATCTTCCTCGAACTGGCCGATCTCCTGCTCCAGCGCGCGGACGGCCTGCCCGACGGCGAGGCGCTTGTAGCCTGCATCCGCGAGGCACAGGACACCTGCGAGCGGCTCAAGTCCGTAGAACTTGAAGACTACTTCCAGGACGATTGCGTCAATCTCCTGCAATCGAAAAAACGGACGGTCGAGGCCACGGTGAAGGACATCGCGCAGGGCGCGGCGGTGCTCTATCTCG
This sequence comes from Chthoniobacterales bacterium, assembly GCA_038238555.1. Lineage (GTDB taxonomy): Bacteria > Verrucomicrobiota > Verrucomicrobiia > Chthoniobacterales > Chthoniobacteraceae > JANNXQ01. The sequence continues at coordinate 4,491 of JBBRXP010000046.1, read as the reverse complement.
TGCCGTTGCCGGATCGCACGGAGATCATCGTCAGCACGGCCACGGGACTCGAGCGCGTGAAATCGCCCGCCAACGCCGCCGTCCTCACCGACGCCGTTCGCGCCTTTCGCACGCACCTCGAGACGCGCACGACCAACGAATATCTCGCCGAAGCCTGGCAGCTCTACGACTGGCTCATCCGCCCCGTCGAACCACTGCTCGCCCGCGGGCGCATCGACACGCTGGTCTTCGTGCCCGATGGCGCGCTGCGCACCGTGCCGATGGCCGCGCTCCATGACGGCGAGAAATTTCTCGTCGAAAAATACGCCGTCGCCGTGACGCCCGGCCTCACACTCATGGAGCCGCAGCCCATCAAGCGCGTGAAGGTCTCGATGATCGCGAGCGGACTTTCCGAGGCGGTGCAGCGCGACGGCGAAAATTTTGCGGCACTGCCTTTCGTGGAAAAAGAAATCGGCGACCTCGGCGCGCTCTACGGCGGGCGCACGCTGCTCAACGGGCAGTTCCTCATCGCCAACGTTGCCAGGGAATTCGGCGCGCGACCCTTCTCCGTGGTGCACTTCGCCTCGCACGGCGAGTTCAGCGGCGACGTGAAGAAGACCTTTGTGCTCACCTACGACGGCCGGCTCTCGCTCGACCGTCTCGAGCAAATCATCCGCCCGAGCCAACTGCGCGAGCAGCCCGTCGAGCTGCTCTCGCTCAGCGCCTGCCAGACGGCGGCGGGCGACGACCGCGCCGCGCTGGGCCTCGCGGGAGTGGCCGTGAAAGCGGGCGCGCGCGCCGCCTTTGCCACGCTGTGGTTTGTCAACGACGAGGCTTCCACGCATCTCATCGGCGACTTTTACATCGCGCTCCACACGCACCCGGAGCTCACCAAAGCGCAGGCCCTGCGCGGCGCGCAACGCAGGCTGTTGGCCGACCCGCGCACCAGCCACCCCTGCCTGTGGGCGCCATATCTCATCATCGGAAATTGGTTGTGAAGCCGCTGCACCGCGCGCTGCGCTCGCCTTTCATCGCCGCGATCCTCGTGCTGGCGGCAACGCTCAGTGCAGTGCTCGCGCTGCGCGCCCTCGGCTGGATGCAGCGGCCCGAGGTGTTGCTCTTCGACCGCTTCCTGCGCTGGAGCGCGCACGCCAAAGAGCCCGACGAGCGCATCGTGGTCGTCGGAATGAATGAGGACGATCTCGTGAAGTACGGCCATCCGCTCAACGACGAATTGCTCGCGCAGCTCCTGGAAAAGATCGCCGCCGCGGGACCTGTCGTTATCGGAGTCGATCTCTACCGCGACCTGCCCGAGCCGCGTTCCGGCGCGGGCCGGCCCGCGCTCGACGCGGTGCTCTTGAAGCACGACACGATCGTCGCCATCCGCCGCGTGCCCGATCTCGGTCCGCCGCCCGCGCTCGAGCATCTGCCCGAGCGAGTCGCCGCGGGCAATTTTCCACGAGACGCCGCGATCGACGGCACAGTGCGCCGCGCTTATCTCCGCGTCCGGCACGACGGCGAGAGCTGGCCCTCGCTCGCTGTCGCGCTGTCCTCCGCGTGGCTGCGCGCACAGGGCAAAGAAGTGGCCTCGTCGTTTCGCCCGCTCACGCCGGATGCGGCGTGGTATCGCGGCGCGCAGATCGGCGGGGAAGAGTTCCTGCTCGATTTCCGCGGACCGCGCAGCTTTCTCCTCGCCACCGTGGATGGCGTGCTCACCGGCGAAGTGACCGCCGAGGATTTGCGCGGCCGCATCGCGCTCGTCGGCACCGTGGCCGGCAGCGTGAAGGATTCCCTCCCGACCGCGCTCGACGATTCGTCGCGTGGCATTTTGTTGCACGCGCAGATCGTCAATCAACTGCTGCGCGCCACACTCGACGGACAGCGCCCGATGAATTGGTGGAGCGAGCCTGCGCAGATCGCGTGGATCGCGCTGTGGACCGTGCTCGGGACCGCGCTCGGTTTTGTATTTCGTTCACCCTGGCGATTGGCTCTGGCACTGGGTTTCGTGCTCGCCGCGCTCGCGCTGGCCGCGTGGTTCGCGCTGCATCGCGGCTGGTGGGCGCCGCTCGCCACTCCGGCCCTCGCGACCGTCTTCAGCGCCGCGTTTGCCGTCTCGTATGTCGCCTTCCTCGAAAGTGAAGAGCGCGCCGTCATGCGCGCGCTTTTCTCGCGACACGTCTCCCGCACAGTCGCCGAGACACTGTGGACTCGGCGCGAGGAATTGATGGAAGGCCGCCGCCTGCGCCCGCAGCGCGCCACCGCCACTGTGCTCTTCACCGACCTCAAAGGCTTCACCACCATCGCGGAAAAAATGGAACCCACCGCGCTGCTCGACTGGATGAACGAATACATGAGCGCCATCGCCCGCCACGTCGAGGAGCGCGGAGGCATGATCAATCGCTTCATCGGCGACGCCATCATGGGCGTCTTCGGCGCGCCCATCGCGCACACCGATGACGAGGGGATCGACCGCGACGCCACCAACGCCGTGGAGTGCGCGCTGGCCATGGAGCGCACACTCATCGAGCTCAACGAAGGCTGGCAGCGCCGCGGTCTCCCGACCACCGAGATGCGCGTCGGCATCTTCACCGGCCCGCTCGTCACCGGCAGTCTCGGCACCGCGGAGCGACACGAGTACACCGTCTTCGGCGACAGCGTGAATATCGCAGCGCGTCTCGAAGCCGCGGGCAAGGACGCCGCCGGTCCGCCGAGCGCGTGCACCATCCTCATCGGCGACTCGACCTGCCAGCGCCTGCAAGGCCGCTACCGCACGATGCTGCTTGGGCCAATGAGCTTGAAGGGCCGGGCCGAGAAGATCATCGTCCACCGACTTCTCGGCCCCGCTCCTTCCGAAACTCCCGCATGAAAACTCGCCTCCTCATTTTCTTCATCGCTCTGAGGATGCTCGCAACGGCCGAGGAAAAGCCCGCGCCCGCCGCGCCCAAGAAGAGCGGCCTGATTAAGTACACACCGCCGAAGACCGCCGCCGGCGTGCGCGTGGATGGCGACGGCGGCTCGCGCGGCATCGGAGAAAAGCTCCCGTCCATCTACGTCCTCGCCCCGCAACACGTAGCACTCACCACTCAGCCCCAGCCCGCGCTTTACTGGTTCCAGACCGGACCTGCCGCGTCGGAGTTTGAGCTCACCGTCACCGAGCCCAAAAAAGCGCGGCCGCTGTTGAGCCTGCGCGCCGCATCCAAGCAGGAGCAGGGCATCCACAGCGTCTCGCTCGCGCGGCAGAAGATCACGCTCGAGCCCAGGACCAGCTACCAGTGGAGCGTCGCGCTCATCCCCGACCCGGCCAATCGCTCGAAGGACGTGATTGCCAGCGGCATCATCCAGCGCGTCGAAGCCCCCGCCGCCCTCGCCGCCAAGCTCGAGAAAGCCGAGCCCGCCGACCGCGCCGCGCTCTACGCCGAAGCCGGCTACTGGTACGACGCGCTCCAATCCATCTCCCTCGCCATCGCCGCCGAAAAAGACGCCGGCAAAAAAGCCAGCCTCACCCGCACCCGCGCCTCCCTGCTCGACCAAGCCACCCTCCCCGCCGCAGTGAAGCGTTGACGGAGCGTCCGCGGAGCGCCGCCGTCCTCGTGCGGCCTCCTCTCAAACGCGCGCACGAACACGGTGCCGCACGACGACAGCGACGCTTCTCTCTAAAACGCATTCACACTCAGCGTGAAGTGCAGGCCGTAATCCTGGAGGTTGTCGCCGTGCTCGAACACATTGTTTCGGTTGAATCCGTATCCCCAGTAGAGCTGCGCGCTCACGTATCTCGACGGCGTGAAGAGCAGGCCGATCCCTGCGCTGAAGAGCGTTTCCTGGCGGTCGTCGATGTGGCCGGGCGGTCTCTTGCCGAGGAATTCCACGCCGGTCCCAGCCGACGCCGAGGTCGATGAATGGTGCGATCGAGAGGATCGGATTCTTCTCCTTATTCTTCCGCGGCGGCCAGCGAATACATGACCTTCCGGGTTAGGCCGTTGAGGCGTTACCATAGTGCGATTAGGAGCAAAACGATTCCACCTGTGGCGACGTTCCAAATCAGTGAGCGAACGTATGAAAATCCAGCGGAATACGCGATGGCATACACGACCCGACCCCAGAAATAGAGATGCACTCCCCATAAGGTAAGTGCGCTGTGCCGACCCGCTGCATGAGCGATGAGAACTGCGGCCGCGAAGAGTGGAAATGTCTCCAGGAAATTGGTGACTGCTCTATCCACGCGTCCGGCTGCGCCTCTGAAAGGCGGCATCTCCGCCTCTCGATTGCTTGCTGTCCATCGGTAGCCGTATTGGAAGCTGATGAAATGCGACGCCGCAACGAGGTGAACAATGCCGAGGATGATACTCAATGCCAGCATGTGAAGCTCGGTCGTCATAGAGTAAGCGGGCGGCAGCGGCCTAGACTTTATGGCTGTCCTCTCTGGGAGCGCAGCGATTTCTGAAAAGGAAGTTGGTGTGCTTGAAGGAGTGGTGCATTCGCGGATTGCGCGACAGAACCGCGCAGAGCCGCATT
>JBBRXP010000045.1:0-35268 GCA_038238555.1 Chthoniobacterales bacterium | reverse complement strand
GGACTTGAGCAAGTAGTCATGGGCTTCAGCCCGTGACCGCGCGGCCCCGCGTGCAGCGCCACCGTCACGGGCTGAAGCCCACGACTACTTTCGCCGCGGCGCGATCCGGCGATTTTACACGTCGCTTCAGTCATGGATAAGCTCCCACGAACTATGTCGCTACATTCGCAACTTGGTAACTTACTCTCGGTAATGATTGGCTGGGGTCTTACTTATGCGCCTGGTCTTATGGCGGTGAATATCGAGTTAGTGACCGTCGGCAATCCGGGCAATCCGCCGGATAACAGCCCCCTCGCACTCGGGGGTGATTCATGGCCGTGTGGATTACAGTTATCGCATCGCCAAGTATGAAGTAACCAACGGGCAGTATGCTGAGTTCCTTAACAAGGTGGAACCCGACGGCATCGACGGCGCACTGCAGTTATTCAATCCGCAAATGGAGACGGATGGTTATCGAGGAGGAATCACTTATGACGCCGGCGCACCGACAGGCCGGCATTACACCCCCAAACCTAACTTCGTGGCGAAGCCGGTGGTGTATGTGAGTTATCTGGATGCGATGCGTTTCTGTAACTGGCTGCACAATGGGCAGCCAGTCAGTGGCGGCACGGAGACAGGCGCCTATCCGTTAAATGGAGACTTAGCCAATGGCTACGAGACGCGCACTGCCGGAGCGCCCTTCTTCCTGCCCACGGAGGAAGAATGGTATAAGGCAGCTTACTACGATCCGACCCGCACTTCGACCTCTCCTAACTACGATCCCGCAAGCGGCCCGGGCCCCTATTGGTTTTACCCCACGCGTTCGGATCTGATGCCGGTGAAGCTGGCTCCCAACTCGACCAATTCCAACAGCGCCAACTATGACAACGCGGTGGCTTTTCTTACCGACGATGGCGTTTATTCCATCGCGCAAACTCACTACGGAACCTTCGATCAAGCGGGCAATATCTCCGAGATGACCGAGACCGTTATTAGCGGCCCCGAGCGGCTCCTGCGCGGAGATGGGTGGGCAGGCACCGGGGAGATGATGCGCTCGTCGCACTCGTTGCCAGTCCCCGCGCTGACCGAAGCGGATACCGTCGGATTCCGTGTCGCGGCTCCTGTCGATGTAGCTATAAGTCCGGTGCCCTTGGGCCATCGCGTTCGCATCCTTCCCCTCGGCGATTCGATCACGCAGGGGAATGAGGCGCGGTTAAGTTGCCGCTACAAGCTCTGGACTAAGTTAATTGATGCGCGAGTCGATTTCGATTTCGTGGGATCGATCGATTACAACGACGGGGGCATGCGGAACTATCCGCGTGATTTCGATCGAGATCACGAAGGCCACACGGCCTACCGCTCCGACCAGATTCTGAGCGGGCTGCCTGCCTGGATGACTTACACGCCCGACATCGTGTTGCTTCACGCGGGGACGAACGACGCCGCGCTGGGCGTCTCGACTTCCACGACCGTCGGCTACTTAAAGGCGATCATCGACACCCTGCGCGCAAAGAATCCGCGAGTGGCGGTGTTACTCGCCAAGTTGATTCCGCTGGACCCGCGGTTAACCAGCACCGGAGCAATCCTGGTGGTGGCGCTCAATGCGCAGATGGATGCTATCGCAGTCGAGAAGAGCACGGCGGACTCGCCTGTCATTATTGTCGATCACTTCACGGGCTTCGATCCCGTGGCGGATAACATCGACGGCGTCCACCCTTCGCTTTCCGGTGAGGAAAAGATGGCGCGGAGATGGTTTGATGCGCTACAACTTTTTATAACCAAACCCACCGTGGCATCGGATGGCAACCAGCACCTGACCCTGAGTTATCGGCGTTTGAAAGCACCGGCCAAAGCAACTTACACCGTGCAAGTCTCCGGCGATTTGCGACAGTGGGCCTCGGGAGCAACGGCGACCGAAGAGGTGAGTGTGGTGGACAAGGGCGACGACACCGAGAGTGTGCTCGCGCGCGATCTTACTTCCGGCGGATCCCGCTTTATCCGGCTCCGACTGGAGTATTCTCCGTGATAAGCGATCGATGGTGGAGTAACCGTACACCGTGAGTAATAAAACCCATTCCGTGAAACCCGCCACGCGCTCGGCCCTCATCGTCGGCGGCTTGCTGGCCGCATTCATCTTGATCGGCGCATTTGCCGTGAGCCGGGAAGCGCTGCGCATCCGGCGCGAACGGGATGCGACGCGTGTCGCCAGTGCCGGGGTGTCGCAGGGCGATATGGTTTGGATTCCGCCGGGCACCTTCACGATGGGCGGCGTGGGTGCCGATGTGCCGTGGGATGAGTTGCCGCTGCACGATGTGAAGCTCGATGGATTCTGGATCGATAAGACGGAGGTCACTAATGAACAGTTCACGAAGTTCGCCGATGCCACGGGTTACCTTACCGTGGCGGAGCGTCCACTTAGTGCCAAGACCACGCCGGGACTGTTGCCGGAGTTTGAGGGGAAGTCCGCCTCGCTCTGCTATCGCGCTCCGCAGCCGGGGGAGAAAGTCGATAGCGCTTATCAATGGTGGGAGCCGGTGATCGGGGCTAACTGGCGGCATCCCTCCGGCCCGGATTCGAACCTTGCTGGAAAGGAGAAACATCCCGTGGTGCATGTGTGTTACGAGGACGCCATGGCCTTCTGCAAGTGGGCGGGCAAACGTCTTCCCACCGAGGCGGAGTGGGAATATGCGGCGCGCGGCGGGCTGATCTCGCAGTCCTTTATGTGGGGCAATGAGATGAAGCCTGGCGGCCGCTGGCTGGCGAATATCTGGCAAGGTCACTTTCCGGAAGAACGTCGAGTCGAGGATGGCTTCGATGGCATCGCGCCGGTGGCTAGCTTCCCGCCGAATGGCTACGGTCTCTACGACATGGCTGGCAATGTGTGGGAGATCGTCAACGACTGGTACCGGCCCGACTACTACGCCGCGATCGCGAAGAGTTCTGATCGTGAAGCGCGCCACAATCCGCAAGGCCCGGCGGATAGCTATGATTCCGATGAGCCGGGCGCGTGGAAGAAAGTAACACGCGGCGGCTCCTGGATGTGCAGCGATAACTACTGCCGCGGTTACCGTCCCTCGGCCCGCATGAAGACTGCGCCGGATACGGGCCTGCAAAATACTGGATTCCGCTGTGTGAAGGACGGGCCGGGGCGGGGAAGTTGAAGGCGGCCGGGCCTCAGGCAGGCATCGGCTTTCCGCGAGGTTCAGGGATCGACAGTGCATCTTCACGCGCGATCTGAATCCAACTGTCGATGGCGGCTTCCGCTTTTCTCACCGCGGCGGCTCGTGTGACGCCGCGGGCCATGCAACCGGCGAGTTCCGGCACCTTCGACGACAAATATCCCGTCGGTCTTGCCCAATACATGATGATTTTGTAAGCGGTATCTTTCATGTCGGATCATTTGGTTTCGTTGGGCGTATCTTAGCCGTATCAATGCAGTGGCGCGGCCGAGCGCGTAGCGCGGACGCCCCGTCCGCATTTGTCCGACGGGCGCCTCGCCCGACGGCCTCGACCTGCCCACCGGGTCACCGTTTTGGTGTGCCAGAAATCGGCGGGCGAGGCGTCCGCAAGACATCTGCGGACGAGGGCGTCCGCGCTACGCATACCGCGCTACGCATCTCAGTAGGTCAACCCTTCTCTCCCAGCCCGAGCGTCTCGCGCAGATACTTGATCGAGCGCGTGATCTCCGACTTCTGAAACTCCTTGTCCGCGCCGGGCGCGAGCTTGATGGGTTCGAGCGCGTGCCCTTTTTTTGCCAGCGCCTCGAAGTGCGCGAGGGCTTCGGGATGCTTGTCGTAGTGCTTCCAGAATTCTTCCGTCTTGTAAGGGAACATCTTCAGCGAGCCTGAGATTGTCTCGATCTGAATGGGCACCGCGGGGCAGAGCTGCCGCCAGCGCGCGACGTATCGCGGCCAGTCGATGAGGCCCTCGCCGACCGCGGTCCATTGCACGGCGGCGCCGTCGGGCGTCTCCCAGATCATCTCGTCGCGCAGGCTCGAACAGTTCGTGAACTTGCCGAGATTTTCGAGCACGTCGTGCGGATCTTCGAGCGTCCATGCGGCATTGCCGGAGTCGATGTTCACGCCCACGAAATCCGGCCCGGCCTCTTCGACCAAATCCACCAGTTCCCACGAGTGCATGTCGCCGCCGTGATTTTCGATCGAGAGTTTGATTCCCGAATCGAGCACCCGGCTGCGCGAAGCCTTGAGCACTTTCACCGTGTCGGCGATGCGCGCGCGGATGCCCCCCTCGCTCTTGCGATCGGCCATATTGCCGAGCACGGCGCGGAAGACCGGCGAGCCGAGCGCCCGGGCCACGCGCAGGCCGAGGGCGATGTGCTCCCCGGCGGTGCCCCACTTGTTTTTGAAAACATTCGATGTCGGACAAATGCTCCACGATCCCACGTAGAGCGCCAGCCCCGCGGCATCCGCCTTTGCCTTGATGTCGCGCAGATAAGGCTCCTCGAGACTTTCGTAAGCATCGAGGTCCGAGATGAAGAGCGTGTCGCACCGGATGGACGCCGCAAAGTCGATGAGTTGCGGCGCCTTCCAACCCAGCGCGCGCACCGCGAAGTTATCCATGCCGACCTTGATCTTCGGCTCCGGCCCCGCGGCCAGGAGCGGGCAGCCCAGCGAGGCCGCGCCGGCAGCGACGATGGTCTTGAGAAAGTGCCGGCGGGCGGGAGACGGGGACAGAATATCCATGGCGTGAAGGGCGCCGATTCAATGGACCGTGTCCGCCGCGGTCAAATGCAATTCGTGAGTGTCGAGCGATGGACGCAACTCAATGCTCAGCTTTCCCCAGTGGCACTCCACTAGCTCCCACGCTCGTGCCGCTAGTCTCGAAATGCAGACAAAGAAACGCATCCTATTCGTCGATGACGAGCCGTTGCTCCTGGACATGTACCGGCTGCTTTTTGAAAGCGAAGAGGCGGCGTGGGACATCGCCTTTGCCAGCGGCGCGGAGGAGGCGCTCCAGCTCATGGAGCAGGCTCCTTTCGATGTCGTGGTCTCGGAGTTGCACCTCTCGGGGATGACGGGCGTGGACCTTTTCCGCGAAGTCTCGAAGCGCTATCCGCAGACTTCGCGGCTCGTCGTCGCGGACCAGGCTGACCAGGAAGAGGCGGCGAGTGAGCTGAAGGTGACGCACCAATTCCTCTCGAAGCCTTTCGATTCCAATGCGCTCCGGTCCACGATCTGGCGGGTGTGCGCGGTCGAGAACGGCGCCATCGACGAGAAGATCAAGGCGCTCCTGGCGCAGAACTACAGCGTGCCCAGCCTGCCCTCGCTTTACTTCCGCATCATGCGGGCGATGGATTCGCCGGACGCTTCGCTCGCCGAGATCGGCGGCATCGTCGCGCAGGATCCGGGCATGACGGCGAAGATCTTGCAGTTGGTCAATTCGGCCTTCTTCGGCATCCGGCGGCGCGTCACTAATCCGGCGGAAGCGGTGCAGTATCTCGGGGTGCAAAAGGTGCGCTCCCTCGCGCTCTCGGTGCACGTCTTCTCGTGCTTCGATCAGGCGCGGGTGGGGAGTTTTAATCTCGCGCGCGTGTGGAATCACAGCATCGCCACGGGACAGATCGCGCAGAAGATCTGCAAGTCGGAACGCGCCGGCGACACCGCGATGGAGGAGGCTTACGTGGCCGGCATGTTGCACGATGTCGGCAAGGTGATGCTGGTCTCCGGCGACCCGGCGCGGTATGCGCAAGCCATCGCGCTGGCGCGGGAACGCTGCGTGCCGCTGGTGGAGGCGGAACGCGAAATCTTCGGCGTCACGCATGCCGAGGTGGGCGCGTATCTGCTCGGGCTCTGGGGGCTGCCGATCTCGATCGTCGAGGCCATCGCGCTGCACCACGCGCCGAGCCGCACGGTGATGAAAACTTTCAGCCCGCTGACCGCCGTGCACTTTGCGAGCTGGATGGAAAATCAGATGAGCCAGCCGGCCATCAAGACGGTGCACGCGGAAGCAGACACCGAGTATCTCGCCCGGCTCGGGCTCGAGGATCGCTTGGAAACGTGGCGCGAACTCGCCGAGGACAACAGGGCCGTGGGTCTCGCGGGTGCCGCGTAGCGGCGGCGCGCACCAAGCTCGCCGGCTTGGCGATTTGCGCGCAGTACCTGATCTGGCCAGCGGGTGGCGGGCGAATACTTTGCCGGCATGTCCGAAGAAGTGCTCATCCTCTTCACCGCGTGGCCCGATCTCGAAAAGGCTCGGAGCGCCGCGAGTGTGCTCGTCGAAGAAAAGCTCGCCGCGTGCGCGAACCTCATCCCGGCCATCGAGTCGATCTATCGCTGGGAAGGAAAAGTCGAGACTGCGGGCGAGGTGCTCCTGATGTTGAAAACGACGCGCGCGAAGTATCCGGAAGTGGAGGCCCGCATCCGCGCACTGCATCCCTACGAGGTGCCGGAGATCGTGAGCCTGCGCGTGAGCGAGGGCCTGCCCGCGTATCTGCGCTGGGTCGTGGAAAGCTGCGGGCCGTAACGGCGCTCAGTCGAGATTCTCATCCGGCACGCGCTAGAGTCGGGTGAGGATTTCCGGCGATTCTTTGATCTCGGCCGCGCGCAATTCCTCTTTCTTGAACTGCTCGAGAAGCGGGCCGGTTTCTTTCCAGATGCGAACCCATTCGCGCTGCTGTTCGAGGGTGGCTTTTTCCATGCGGGCATTGTGCCAGCGCGCGCCCGGTGGCGCAACCGTCGCGATTCCCGCTCGCCTCTGCATCGCGCGCGGTGCATCTCTTCGCGCATGACTTCCGCCCCTCCCATGCACCCCGCCGAACGCCTCCTCATGGGCCCCGGCCCGAGCCCCGTATCTTCGCGCGTGCTCCGTGCCATGGCCGCGCCGACGCTTGGCCATCTCGATCCGCAATATCTCGCCATCATGGACGAGACGTGCGCGATGCTGCGGCAGATTTTCCGCACCAAGAACGCGCTCACTTTTCCCGTGAGCGGAACGGGCATGGCCGGCATGGAGTGCATCGCCACCAATCTGCTCGAGCCCGGCGACGAAGCCATCGTCTGCGTCAACGGCGTCTTCGGCGCGCGGATGAAAGACGTGATGGAACGCTGCGGCGCCACGGTCCATGCGGTCGAGGCGCCTTGGGGCGAAGTCATCCCGCGCGAGAAATTCGCCGCCGCGCTCGAGGCGCATCCAAAGGCAAAGCTTGCTGCGCTCGTCCACGCCGAGACCAGCACCGGCGCGCATCAGCCGCTCGAGGGTCTCGGCGATCTGTGCCGGGAAAAAGGAGCGCTCTTCGTCGTCGATGCCGTCACCTCGCTCGCCGGCCATGAGCTGGCGGTCGATGAGTGGGGCATCGACGCCATCTACAGCGGCACGCAGAAATGCCTCGGTTGCCCGCCCGGCCTTGCGCCCGTGAGTTTCGGCGACCGGGCGCTGGCTGCAATGGATTCGCGCAAAACAAAAGTGCAGAGCTGGTATCTCGACGTTTCGATGCTGCGCAAATACTACACCGGCGGCGGAGGAGGAGGTCGCGTCTATCACCACACCGCGCCGATCAACATGACCTACGCGCTGCACGAAGCGCTCGCCATCGTGCTCGAAGAAGGACTCGACGCGCGCATTGAACGTCACGCGCAGATGCACCGCCGCCTGCGCGCCGGACTCGAAGCGATGGGCATCGGATACGTCCCCACGCATTCCCTTCACACGCTCAACTGCCTCCACATCCCCGCCGGCACCGACGATGCCACCGTGCGCCGCCGCCTTCTCGAAGAATACGGAATCGAGATCGGCGCCGGCCTCGGCGTCATGGCCGGCAAAGCCTGGCGCATCGGCCTCATGGGTCACGGCGCCACGGTGCGCAATGTCGATCTCGTCCTCGCCGCGCTGCGGGAAATCCTGCGATAACTTCCTGGCGATGTCCGCCACCCTCGATCGCCTGGCCGCTTTGCTCCCGCCTGCGCGCCTGCTCCGCGCGCCGGTGCAACTCGCGGCTTATGAAAGTGACGGGCTCACCGCATTTCGCGCCACGCCTCTCGCGGTCGCGGTGCCGGAGACGCAGGAGGAAGTCATCGCGCTTGTTCGTCTGTGCAATGAGTTGCGGCTGCCATTTGTCGCGCGTGGAAGTGGCACGAGCCTCTCCGGGGGTTCGCTGCCGGTGGCGGGCGGCATCGTCATCGCGCTCAACCGGCTCGATCGCATCCTGCGGCTCGATCCGGCGGAGCGCATCGCAGTCGTCGAACCGGGCGTGGTCAATACCGCGGTCACGCTCGCTGCCGCGCCGCACGGGCTGCACTTCGCGCCCGATCCTTCCTCGCAATCCATCTGCACCATCGGCGGAAATGTCGCCTTCAATTCCGGCGGCGCGCATTGCCTGAAGTACGGGATGACTTCCAATCACGTCCTCGGCATCAAAGCCGTGCTCGCCACCGGCGAGGTGGTGGAATGGGGCGGCGCGAGCCGCGAACAGATCGGCCCGGATTGGTGCGGCCTCTTCGTTGGCAGCGAGGGACTCTTCGGCATCGCGCTCGAGATCACGCTGCAATTGCTTCCACGCGCCGAATGCTTCCACACCGCTCTCGCCGGTTACCGTTCGCTCGAGCAGGCTGGCGATGCAGTGTCAGCGGTCATCGCGAGCGGATTGCTTCCCGGCGCCATGGAGATCATGGACGCCCTCGCCCTCGAAGCGGCAGTGGCCGCGGTGCACGCGGAATATCCCGCGGGCTGTGCCGCAGTGCTCATCGTGGAACTCGAAGGCCCACGCGAAGTCGTCGCCGCCGAGCGCGTGCGGCTCAACTCGATCCTCGCCGCGAGCAGCCCGGTGGAAGTGCGCGTCGCGCGGGACGCCGAGGAGCGCGCCGCGATTTGGAAAGGCCGCAAGAGCGCCTTCAGCGCCGTCGGCCGCTTGTCGCCGGACTTCATCGTGCAGGATGGCGTGGTCCCGCGACGCAGGCTGGGAGAGGCTTTGCGGCGCATCGGCGAAATGGCGCGCGAGTCCGGCGTGCGTTGCGCGAACGTCTTCCACGCCGGCGATGGCAACCTTCACCCGCTCATCCTCTACGACGGCCGCGAACCCGGCGCTCTCGAACGCGCGGAAAAACTCGCGGGCCGCATCTTGAAAATGTGCGTCGAGATGGGCGGCTCGATCACCGGCGAACACGGCATCGGGATGGAAAAGCGCGACTACCTCGCCGACATGTTCACGGCCGACGAGATCGACTGCATGGCCCGCATCCGCGCCGCCTTCGACCCGCACGGCATCGCCAATCCCGGCAAGATGTTTCCCGGCAAGGAAGCGCCCGCGCTCTCGCAGCACGGCTTGCATCCGCTGGAAAAGGCAGGAGTGATTTCGCGGGAATGATTCACCTCGCCACGATGCGATAGAGTTTGCGTTGCCCCTCGCGACCGACCCGGCTACGGAAGGCGGACATTTTTCCCATTCACCCAATGATCAAGAATACCGAGTCCCACCTCGTCGAAAATCGCGTCTTCAAGCCGTCGAAGGATTTCTCGAAGAAAGCGCGCGTGCAGTCGCTGGCGCAGTATCGGGAAATGTGGCTCGAGTCGGTGCGGCGGCCGGAAAAATTTTGGGCGCGCGAGGCGGGCGATCTTCTCTGGAACAAGAAATGGTCGAAGGTGCTCGACTGGAAGGCGCCCTTCGCAAAGTGGTTCGTGGGCGCGCGGCTCAACGTCTCGGAGAACTGCCTCGACCGGCACCTCGGCACGGCGCGGCACAATAAGGCGGCGCTCATCTGGGAAGGCGAGCCGGGCGAGCGGCGCGTGCTGACCTTCCAGCAGTTGCACCGCGAAGTGTGCCGCTTTGCCAATGTGCTCAAGCGGCACAAAATCAAGCGCGGCGAGCGCGTGCTCATTTACATGCCTATGATCCCGGAGGCGGCCATCGCCATGCTCGCGTGCGCGCGGCTCGGCATCGTGCACTCCGTCGTCTTCGGCGGATTCAGCGCGGAGTCCATCAAGGATCGCGTGCTCGACAGCGGCGCGGTCGCGGTCATCAGCGCCGATGGCGGCTACCGGCGCGGCGCGGTGGTGCCGCTCAAGGCCAACGTGGACCGGGCGCTCGAGGGCGGCGGGCATCCGGTGAAGACGGTCATCGTTTTCCGCCGCGCGGGAAATGACGTCCACATCGAGGAAGGGCGCGACTTCTGGTGGCATCGCGAACTGGAATATGTGGACGCCGATTGCCCTCCCGTGCCGCTCGACAGCGAGCATCCGCTCTTCATCCTCTACACCAGCGGCTCGACCGGAAAACCCAAGGGCATCCTGCACACCACGGGGGGCTACCTGGTCGGCGCGGTCGCTTCGTGCAAGTACGTCTTCGATCTGCGGGACGAGGATCTTTATTGGTGCACGGCCGACATCGGCTGGGTCACGGGCCATACCTACGTGGTCTATGGGCCGCTCGCGATGGGTGTGACCGCGGTGATGTATGAAGGCGCGCCCAACTGGCCCGACGAAGGCCGGTTTTGGAAGATCATCGAGGATCTCGGCGTGTCGGTGCTCTACACCGCGCCAACGGCCATTCGCGCATTCATCAAGTGGGGCGATCGGTGGCCGAAGAAATACGACCTTTCCTCGCTGCGGCTGCTCGGCACGGTGGGCGAGCCCATCAATCCCGAGGCCTGGATGTGGTATCACCGCGTCATCGGTGGCGAGCGCTGCCCCATCGTCGATACCTGGTGGCAGACGGAGACCGGCGGGCACATGATCACGCCGCTGCCCGGCGCCACGCCCACCAAGCCCGGCACCGCCACGCTGCCCTTCTTCGGCGTGGATGCCGCGGTGGTGGATGATAACGGAAAGGAATGCGCGCCCGACGTGACCGGCAAGCTCGTGATCCGCAAACCGTGGCCTTCGATGCTGCGCTCCATCTGGGGCGACAAAGCGCGCTACAAGCAGACTTACTGGAGCGAATTCAAGGGCATGTATTTCGCTGGTGACGGCGCGCGCCGCGACAAGGACGGAAACTTTTTCATCGTCGGCCGCATCGACGACGTGCTCAACGTGGCCGGCCATCGCCTCGGCACTGCCGAAGTGGAAGGCGCGCTGGTCTCGCATCCCGCGGTGGCGGAGGCTGCGGTGGTCGGGCGTCCCGATGAGTTGAAAGGACAGGCCGTGGTGTGCTTCGTCACCGTCAAGCAAGGCATCGAGGCCACGCCCGCCTTGCGCGAAGAACTGCGCAAACATGTGCGCACCGTCATCGGCCCCGTGGCCACGCCCGACGACATCCGCTTTGCCGAATCGCTGCCCAAGACGCGCTCGGGGAAAATCATGCGCCGCCTGCTCAAGCAGATCGCCGCGGGCCAGGCAATAGTGGGCGACACCACCACGCTCGAAGACTTCAGCATCCTTGCCAAGCTCGCCAGCACGCCGGAAGACTGACGAGGAAGATAATTTCCCTCACAGGAAGAGCGCGAAGAAAACGAAGACGAAGACGAATTTGATGAACTATCGAATTTTTGCGCTTTTCGGGATCTTCCTGTAAGCGACTAGCACGACCGGTGGAATACTTCGCGCCAGGGCTGCGGGAGCTCTCCCGAATCCTGGGCCGGCAATGGCTCCGGCTACGGCTCCTCGCGCAGCGCCGCCGGCTCGCCGCATCCGAGACCACGCTCGGCCTGCTTGGTTGGGAGCAGGCGGAATTCGATACTGCCACGCAGGCCCAGGTGCGCCGCATCATCGACTTCGAACGGCAGCAGACGCAGGCGATGAATGAGAGCGCCGCGGTCGGCCAGTCGTTGCGCGCACTCGCCGCGGAATGCGATGCCTCGCGCAAGCAGCACGAGGCGGCGTGCGCCGGCATCGACGAGCAGCGCCGGCAGATTCTTTCCAAGCATCCGCAGATCGAGCATCAGCTCGCGGCCAAGCGACGGATCGAGCCGACGTTTCAAAAAAAAATCCCGCAGCTCGACCGCGAGTTGCGCGAGGTGCAGCGGCTTCATTCTCAGCTCCTCATCACCGAGCGGCAGACTCCGCAAATGAAGGCGGAGCTGCTGCGCCTGCGCGAACGGGCCGTCGCGATTCCAAATGAAAAAAACGATCTGCGGATGCTGCACCTGCGGGCCGTCACGGAGATTCGCGCCCTCGAGATGCAACTCGAACGCGAACGCGAAGCGCTCGATGCGCTGGAAAAAGTCGAGCGCGAACACAAGGAAAAATTCAAGACAGCCGACGACGCGTGCGCGGAAAAACTCCGGCAACTCGAGAGGCAGCGCGCGGCCTTTGAGAAGCGCTTCAAATCTCTCGAAGGCGACAAGGCCAATCCCTACCGCGAGGTGGGCCGGGTGCTGGCCGACAGCAATGTGGCGCCGGTGAACCAGCCGCACGCGCTCGACGAAGTGCGCAAACGGCGATTTGCGATCCAGGAAACCGAGTACGCCGTGGCAGCATCGGCCGCGGCGAGTGCGCGAGAAGATCGCGTGCAACTCCGCCGCTCGCTGCTGCTGTGGCTCGGCATCGGCGCGAGCGTGGTGGCGCTGCTCACGGTCATCGCCTCGCGGAGTTGAGCGACAGCAAACCTCTCGGCGCTCCGAGACGCGCAGGGCGGAATTTCCAAATTTCAAAAAGAAAGGCTGTCGCGTTTCGTTCGATTCCCCATTTTCCTTTCCTCTGGATTCTCGACCTTGAAAGCGACCCCTTCCGATCGTCCACCTGCGATCTTCGGCCAGCGGCCGGCCATCCTGCTGGGCTGCGCGCTGCTCGCCGGGCTCGCGCTGATGCTGGGCTTCGCTGCATTCGATCGCTCGCGCCGCGCGCAACTCGAGCGCTTCGACGAGCCCACCGCCGTCGGCGATGCGGCGTATTTCACCACGCTGGCGGCGACGCTCCACGGCCAGCCGTTGCATCCCGTGAGCGCTAGGAGGTACACATTTCGCGATTCGCAGATGCGTCGCGCGGGCCGGGACGACGCGACCGGCTTTTCGATCTACACCTACCACGGCAGGCTCCCGAAAGACGACGACGTCGCGAAGCCCGGCGAGACTTTTTTCTACCTGAAAATGAGCCGCGAAGAATACGTGCGCATGAGGATGGAGGGAAGTTGAGCACGCTCTCACTTCGGCGGCTCCAACTATCCCCTCACAGCGCTTTGCGGTGAATCCACACACTGTTCGCCAGCCCCAAGCCGAACATTACCATCACCAGAAACGTGCCGCCGTAGCTGATCAAGGGCAGCGGCAAGCCGGTGATGGGCATGAGCCCCACCGTCATGCCCACATTTTGAAACACGTGGAAAAAGATCTGGGTCGCGAATCCGACCGTGATGAGCAGGCCGAGTTCATCCGAGGACTGGTGCGCCGTGAGCAACATCGAAAGCAGGAGCACGGCGAAGAGCGCAATGAGCACCGCGCCGCCCATGAAGCCGAACTGTTCGCTGATGGCCGTGAAGATGTAATCCGTATGCACCGTGGTGCCGGGAATGAACCCTTGCTCGACTTGCGTGTTGGCCGCCATGAAACCCTTTCCCACAAAGCCGCCGGAGCCGATGGCGATGAGCGATTGATTGATGGCCCACGCCGAACCGAGCGGATCGACGCTCGGATCGACGAAGGCGATGATGCGCGCGCGCTGGTAGCTTTTTAGCACAAAGTTAATGAGCAGCGGCATCATGGCGAAACCGATGAGACAGATCGCGATGAGGTAACGCTTTGGGATGCCGCCGAGGAAAAGCATGGCCATGATGGTGGGCACCCACACCAGCGTCATGCCCACATCGGGTTGCTTCAGGATGAGCACCATGGGTCCGCCGATGATCGCCGCGGTGAGCACGAGCTTGAGCATCGGATGCAGCCGACGAAACTGGCTCAGGAAGAGTCCCACGGTGAGCACCCCCGCGATTACGGCCATCTGCGAAGGCTGAAAAGTGCCGACTCCCGGCAGCCGCAGCCAGCACTTCGCGCCGCCGTGCTCTTCGCCGAGACTCGTGTAGGTGAGCAGGATAAAGGCGATGCTCGAGAGATACATCGGCAGCGCGATCCACTTTACCCAGCGATAGTCGATGAGGCTCGTGATCAAAAAAAGCACCAGCCCGCCGCCGACCCACACCGATTGCTTGTGCCAGTAATCCTCCGTACGAAACGCCGAGGCGCTATAAACGGCGACGATACCGAGGATCGACAGGGTGAGCATCGCGGCGACCAGGAGCCAGTTCATGCCCAGAAGCTTTCGGATGAGGGGAGTCACGGACGGGGAGTTGAGAGTTGAGAGTTGGTTTCCGCCTCGTTTCCACTTTTGTGTGCGCTCTGCGTGGACCTTGCCGCGGAGCGTACTCAATGAAGGGAAGGCGGAGCGCGCTCAACGCTTAATTGTTCCCACGCATCGCAGTCTCTTGTCCGCAAAAAGAACAACGCCGTTCGACGGAGACTGCGGCGAACGGCGTTGGATAAAAGAGCGGTACCGCCCCGGCTGGCGCGGACTTACGGCATGTCGAGCAGCACTTGCGGCGGCTCCCAAGTGGCGGGCGGCTGCGCCCACGGGCCTTGCGGTGTGGCAAATTCTGGCGCAAGCCAGTCGGTCGAGAACCATTTCTTGAGGGCCGGATCTTCCGCGAGCTTTTGGAAGGTGCCGAGCTTGGTGGCGCCCTCGTCGCCTTCGGTGGCGCTCACGGCGGAGACTGTGGTGCTCACCGCTTCGGCGACGTAATGGGAGACATTCGTGGAAACCTGCTGCGCGACTTGCACCGCTGGGCTCCTCCCCTGCCACAGCCCGGGATGAGTGACGGCAAATGCCGCACACGCCGCAGCCGCGAGGCCCGCGGCCGTCGTTTGCAACCAGCGATTTGGCATCCGCACATCGAGCAGGCGCTCCCGTTGCTCGGATGTGAGCGTCAGGGACACCACATGGTGCGCCTCCGCTTCGAAGCCCTCCTCGAGCGTTTGGGAGATGTCGATCATCCCATACACATCGTGGCGGCACTCCTCAGACACCGCGAGCATCGACTCCATGTAGAGCCGCTCCTCGGGCTGCAATTCGTTGAGGGCGTAATCGGTGAGATCCTGGTCGCTGATGTTTCCGCGCATAATTTTTAAGCTGCTCCTTTGGTGAGATAGATGATCTTTTCGTCCTTGTCGTCGCGATCGAGTTTTCCGCGCAGATTGCGCATCGCGGCATTGAGCAGGAAGCCGACGTTGCCGACGCTCAAGCCCGTGATCTCGCTGATCTCCTGGTAAGAATGGTGATGGTAAAAGCGCAGGCGGACGACTTCGTGCTGGTTCTTGGGCAGCTCCTTCACGAGCTCCATAAGCCGCTCGACGCGCTCCTTGCGCTCAAGCTCCATGAGCGGCGTGAGCGAGTCGCATTTCTTCTGCTCAAATTCCTGCGCTTCGACGTAGATGTAACGGTCTTCTTTCTTGAGGCTCTTGAGCGCGCAATTGCGGCACACGGTGAAGAGCCACTGCGAGAGATGGCCTTCGATGGATTCCTGCTCCTGATTGTGCAGGCGCATAAAAGTTTCCTGCACGACATCGCGGGCGCGCTCGAGTTCTCCGACGATGCTCATCGCGTATTGAAGGAGCGGGCGCTCGTAACGTTCGAGGGCGCTCTGCACCCACACGGCTTTCTTTTTCGATTTGTTTCCGAACATGTGATTTTTGTTTCTGAGGGTTCCGCGTTACTTAACCCGCGATCCGCCGCTTTGCTGGAAAAAAGTTCAGGAATTCTTTGGAGCGCCGCCGTGCCCCTGCGGCTCTGCAACCAATGATTGTTTAGATGCCGCACGAGGACGGCGGCGCTCCGCCGCTACATGAGGTTGCGCTGGAGATTAAGGTGGAAACTTCCCAGCGGGAACTCGTCGTCGTGCACCAGCGCGATCCATTTCTTTGGATCGCTTTCGTCGGTGATCTCGCGCGCGCCAGCTCTCCAGCGCGAGGCCACGTTGGGCCGGAGATGGCGTGAGATGAGGTCGTGCGCGCTCAGCCAGAAGGTGAGCCGCGAGCAGTCGGCGGCGAGTTTGTAGAGGGCGCGCAATTCGTCGCGCAACCCGGCGACGGCCTCTGGCAGGGCATCCCAGCGGATCGTGAGACGATTGTCGCTCCACACGAGCACGTCTTTTTGATGCAAGTAAGCGAAGAGAAGCTGGCCGCCGAGCGCATCGTAGTTGCGCACGCGCGAGCCGGTGATGGGGAAGCGGAAGATGCGGTCGAGCACGATGGCCCAGCACACGTAACGCGCGAACGGGAAGCCCGAGTCGGCGAGCCGCACCGCTTCCCCGAAGGTGCGCAGATCAACGCGCAATTCCTCGAGCCCGTACATCCAGAACGGCGCGCGCTGGCGGATCATGAAGGGATCGAACGGCAGTTCGCCGAGGCTGTGCGAAGCGTCGTGGATGAGATCCCACAGCGCCATCGTGTCGAGCATCAGCGGCATGGAGCCGAGCCAGCATTCGAGCTCGGGAAAAAGCTCGAGCCGCACCGCGGCGGCGGCGCGCGTGGCGCAGGCTTGGAGCCGGCGCGCTTCACGGTCGCAGAAGATGACGGCGAAGTGATTTGTGGCCCGCGCCGCCACGGAGACGGTCTCGGGAAAAAGCACGGCGCATTCGCTGTCGTAGCCGCGCGTAAAACCGACGAAATGGCCGGGGACGAATTTCGCGTTGTGGTATTGGGTGCGCTCGAGCTGCGCGAGCCAGGCAGGCCACGGAGTGCGCATCAGCAGCGCTTCAAAGCGCGTGTCGCTCGAGGCGTTGGGCGTGTAGAGCGGGAAGACGACCAGGTGCTCGATGCCGTCGCGGCGATGGCGCTCGGGGCGGAAGGCATCGAGGGATGCGGCAAAGTCGGGCTTGGCGAAACCAGTCCCGGTCCATGCGCGGAAGTCGGCGTGCAGTGCTTCGAGATACTCGGCCTGATGTGGGAGGTGCGGAAGGAACGCAGCGAGCGTCGGGAGGATTTCGCCCACGAGACGAGCAGCTTCCGCGTGATGTGGAAAAGTGACGCTGCCGTCGCGCTGCTGCAGGAGACGCAGCGCGTCGATCTGCGATTTGAGCGCGGGCCACGAAGCGCGACACAGGCCTCCGGCCTGTTCGCACAGGCCGGAGGCCTGTGTCACCTTCGGCGCCGCAAGCCAGTACACGAGATTGATCCAAAGCCACCGATGATCGTGCGCCGCGAATCTTTCGTCTCCAAAGAGCACGGAATCCGCGACCACCGCCACGCGCCCCGCGCCGAACCGCCCGAGCGCGATCACGCCCGCTTCCGCCGGATGCGCCCGCTCCGAAGCCTGCCACGCGATGGCCGCGCCGCCTTCCACCTTCAACCACCCAGCGCGGTAGAAACACGCGCGCGCCGCAAGGTGTGCGAGCGGCGAATCGACAGCGGGCTCGGCGACGATCCACTCCGGATTGTCGTGCGCGTGGGCCGTGCGATCGAAGACCTTCCCGTTCTCGATGCGAATGCCGGCGGGCGCGAGCAGCTCGTTGAGATTGTCGCCATACTTGTCGTGCTCGTATTCCGAGATCACCAGCAGCCCGCCGCCCGCGCGCACAAAAGCGAGCACCGCTTCGATCTCGTCCGGCGAAAGCGCGGGCGAATGCCGCGAAGTCGTGCGCTCCCACCGCGGATCGCACGGATGCAGCAACGCGAGCACCGCCACGCCTTCGAGCAGTTCGGCACTGAGCGGCGCAGCGATGTTGCGCTCGACGATGAAGTCGCGTGCGGCCAGCGAGTCTGCGGCGCCTTGATACGAGGCGTTGGCCGGATCTTCTGGCTGCATCTCGCGGGCGCGCTCCGCCGACACCGACCAGCTCTCGCTGTGGAATTCGTCGAAGACGATGCACGCTATTTTTCGCGGCGAAGCATTCATGGAAATGTGGCGTGACCTTAAATCGTCCCCGGCTCGACGCCAACGTCGTCCCCGCGGCAACGAGTGGTGGGAAGATTCGCTCGGGCGTGTCCTCTGCATGTCGCCTGGTTGGATCGCACTGTCGGATGCGTCGGATCGCGGATACGGTCTCCGACGCCGTTCGTTACAAAGAATTTTCACCGACCGGCGCGCCGAGCCCATGCTCGCTTTCCACCGCTGCCTCCGTATGCTCGCTGACGATGAACCCGGAGTTCAAAGACCAGGCCGATGCCATCTATCGTGATCGAGTGCGGCGGGCGCGGGCACTGACTCCCGTCGAGCGGCTCACCGATGCGTTGGAGATGCTCGATGAGGTGTGGACCACGATGCGCGCTGGCATCCGGTCGCAATTTCCGCACGCCGACGAAACGGAAGTGCATCGCATCTTCCAAGCGAGGCTGCGACGGCTCCGGCAAGTGAGCGATGCCGGCATCTTCCGACCCGTGGAGCCAGCGACGTGAATGCAGTGGAGGCCACGCGCGCCGTGGTGAACGCGGTGGACGCCTGCGGAATCGCCTACCTGCTCACCGGTTCGCTAGCCAGCAGCGCCTATGGTATCCCCCGCACTTCGAAAGATGCAGACTTCGTGCTGGAAATGGGAGGGCGCGATCCGTGGGAGATCATGGATCGCCTCGGACCTGGGTTCGAACTGGACCCGCAAATGTCCTTCGAATCCATCACCGGCAGCATGCGCTGGATCGTGCACGTGCCGGAAATTCCATTCGATATCGAACTATTCTTGCTTGGTCAGGATGCTCACCACCAGGCACGCTTCCGCCGCCGGGTTCCGCTGCTGCATCCCACACTCGCACAGACCGTCTTCCTTCCCACGGCGGAAGACGTCGTCATCCAGAAAGTCCGATGGGGACGAGACAAGGATCGGAGCGACGCGCGGGACGTGATCGCCGTTTCAGGCGAAGTGCTGGACTGGCCTTACATCGAGGCGTGGTCCGACCGACATCGCACCCGCTCCCTGCTCGAGGAATTGCGCGCCTCGACCCCGCCGTGGGAGTGATCAAAGTTTTCAGCGCCCCGCCAGGGAGCCGGCCCTGCGCGGCGACAGGAGTGTCGCCGCTTCTCGGGGCGGCTTCATCGCCGCGCTGCGTCGCGGAGCAAGGCATCGACATCCTCGACCCTTGTATCCCACGAGCACATGAGCCGCGCGGCGCCGCCGGGGCCCACGTCGGTGTAGAAGGCCCAGCCTTTTGCGCGCAAGCATTGGATGATCGGCGATGGCAGTTTCGCGAAGACGGCGTTGGCGTTGCGCGAATAAAGAACCTCAATGCCCGCGATCGTGCGCAATCCGGCCTCGAGTTGCGCGGCCATCGCGTTGGCATGACCCGCGTGGCGCAGCCATGCGCCATCGCGCAGCAGGCCGATCCACTGCGCGGCGATGAAGCGCATCTTCGACGCGAGCTGGCCACTCTGCTTGCGGCGAAAATCGAAGCGCCGCGCGAGTTCGCGATCGAAGAAGACCATGGCTTCGCCAAAGGCCATGCCATTCTTCGTGCCGCCGAGCGAGAGCACCTCGATACCCGCTTCCCCCGCTATGCGCCGCGGCGCGATGCCGAGGGCGGCGACCGCGTTGGCAAAGCGCGCGCCATCCATGTGCAGCCGCAGCCCGAGCCGGCGCGCCGCTTCACCGATGGCGGCGATTTCCTCGGGAAGATAAACCGTACCAAGTTCCGTCGATTGCGTGAGGCTGATGGCCCGCGGCATCGGCGAATGCACATCGGTGCGCCGCGTGGCCGCCCGCTCGATCTCCGCCGCGCTCAACTTTCCATGCAGCCCCGGCAGCGGCACGAGCGTGGTGCCTTGCGCGAAAAAACCGGGCGCGCCGCATTCATCGTTGGCGATGTGTGCGTGCTCGTGACAAAGCGTGCTCTCAAAGGAATCGCAGATGCTCGCGAGTGAGAGCGAATTGGCGGCGGTGCCATTGAAGACGAAGAAGACTTCGCACTCCGTCTCGAAGATTTCGCCGATGAGCCGCGCGGCTTCTTCTGTCCAAGGATCGGCGCCATAGCTCGGCGCGTGCGCGGCATTTGCCTCCTGCATCGCCGCGAGCGCCTCGGGGCAGATGCCGGCCCAGTTGTCGCTGGCAAATTGACGGCGGAGTTGCGACGGAGCAAAAGGCATCGCGTGGAGATGAATCCCAGTCCGCTCGCGTTCCAGCCCATATTTTCCGCCGGCAGTTGGAGATTGAGCGCGCAGCCGCGGGTGCGCACACTGCGCTCATTATGAGCATCGCCATCGCCACCCAACTCTCCGTCTTCCTCAACAATAAGCCCGGCACGCTCGCGAAGGTTTGCGACGAACTGGCCAAGGCGCGCATCAATATCTACGCGCTCACCATCTCCGACACCGCCGATCATTCCGTGGTGCGCATGGTCCTCAGCGATCCGCGGACGGGGCTCACGATTTTTGAAGAGCGCGGCGTGCTCGTGCTCGAGAGCAAGGTGCTCATGATCGAAAACAGCAACAAGCCCGGCTCGCTCGGAAAGATCGCGGCGCGGCTCGCGGAGGCGAAGATCAACATCCAATACGCCTACCTCGCCACGAGCCCCGGCGATAAGAGCGGGCTGCTCATCCTGCGGGTCGAGGAGCCCAAGAAGGCCCTCAAGGTTCTGCGCAAGAAATAGGCCTTCGCACTGCGGGCCTCCATGGCATCTCCGCCATCCGGAGGCGGCACCGCTACTCCCGTGGGTTTGCCTAATGTGGCGCGTGCCTCTATATCTCCCGGCTCGCCTTCCGATGGATCGCCTCCTCATCGCGTCCACTTTCTGTTTCCTCTTTGGGTTTGCCTACACCATGCACGCTCTCGGAGCGCGTGTGTATCGGCCTTCGCGGCTGAATTTTTTTTCGATCCTGTGCGGCTTTGTGTTGCAGACCATGTGGCTCTCCCAGCGCGGCCATGCGCTCGGGCGCTGCCCGCTCACCAATCTCTTCGAGGTGCTCATCTTTCTCTCGTGGTCGATGGTGCTCTTCTATCTCGCCATCGGCTCGGGTTACCGGCTCTCGCTGCTCGGCGCGTTCACTTCGCCACTCGCGTTCTTGTTTCAAATCGCGGCGATGCTGCTCGTGCAGGACGTGCCGTCGCGGTTGAAGACGGCGCATAATCCGTGGCTCGAATTGCACGCGGCGATCTCGGTGGTGGCCTACGGCGCGTTTGCGCTGGCCTGCGTGGCGGGCGTGATGTTTCTCGCGCAAGAGCGGCAGCTCAAGACGCATCACATCCACTCGATCTTTTACCATCTGCCGCCCATCCACGATCTCGCCACGGCGAACGGGCGGCTCATCTCCGCGGGCTTCGCGCTGCTCACGGTCGGCATCGCTTCGGGCTTTGCGATGGGCAATCTGCAGGCGCATCGCGGGGCGCTGTATTGGTCCATCGGCGTATGGGTGCTTTACGGCTTCATCCTCGGCGCGCGGTGGTGGCGCAAGATCAGTGGGCGGCGCGTGGCGTGGCTTTCGGTGGGCGCTTTTGCGGCGGTGCTGCTCACGCTGGCGGGGCTCAATTTCATCCGCGAATCGGGAGCGATGTAGTCAATTTTTGAAAATGGAAATCCTCTGCCTCGGCCTGAGCCATCGCACGGCGCCCGTGGAGTTGCGCGAGCGATTCGCGATCCCCGATGCCGAGATCGGCGGGGTTGCCGCGCTGCTTCGCGCGGTGCCGGGTTTGAGTGAAGCGGTGATCGTCTCGACATGTAATCGCGTCGAGTTTTACGCCGCTGCCGAACAAGTGCCGGCGGGCTTCGATGCGGTGCGCGATTTCGTGGCGGCGCGCGTGGCGGCGCCAGAGGGCGGCGCATTTTTCCGACACTCCACGCAGCAGAGCATCCGGCATCTCTTCCGCGTGGTGAGCGGGCTCGAGTCGATGGTGCTGGGCGAGACGGAAATCCTCGGCCAGGTGAAGAAGGCGTATCAAGCCGCGCAGACGGGCGGGGCGACGGCGCGGCATCTCAACAAGCTTTTCCAGCGCGCATTCAATGTGGCCAAGGAAGTGCGCACCAAGACGAACATCACGCGCGGCAGCGTGAGTGTGGGCAGCGTGGCGGTGGAGCTCGCGGAGAAAATCTTCGGCAAACTCGCGCATTGCCACGTGATGATCCTCGGCGCCGGCGAGACGAGCGAGCTGACCGCCGGCGCCCTCCAGGCGCGCGGCGTGCAGTCGATCTTCGTGGCAAATCGCAGCTTCGACCGCGCGGCGGTGCTGGCGGAAAAGATGGGCGGCAAGGCGATCCACTTCGATGAATGGCAGCGCGAGTTTCAGGACGTGGACATCCTCATCGGCTCGACCGCCGCGCCGCATCCCGTGCTCACCGCGGAGAAGCTCGCGCCCATCATGCGGCAGCGCCGGGACCGTCCGCTCTTTTGCATCGACCTCGCGGTGCCGCGCGACATCGAGCCGGCGGTGAACGATCTCGACGGCGTGTACTTGTACGACATCGACTCGTTGCAAGCGATCGCGGATCGCTCGATGACGATCCGCCGGCAGGAGCTTGCCGAGTGCGAGCAAATCATCGAACGGCACGTCGTCGAGTTCAGCCAATGGCTCGCGGGCGGCTGGCAGGCGGCGGTGAAATACTCCAACACGGTGAGCGGCGGCGCGGCCGAGGGCGCGAAGCCGTGAACTAAGAACGGGGATGGACAGTCCACGGAAGACACAGAAGGACACGGAAAATGGAGGTTTGCGATTCTCCCGGACTCCAGCCAATGGGTGAGCGCGTCGTCCGCCTCCACCTTCTTCCCTTCCGTGTGTCCCGTGCATTCCGTGGATCCCAACGCAGCTTTTAGGGTGAATGTTTTTCGACTCGGCACCCGCGGCTCGGCGCTGGCGCTGGCGCAGGCGGCGCTCACCGAGCAGGCGCTCGCGCGGGCGTGCCCGGAGCTTGCGGTGGAAAGAAAAATTTTTGTCACGCGTGGCGATCAAAAGCTCGACTTGAGCCTCCTCCGCGCGAGCGAGGCGGGCGGCAAAGGTTTGTTCACCAAAGAGCTCGAAGACGCGCTGCTCCGTGGCGAGATCGAGGCCGCGGTGCATTCGCTCAAAGACCTGCCCGGCCACAATCCGCCCGGCCTCGCCGTGACCGCGGTGCTCGAACGCGCGGCCACGGCCGATGTGCTCGTCTCGAAAATCGCGGGAGGCTTCGACGCTCTGCCACTCGGCGCGCGCATCGGCACCAGCAGTGTCCGTCGTGCGCGGCAAGTGCGCTGGCTTCGGGCCGATCTCGCGATCGAGGACTGGCGCGGCAACGTGCAGACTCGATTGCGTAAGCTCGCCGCGGCAGCCGGGGTCGCCGGCATCCTGCTCGCGCAGGCAGGGCTGGAGCGGCTCGGCTTCGATCTCAGAGGCGGAGCGCTGGAATTTGAAGACGCGCGCTTTCACATCGAATCGCTCGCGGGCCGCTTGCTCCCGGCCATCGGGCAGGGTGCGATCACACTGCAGAGTCGCGCGGACCGTGCCGATGTCTCGGCGATTTTGGAAAGGATCGATCACCGCGAAACACATCTCGCCATCCGGGCCGAGCGCGAACTGCAGCGTCTGCTCGCCGGAGATTGCGGAATGCCGGTCGGCGCGCTCACCACTTTGCGCGGCGACCGGCTCCATCTGCGCGCGATCCTTTTTCCCAGCGACGAATCGCAACCACCGGCAACGGCCGAGGCCGAAGGCGACGCGAGTGAGCCGGAGCAAATCGCCGCGGAAGTCTTCGCGCGGCTGCAGTAGTGGCACAGGCTTCCAGCCTGCGGTAGTTCCGCAGGCATCCCTGCCTGCAGTCCATGCACTGCAGGCTGGAAGCCCGCGCTCCTACTCGATCCGCGTCGCCATCGCTTGCGCGGTGAGGCAGAGCTCCGCGGCGCGGAAGGCGTGCTCCTGGGTCATCGCATTCTCGGTGCGGCGCAGACAGTCGAGGATGAGCTGGCCGAAAAACGGATAGCCCACTTCGCCGTGGCAGCGGATGTGATGCTCGCCCTTGTGATCCACGAGGTAGAGCTGATCGCCCTCCGGGTCGCGCGCGACATCGACATATTTTCGCAACTCGATGTAGCCTTCGGTACCGAGGATGAACGCGCGCCCGTCGCCCCACGTGCTCAATCCCTCGGGGTTGAGCCAGTCGATGCGGAGGTAATGCGTGGCGCAGTTGTCGGCCACGAGGTTGGCTTCACCCCAGTCCTCAAACTCGGGATGATCCTTGTGATGATAATTCGCGACCTGGGCGTGGACGACGCGCGCACTCGTTGCCCCGCTCCAAAAAAGAAACTGCTCGAAGTGATGCGAGCCGATGTCGCAAAGAATGCCGCCCGATTTTTCCCGCGACCAAAACCACGCCGGCCGGCTCGCCGGCGAGGAGCGGTGCGGCCCGAGGCCGAGCACCTGCACCACGCGGCCGATGGCGCCCTGCTCGATGAGCTGCCCCGCGCGCACGGCGCATTCCACGTGCAGCCGCTCGCTGAAATAGACCATGAACTTGCGGCCCGTCTCGCGCACTTTTGCCCGCGCGGCGGCGAGCTGGTCGAGTGTGGTAAAGGGCGTCTTGTCGGTGAAATAATCCTTGCCCGCATCCATCGCGCGGAGGCCGAGCGGGCCGCGTTCATTGGGCACGGCGGCGGCCGCGATGAGCTGAATCTCGGCCCGCTCAAGCACCGCGGCTTCGCTCGTCAGGGGCTCGACGCCGGGGAATGTCGCGCAGAATTTTTCGACCTTCGCCGGATCGGGATCATAAACAAAACGCAACTCGCCGCCGGCTTCCGTGAGCCCTTTGCACTGGCCGTAGATGTGGCCGTGATCGAGCGCGATGGCGGCAAAAAGAAACTCTCCCTTCTCGACGACCGGGGCAGGTTTGCCCTCGGGCGCGTAATTCATTCCGTCGGATTTTTGGTGGGGCATGTTCGTTGTGCGGAGCGCCGCCGCCCTCGTGCGGCTGCGCATTGATCGTGGAGGGCGGCCGCACGAGGACGGCGGCGCTCCTTCAGTTTGGCGTCACCGCGACGTTATCAAACCACGCGCGCTGTTCTTGCGGAGCAAAGCCAAAGAGCCCCGGCGAACCTTCCTCGTTGGCGTGTTGGTGCGGAACTTCGATCGTCCACGCCTCCGGTTCCGCGTCACCTTTTTTCCACGCCTTTGCGCGGATGATGGCGCTGCCATCCGCGGCCACATCTACGCGGGCCTTGAGATGGTACCACTCGTTGGGGCTCCACTTGAAGGGCACCGATTGTTTGAAGAGTTCTTGATTGGACGTGACCTCGAGCGCCTGCGCGTTGCCTTTGAGGTCGATGAGGTAGCGCTGATTGATGAGCCCGACTTCCGACATCTTGCGCTTGTTGCCTTCGCTCAGCACGTCGGCCTCGATGGTGTAATTGCGGAGGTCGGGCCGGTTGATGAAGACGGTGCCGCGTTGCAGTCGCTTGTCGTCGATGGTTTTTACCAGCGACTTGGAGCCGTCTTTTTCCCGGACCTCCCATTTGAAACGCGCGGCATTCCACGGCAGCGGCGGATAAGCAAAAGGCGTGGGTGGCTCGAGGAGATTGGGATTGCCGGGCGGCGGCGGCTTCGAGGTGTCCTGGTTGAGCTCGTAGGATTCAAAGTCTTGCGTGAGCGGCATCCCCGGCAGCACGCGGCCTTTGATGTAACCGCGCAGCTCTCCGAGCGAGGCCTGAAATTGTCCCGCGCTCGGCGCGTTCTCGGCATCGGCCACGAGCTTGCCGCTGGCATCGAAGGCGGCCTTCATCGTCGCTTTCACCAGCGCGGTCGGCGGGATGAAGGACTCCCACTTTACGGATTTCGGGTCCACGTTTTCTTCGACCGTCAAGCCGTTGGCATCGAGCGCGCGCAAGCGAAAGGCCTGCGTGCCGCCAGGGCTCAGCAGCACTTCGTAAGGAATGATCTGCAGCTTTTTCTTTTCGCCCGACGCGGGCCATTTCTCGGGCTCCGGCGCGGGAGCGAGCCCGGGGTTGTTTCCTTTTTTCCCGAAGCAGTAGAGTTTTTTTTCGGTCTGGATGTAGAGCTTGCCGTTGTAGCCGATGGGCGAGCCGTAGCATTTACCGGTGAGCAGCGTGCGGCTCAGGATTTCCACGCCGGTGTCGCTGGGCTTGAGCACAAAAAGTTCGCCGTCGCCCACCGTTTCGCTGGCGCCCGCGCCGGCACCGGCAACATACATGGCGACGTAAAGTTTTCCGCCGGCGTAGAAGGGCGAGCTTTGCCGCTGCTCGATGCCGAGCTTTTTTTTCCACAAAACTTTGCCGTCTTCCACATTCACCGCGACGAGATCGCCGGTGCCGTTCACCTGGTAAATGCGGTTGCCTACGAGCACGGGCGAACTGGCGAGCGCGCCAACCGGATTACGCCACAGCTCGAGCTCCTTGGTCTCGAAGACTTGCGGCGCCTGCGGGGATGGCGGCGCGATCTCCGCGGGAATCTTGAAGGCCGCCATGCGGCCCACGTCGCTCGTGTCGATATTCTCGCTCTCGTGGACCACCACGATGCGGCCCTTGTATTCCACGACCGCGGCGTTGATGCCGCCTTTCGCGCCGGCTTTGGCGACCGGCGTGCGGTAGAGCGGTTCGCCGGTCCGCGCGTTCATGCACACGAGGCTCGAGTCGCCACATGCCGAATACAGCACACGCTTGCCGCCGAGGAAGCTGAGCCACGGGTGGGAGAAGGTATTGTCCTGCGGCCGATCGCCGGGCGCGCTCGACCACACGAGCTCGCCCGTTTTTTTGTCGAAGGCGTAGAAGCGATCGCCGGGCGGACCGTAGGCGCCCCACGCGGCGGTGATGCCGCGGGTGATGACGAGATCCCGATCGATCAGCGGCGAGGCGGTGCGGTTATTCGGGAAGGTCATGCGCCCGAATTCCTCCATCATCGAATGCTTCCACAGCAGCTTCCCGTCGCCGGTGAATCCGGCGAAAATCCCGGAGCTGTTTTGCATGTACACGTTACCCGTCTCGGGGTCGATGGCGGGGCTCGAATTGGCGTAGCGCAGATAGACGACGTCGCTCAGGAAATCATTGAAGAGCTGCTTCCACACGAGCTTGCCCGTCTCGGCATCGAAGCAGGCAACTCCCTCCTGCAGATCGGGCCCTTCGCCGAGATAACCCATGATGTAGAGCTTGCCGTTGGCGACGACCGGCGCGCTTTGGCCGGGGAAATCCGCGGTCCACAACGCCGCTTTCGCGTCCACTTTCTCGGGCAGGCCGGTCTCCGCGGAGACTCCGGTTTGGAAGGGACCGCGCCAGTCTAGCCAGCCGTGCACGGCGGCGGCGGATGGCGCGCCTTTCCTTTGTGGATCAGGCTTGGGAGCTTTGTCGGGTTTTTTTGCGGCGAGGAAAAGGAGCGCGCAAAGTGGGAGGGCGAGGTGGAGTTTCATGGGCGAGGAGAGGCGTAAATAGGAAAGGCGCAAGGGGATGTCAAAAGATACTTACACGTATTAGTTCGAAGCTGCGACGTCCCCGTCGCAGGCAGTGCCCGCGGCGTCCTCGCCGCGCAGGCAGAAAGACTGGCGGCGAGGACGCCGCCGGAACTTCCTGTGACGGGGACGCCGCAGCTACGAGCAGGCATTCCCCTCTTGCGCGGCGGATCGCTCCCGGCTTTCTGTCTCCACGATGCCCGATTCCACCTCCACCGATCCGCCTTTGCCGCGCAAGCGGTTGCCGGTGTTGTTGCGGCGAGCGTGGTATGGGCTCAACCAGGCGTTCCGCCAGCGCATCGCGCATCTGCGGATCACGCCGGATCAATTCAGCATCCTGCGCTGGCTCAGCGAAGGCGACCCGGCCGGGCTCACGCAGCGGACCATCACCGATCTCATGGCGAGCGATCCCAACACGATCACCTCCACGCTTTCGCGCATGGAAAAGAACGGCCTGCTCCAACGCGAACCACACGAGCGCGACCGGCGCGCGCACCGTGTGCGCATGCGCGCCGCGGGCCGGCGGGTCTTTGAGAAAGCGCGAAAGATTGCGATGGAACTCCAGGAGCAAGTGCTCACCGCGCTGCCCGTAAATCGCCGCGCGCGTTTCCTCGAAGAACTCGAGGCCGTGGCCGATTCGTGCACCACTGCCTCGGAGCGGCCCGCGAGGAAGCCGTGATGCGTGCGCAGCGCGGCGCAAAATGAACTAACGAGATTTTGCCGTTGCGATTAGCTTTGGCACTCATGCGCCATCCGCTTCCAATCACGCTTGCCGCCCTGGTCTTTGCGCTGCCCGCGGCGCGCGCCATCGCACCGCAGGAAGCGGAGTTTTTTGAAAAAAACATCCGGCCCGTGCTCGTGGAGCAGTGCTACAAGTGCCACGGCGCGGACAAGCAAAAGGCAGCGCTGCGAGTCGATTCGCGCGAGGCCATTTTGAAGGGCAGCGAAAACGGTCCGGTGGTCGTGCCGGGCAAACCGGAGGAGAGCGAATTCATCAAGTCCATCCGCCACACCGGAGAGACCAAGATGCCGGAAAAAGCGGACAAGCTGCCGGACGCACAGATCGCGGCGCTGGCCGAGTGGGTGCGCATGGGGCTGACGTGGCCGGAAGACTCGAAGGCCCCGACGCTCACTGCGGCGCAAGCAGCGGCGAAGACGCACTGGTCCTACCAGCCCGTGCGCCAGTCGTCGGCGCCGGCGACAGGGAGCCAGAATCCCATCGACGCATTTATCCGCGCGAAGCTCGCCGATCAAGGCCTGAAGCCATCTCCCGCAGCTTCGCGCCGCATGCTTTTGCGCCGGGTGACTTTCGATCTCACGGGCCTGCCGCCGACGCTCGCGGAGATCGAAGCGTTTGAAAAAGACGCCGCGCCGGAAGCGTGGGCGAAGGTCGTCGAGCGCCTGCTCGCTTCGCCGCGCTACGGCGAACGTTGGGGCCGCTACTGGCTCGATGTGGCGCGTTACGCCGACACGCGCGGCTACCTCGCCGGCAATGAGGATCGCCACTACGCCTACAGCTACACGTATCGCGACTGGGTCATCTGCGCGCTCAACGACGATCTGCCTTACGACCAATTCCTCATCCGGCAGATCGCCGCCGATCGCGTCGCGCCGAAGGACGACCCGTCATCGCTCGCGGCGCTCGGCTTCCTCACGCTGGGGCGGCGCTTTCTCAACAATCCAAACGACATCATCGACGACCGCATCGACGTGGTGTGCCGCGGCACGATGGGCCTCACCGTGGTGTGCGCGCGCTGCCACGATCACAAGTTCGATCCCATCTCGCAGAAGGATTACTACGCGCTTTACGGCGTCTTTGCCTCCTCGCTCGAACCGAAGGAGCTGCCCGCGCTGCCCGCGGTGCGCGATGCGAAGACGGAGGCCGACTATCAGCGCCAGCTCGCCGAGCGGCAGGGCAAGGTGGATGCGGAGTTGCAGCAGCACGCGGACCTGTATGCGTGGCGCGTGGCGCTCACGACCGGACATTGCGTGCCCGTGCCGCGTGCGTGGATCGAGCGTTCGCTGGACCGCGCAGGCAGAGACAAGCTGCGCGCTACCATCAGGAAGGTCGATGAACTCAACGCCGGCCCGCTCTCGCCGCCGCACGCGATGGCGATGCAAGACGCGCCGCAACCCGTAAACCCGCGCGTTTTCATCCGCGGCGACGCGGCTCGTCCTGGTGATCCGGTGCCGCGGCGTTTTCTCACCGTGCTAAGCGGCGGCGATCCCAAGCCCTTCACGCAAGGCAGCGGCCGACTCGAGCTGGCGCAGGCCATCGCGAGCCGCGCCAATCCGCTCACGTCGCGCGTCATGGTCAATCGCGTGTGGGCGCTGCACTTCGGCGCGGGGCTGGTGCGCACGCCTGGGGATTTCGGAGTGAAGGGCGAGCCGCCCACGCATCCCGAGTTGCTCGACTACCTGGCCGCGCGTTTCAGCGCGCCGGAATCCGAGGGCGGGCTGGGCTGGTCGCTTAAAAAATTGCACCGCCTCATGCTGCTGAGCGCGACGTATCAGCAGTCGTCGGATGCAGCGCCAGCTTCGATCTCCGGCGATCCCGAGAATCGGCTGCTCTCTCACGCCAATCGCCGCCGGCTCGACTTTGAAGCCACGCGCGACGCGCTGCTCTTCGCGTCCGGCCAGCTCGATCTCACCAGCGGCGGACGCTCCGTGGATCTCATCGCGCAACCCTTCACGAAACGCCGCACCGTGTATGGCTACATCGATCGTCAGAATCTTCCCGGCGTTTTTCGCACCTTCGATTTTGCGAGCCCCGATGCCACCAGCCCGCAGCGCCACATCACCACCGTGCCGCAGCAAGCGCTCTTCATGTTGAACAGCGCCTTTGTTATCGAGCAGGCGCGCGCGTTGGCGACTTCCTTCAAGTCGCAGCCGCGCGAAGCCGATATTCAAGCGCTTTACGCACGCATCTATGCGCGGCGCGCCGAGCCAGCCGAAGTCGCGGCGGGCCTCGGTTTCCTCACCGTGCAGCTCGCGCTGCCGCCTGCCGCCTTCGCTCCGCCCTTGTGGCAATACGGCTCCGGGCGTTTCGACGCGGCGGCGCGCGAGGTGGAGTTCAAGCCGCTTCCGGCCTTCGTGAATCGCGTGTGGCAGGGCGGCCCGAAGTTGCCCGATCCCAAGCTCGGCTACGTGAGCTTGCACGCGCACGGCGGCCACCCAGGGGCGGACATCGCCGCCATCCGCCGCTGGACTGCCCCCCGCGATGGCATCGTGGCCATCGGCGGAGAGATCACACGCGAATCCAAACAAGGCAACGGCGTGCTCGGGCGCATCGTCTCGAGTCGCGACGGCGAGTTGCTGCAAGTCACCGTCGAGCCCGGCGCCACCGTGCCCGCGAAGTTGGCGCGCGTGGAGGTGAAGATCGGGGACACTATCGACTTCGTCGTCGAATCACGCGGAGACACGTCCTTCGACGGCTTCGCATGGACGCCCGTTCTCACCGGCGAGATGGGCGTCTTCGATGGCAGCATCGGCTTCTCCGGTCCCCCGCCCCCGCGCCCCGCACCGCTCAGCGCCTGGGAGAAATACGCGCAGGTGCTGCTCGCTGCGAACGAGTTTGTGTTCGTGGATTGAAGAGATCGACTTTACCTCTTGCTTCCTATGCTCGAAGAAATTCGCCGGTTCCTGCAACACACTCCTTTTCAGCCTTTCGTCATCCACACACGCGGCGGAGAGGTCTTGTCCGTCGAACATCCGGAAAACGCGTCGGTGATCGGCCATTACGTGACGGTGCTCCTGCCCGATGGCGAACAAGCCATCATGCTCAGCGCCCTGCACCTCACCGGAGTCTCCGGTCTTCCCGCGGTCGAAGTTTAAGCCACTACCCCGCCCCGTCGAGCAGCTTCATAAACGCGCCGAAGTAGTGCCCGTTGTCGTGAAAGGTGCGACCGCTCACGAGATTTCCATCCACCACGCACGGCTCGTTCACGTAGATGCCGCCGCACACCTCGAGATCGAATTTGCACTTCGCCACCGTAGCCATCCGGCGCCCCTTTACGCAGCCGGCGCGCGCGGGGATTTCGACACCATGGCATACACTCGCGATGGGTAGATTTTTTTCGAAGAAATAGCGCGTGACTCGCAGCAAATCCTCGTCTTCGCGGATGTACTCCGGCCCGCGCCCCCCGCTGAAGAAGATGCCCGCATACTCCGCGGGCTGGATGTCCTTGAAGGCGATGTCGGCTTCGATGGTGTAGCCCTCCCACTCCTAGGAGAAGGTCCAGCCGGGGCGCACCTCGTGCATCACCAACTGGTAGCGCCGCTTATCCGGCGCGGCCACCACCGCTTGGTAACCGCCATCGAACAGCCGGTAGTAGGGATAGAGCGTGTCCACGGTTTCGGTGGCGTCGCCGACGATGATGAGGACTTTTTTCATTTCAAATTGGTATCATGCTTTCGCGAGCGTGGCGTCGAGATAGGCACGGGCACGATTGATTTCCGCGGTCACGGCCGCAGTGCCGCCTTCCACGATCGGGATGCCGCGCGGCGTGGGGTGCATGAAGACGTTGGTGAATCCCTGGAAGTCGATCTCGCGCAGCGCGGCAAGCAGCGGCGCGAAATTGAGCGAGCCGCGTCCGGGCAATTGCAGCAGTTCGTCCTCTTTGGGCATCACCGTGGTGCAGCCTTTGCCGTGCTGCCAGGCGATGAAGACGGCGAGATGCTTCCCGCAATCGCGCAGCAGCGCGGCGAGCGCGGGCGCATCCTGCGGCAAATGATACGGCGCAAAGGCGATCCCGAGCGCGGGCGACGGCGCGAGATCGACGAGCCATCGGATGCTGTCCATGGACTCCGTCAATCCGCCGCCATGATTTTCGATCGCGATGGTCACGCCCGCCTTCTCGGCCTCGGCGCAGTGCGGCTTCATCTCCTCGGCAAATTGCGCGACCGCCTTTTTCAAATCTTCTCCCTTCAAATCCTTCGGACCGTGCGCGCCGGTCATGATCGTGCGGCAACCAAATCGCTGCGCCACCTTCATCTCCCCCGCGAGCTTGAACGGGCCGAGATCGTAACGCGTGAGACAGCCCAGTTTCACGCCATTTTTTTCGAGCAACGCGGCGAAGGCATCGTGCCCCATTGCGTCCATCTGCTCGCGCTGATCGCCGTGCTTCTTCGGCCAGAGGTCGATGTGCGTGGCACCGGTCTTCTTCACCTCGGGCACGATATCCTCGAGTTTTCCGAGTCCATACATCGCCGAGCTGAGCAGATAGCGCAGCCGGAAATCCGGCGCTCCCAGCGCAATGGCGGCGGAGGCGAGAGCGAAGGTGTGAACGAAGTGGCGGCGGGAGGTCATGGCTCAGTGCATTTCCACCGCGCACGAGCCGAGCCCGCCACGGTAGTAGTTGAATTGGACGCTGGGATGATCCGCCAGCATCGACATCGGCACACACGAAGTCGGCAGCCGCTTCGAGATGAGGTAAGCGGTGAGGCGCTGGCCGAAAGGATTGTCGTGCGTCCCAGCCTGCCAGATCGACACCTTCTCCGCCTTCCACGTCTCGATGGGCCCGACGGTGATCGCCTTGGTCGGCACCATCGAAATGTTTCCCCCGCCGCTGGTCCGGGCGTTCTGCGCGATGGTGAGCGGATGCAGATCGACGACGCGCGTGGCCAGCTTGCGATACTCCGCCGGCGAAGGCGGCGCGGTCTTGTATTTGCCCGTGCGCGCCGGCGGGTCATTGAAGGCCCAGTGCTTCACGTCGCCCTGTCCGCCCTGCATCACCGCGCAACGCACGCCCGCGTCCCACGTCTCCCGATACGCGGTGGTGTCGGCTTTCGGGAAATGCAGATGCGCATCCGGCATCCGCTGCTTTTTCGCGATCCGCTCGATGCACATCTCGCGATCCGCTCTTTCAAAACTCAGCGGGTGGGTGACCGGCACCTCTTTTCCCGTCGCCACATCGAACCATTCATCCATCCCCCAGAAATGCCCGCTGCGCACATCGAGCCCGAGTTCATTGACGAGCCGCGCGACGAGCGGGAGCTGTTCGGTCGGCCCGATCGGTCCGCAGATGCCGACGGGATTGTCCGCCGTGCTCTGCTTCCAAGCCGTGATGTATTCGAGCGCCTCGGCGAGGTAGAAGTCTTCGAGCGTCTCGTAGAAAACCACGCGAAACCCGGGCCGCGAGAGCTTCTCAATGTCCCGCGGAGTGAGGCGCGCGACTTCCTCGACGATGTCTTTTTCGAGGCAAGTGTAATCCCACCAATCTGGGGAGATGGAACTGGTTCTTTGAGGCATGGCCTTCAGTTAGCAGAGCCGAAGGATCGAAAGCCAGAGGTCATTGATCGTCTTGAGCTCGACGGTGCCGTCGCAAGAATCGCCCGGGGCCTTGCACCCGTGGATGCGGGACGGAGTTTCATCGCCCGATTTGTCTTATGAAGTTCCCCCTCCCGGCCATTCGCGCGCTGTTTCTCCTGTCCACATTTTCCGGCCCGATCGAGCGCGCATCCGCCGGCGACACGCCGCCAGGCTATCGCACCTTGAGCGAAGCGATCGTCGCGCCGATGCCAGCAGACAAGCCGGCGGGCGAGGGATTGACCGGCTGGCTCGGCGTGTCGGTCGGGCTCGGTGAAGACGGCGCGTTGCGGGTCGATGAAGTCGCCGAAGGATCGCCGGCCGCCGCCGCCGGCCTGCGCACTGGCGATGCGATCGCGGGCCTCGCCGACGCCACTCCCACGACGGCGGATGAACTGCGCGCCGTGCTGCAAGCAAAAGCGCCTCGCGAAGAAATTGCGATCGTGGTCCGCCGCGGCGCGCTCACGCTGCGGCTTTCCGCCACGCTCGGCGCGACGAGCCGGCCCCTGAAAATCGCTGATCAACGCGGCGTCATCGGCGTGCGGATGAGCCAGGGCACTGATTCCGCGGGCATCGCCATCTCCGCCGTGACAAAAGGAAAGCCCGCGGACGCGGCGGGACTGAGGCCGGGCGACGTGATCGAGAAAGTCGATGACGCCGAACTGAGCGAGGGCCT
The DNA here is from genome assembly GCA_038238555.1 of Chthoniobacterales bacterium. Lineage (GTDB taxonomy): Bacteria > Verrucomicrobiota > Verrucomicrobiia > Chthoniobacterales > Chthoniobacteraceae > JANNXQ01. The sequence continues at coordinate 1,100 of JBBRXP010000045.1, read as the reverse complement.
TTCGCTGGCCGACGTGCTCGCCGAGAAACGGCCGGGCGATACCGTGCGGCTCCGTGTTCGCCGCCGGCAGCAGGCGCTGGAAAAAGCCGTCCAGCTCGTGGCCGACGACGCTGGCTCGGCGCTCCCAGCCGAGGAGCGCCGCGTCTTGAACACCTGGAAAAAAGACACCTACCGCATGGCGGTACTCTGCGTGGAATATCCCGACGTGAAGCATCACGGGAAGATCGCGGGGAAGGATTGGGACGACGCCTTTTTCAGCACCGGGAGCTACCGCGCCACCAACGCGCTCGGCCAGCCGGTCTTCGGCAGCATGAACGATTATTACCTCGAGCAATCGTGCGGGCGGCTGCGGGTCGAGGGCCGGGTCTTCGATTGGGTGGAGGTCAAAAAGACACGCGCCGAATACAGCCAGGGCACGGGCGCCGCGATGAAGGCGGAGTTTCTCAACGAAGCTCTCGACGTGCTGCTCGCGCGCGAAGGCGGCGACGCGCTCGCCGGTTTCGATGGCATCGGCTTCATCTACGCGGGCGAGAAATTCCCGACCAGCAATCGCGGCAGTCTTTACTGGCCGCATCGCGCCAGCTTCACGCGCGAAAAGAAACCGTGGCCTTACGTGATCGTGCCCGAGCTGCGCGGGCGGGATGCGATGAGCACCATCAGCACCATGTGCCACGAGTCGGGCCACATCCTCGGCTTGCCCGATCTTTACGCGCGGCCCGAGAATCCCGGTTCGGAAGGCGCCGGCTCGTGGTGCGCGATGTCCCATCAATCGCGCGACGGACGCCCGCAGCATTTCTCCGCGTGGTGCAAGGAACAGCTCGGCTGGCTGCGGCCCGTGACCGTCGATCCCACCGTGCGGCAGAAGCTCATCCTCGCTCCGGTGGAGGGCTCGGAGACCGAGTGCCTGAAGGTGCTCGCGCGGCGCGATGGCAGCGAATATTTCCTGCTGGAAAATCGGCGCAAGACCGGCTTCGACGCGAGCCTGCCCGCGGAGGGCCTGCTCATCTGGCGCGTGGTGGCCAACCGGCCCGTGCTCGAGGAAGCCCATGGAGTGGCGGGGCCCTCCGGCCCGCGCGTCTATCTCACCGCGGTGCCGTATC
>JBBRXP010000044.1:0-35841 GCA_038238555.1 Chthoniobacterales bacterium | reverse complement strand
TGTTTTTCGCCGGGGGTCATCGCCCCGGCATGGGCATTTTGCGTGGGGGCGCCCACCCCCGCTTGGGGCGCCGTCTCCCCGGCGCCCACGACCAGACACACCGCGTCTGCATGTTCGACGATGAGCATCGTGTCGCTCACCACGAGCACCGGCACGGTGTCGATCACGATGCGGTCGAAACTCATGCGCAACTCGCCAATGAGCTCTGCAAAACGCGGACCGGAAAGCAGCTCGGCGGGGTTCGGCGCGACGGACCCCGCGGGCATCACCCACAGACTTGCCACCTCGGTCGCATGGATGCCCTCGCCTGCTCCGACGGCGCCAGCGAGATAATCGTTGAGCCCCTTCTCCTGCCGATTAGGCAGCAGCACCCGACCCACCGTCGAGACGCGCAAATCCGCGTCGATGATGAGCGTGCGCAAGCCTTGCTGCGCGGCGGCGATCGCATAGTTGATCGCGCAAAATGTTTTCCCTTCTCCAGGCTCGGCGCTCGTGACGAGCACGATCTGCCGGCCGCCGGATCGCGCCGCCACGTGCAGCGATGCGCGCAGGGATCGGAACGCTTCCGCCACCGGCGAGGAAGGATCGCGATGAAGAGCCAGCGCGCGCGAGGCCGCATCGGCGCCCGGTTCGAGCGGGATGGCTCCCAGCACATTGAGCCCCGTGACTTGCGCGGTCTGCTCGACCGTCTTCAGGGAACTATCCAAGCCATTCAACGCAAAGCTCAAAGCCAGTCCCACCGCGAGCCCGGCGCCGAACGCGATGGACAGCACTTTCGACATCTTGGGTTGCGTGGGTTCGGCCGGCAGCGCCGCGGGTTCGAAGATGCTCACGTTACTGGACTCGATGCCTTTTGCGATCTCCGCCTCTTTCAACCGCTTCAAGATCGACTCATAAAGCACGCGGTTGGTATCCACTTCGCGCGACAGCACCTTGTAAGGAATGGCCAGCCTGTTGAGCTCCGTCGCCGTTACTTCCTGCTTCGCGAGCGCGTCCTCAAACTTCGTCTCCGTGTCCACCGCGCTCTCCAAGTTCGAGTGAATGAGGGACGGTATTCCGGCCAGCGTCTCATTGAGCGTTTCCCGCGTCTGGGCCAGTTGCAGCCTTGCCTGCTTCATCTTCGGATGCTTCTCCGTGTAACGAAACTCCGCCGAGGAGATGGCCGACTCCATCGTCGCAATCTGCTGAACGATCGCGGTGATCGCGGGCTGCTCAGCTACCGACGCCACTTTGATGAGTTCCTTCGGTTGGTTGGCGAGAGTGCGCACCTTCTCATCGTCGGCCTCGAGGCGCATCCGAGTTGCCTTTGCTTCGATTGCCTGGCTGCTAAGGAACTTAAGCCGGGTAACTACAATGTCCTCCCTTTCCAGGAGTGAGATCGACTTACTCTCTTCCACATAACCCTGGAGTTTCTCCTCGGAGAGTTGCAGTTGCACCTCCGTCTTTCTTACTTCGCTCATCAGAAATTCGATCGCTATCTCCGAAGTCGCATTTCTCCTCCGCACCATCTCCCGAAGATAACCCGTGGCAAGCGCATCGGCCAGCGTTTGCGCCATCTCGGGATCGGGGTGCAAGACATTGACATCAATGAATGGCGACCCTCTTCTTACCGTCACCCGTTGCATCGCGAGCAAGGCATTGACCGCGACATCCACCGAATACTGCGCGCCATAAGGAAGCTGTGGGAGAAACTTTGGATTCTCCATCAACTTATTGTCTTCGGCCACGTGAGTTAGAAAGGGCCGGCTCCTGAATCCAGCGACCACGGCATCCGCCAAATCCGCAACCGCGGGCGCGGGCGGATGCACGTCGTCGAAATTGAGCAGCCTTAACTGCTGCGGACTTACCTCGAGCACGGTCGTGGCCAGAAAGGTGCGAGGCGAGCGAGCGATGTAAGCGATGCCCGCGAAGATGCCGAGTAATGCAAAGAGCACGATAAGCCACAGCTTCTCGCGCACGACGGCCTGCATCTGCGCAAAGTCGATCGAGCTTTCCCCACCCTCGGGCAGGCGGTCGGCTGGCGGCCGGTCGGTTCCATTCTTCATGGGTTAGAAAAGCCGCTCGCCCACGTTAATGGTATCCCCCGGCGCAACAATGAAGCGCTCGATGGCTTCCTTGTCGCCCATGCTCTTGGCATTGAGCTTTTGCGTCGTCTCTCGTCCGTCCACCGTCCGCTTGAGAATGATCTTATCCGGGGCGGCGATGCGCGTGAAGCCACCGGCCATTCCGATGGCTTCGAGTAAGTTCAAGGTGGTCTCATCCGGGAGGTCATAAATGCCCGGCCTGTTGATCTGGCCCAGGATGGTAAAGCGGCGCTTGGAGTAACCAAGGATCGTCACGATGACTTGCGGGTTCTTATAATATTCCCGCAACTGAGTTTCAATCGTCTTCGCGGCTTCGCGAACGGTTTGGCGGGAAATCTTCACAAACCCGATCAGGTTCATGTTGATCGCGCCTTCCTTGTCGATCCTCGCCTGGGTCGTCATGTCTTCTTCGCCAAATACCTCGATCCGCACAATATCGTTTGCCGCCAGCTTGTAACTTGCCGAAGCCGGTTGCGGCGTAGCAGTCTTTTTCGGCGTCTTGGATTGTGTGTCCGACGCTGGTTCCGAGCGTCCGGGGGCAACTAACAACAGAATGGCCGCGATGAGGTAAGTAAGGAAGCGCATAACTTAGTAAACAAGGCTAATCTGGGTGCCGATGCGGTCGCGCTGGAAGCCCTGTCCGCGCTCGCCGCCAGAAGCATTCTGGCTGTATTCGTAAAAGACTCCGAAGCTGGCTCGGGAGAAGGCCTGCCACTGGATGCCAGTGCGAACGTAAAAGTAGTTATCCTCGCGCGTGGCATTCACCCCGCGGCCGGCGGAGGAGTAAGACAGATTCTCATAACCGCCGCTTAGAAACACGTTGAACCTGTTTACCAATCGCTGCGTGACGGTGGCGGAGATTCCGGTGGACGTGTAATTCTGGTTCTCAAAAATGGCGGAAGTGAAAACCCGCCGCTGGGCGCTGACAGTCACGTTAGTCCCTTCGCGAGCCGCCAGGGAAAGCTCCAGACCGAAGACCGGGCTCACCGAATTGCCGCCTCCATTACCCAACTGCCGGAACTCGATTCCAAAATTGGTCGAGATAGTCGTCTTGCCGGTCGCAACGTAAGTGGCCCGCATGGCTGCGGTCTCCGAGGTCTGCGTTTCGGCTCTCTGCACCTCGGTAAATCCCAGGCTTCCGCCGATGCCGAAGCTCAGCTTGGGAAAGTACTGGTAATCGAGATAACTCTGAAAGTGGGTATCCTGCGACCCGATCAGGCTTCCGTAATCCGTCCGCACATAATCGGCATCGACCTCGACTGAGAACTTCTCGTCCAGCCGATAACTCGCGCGCACGCCACCTTGATACACCTGCCGCCGCACGCGATTGCTGATGTCGATGCTCGTGCCCGACGCCGCGGCGTAGCCCAGCCGCAGCCCGAGCGTGAGCTTGGCAAGCTGCCACTGCAATTCGAGCTGCGCGCGATGATCGATCGAATTCTCCGAGCTGTGATTGGAGAAGATAACTCCCGTCGCCGTGTAGTCGCCCGCCAGAAACAGCGAGCTTTCATTGTTACCGACCTGGAAGGAGACGCCCGGCGATAACGTAATAACAAAGTCCTCCTGTGCGTTCTTATCCGAGATAAAGACATTGCCGTCGTATTGCGCAGTCGAGCTGAAATGCGGGCGCACGCTCCACCGCCCGGTGCCCCATTCACGGTGAAGGAATTCAGCCACTTCCTGTGTGGCAAAGAGCGCCGAGTCCAGCCCGGCGAGATCCCACAGCGAAGTGCGCGGCGGCGTCTTGAGATCGGGCGGCGGCGGCAGCGCTTCCTCTTCGGGTTTCGTCACAGGCATCAGCCCAAAGGCGCTCGCATTGCCTGCTCTGCGATTCTCGGGAAGCTTCGGCATGGGCTCCGGCGGGAAGAGCAGCGCATCGCCGGGAATCGCCGGCATTTCGGGATCCGGCGCCGCGGGCAGGATGACCTGCGGGACCGGCGCGGTTGTTGCCGCGGAATTCGCAGCCACGAGGATGAGCAGATATTGAGCGGTGCGCATCCCGCTGTCGGTAAATTGCACCGCGTCTGGCAAGTCATCTTCCGTCTCCTTTTCGCTCAGGAATTCCAAGTTTCTCATCGCACCGAGCAAAACTTCCCGCCCCTCGTGGGACAGAGGCTCGCGAGGATTTGTCCGGACCAACAATTCCGCCGGAGAATCCGCCGACAGTATTTCCTCCGGCTCTGCATCGCGAAGCGACGGGCCGTAGCGGAAAGCGATCGCCTTGGCGGCCTGCACAGATTGTGACAAACTCAGCAGCAAGCCACTCGCCGCGGCGAGCGCGCTGCATCGGTGCAATTGCCTCCAGGAAATTTGCATCCGGCAAAAGTCTTCTCTCAAGGCCGCTCTTGCGAGACCACTGGCAACTGGAGGTTAGGCGGATGAGGAGCCGCCAGAATCCTGTGACGCCGCTGGTTTCGGCCCGCGTGCGGAAGAAACTCGGAGGCCGCCGCGGCACCGGCTTGCCGGGGATTAATGGAGTCGAAGAATTCCGCGACTTCCTTCGCGGTATCCTTTGGGTCCAGCGTTTCCTTGTAATCCTTCTCCCGTTTGGCCGCTTTCTTTCCGCTGCCTTTCTTCTCGGCGGGCGTCTTCTCCGCTTCTTTCTCCGCTGCTTCCTCGGATTTCACGGCAACCTGCGCCTTCTCGACGTCCGCGTCTCGATCCCGCGCCTCCACCGGTGCTGGAGCTTGCTGGGTGGGACGCACGTCGTCCACCATCCCGACCGTGTAAAGCAGCAGCACGGAGATATTCAGAATCACGACGAAAATCAGGATCGCGGTTTTCATGTTGAAATAGGAGCTGCTAAAGGACCGGATGCATTCACCTTTTCGCCGCAAAGCTTAGCCGCCCCTCTCGCTGGGGCGCAATAACCATTTCGGCGCACGGCTCACGCCAGACATATTTACGATTTTCAATTTTCAATCTCCAATCCTCGATTTCTTATTTCCATCTTCCCGCAGGGCACGTGCCGATCCGCCAAGAGTTTCTCATCCCAAATTTCCGCGGCGCAGGTTCGATCGGAAGGAAGCTGCGCCACCAACGGGCGAGAGGTGGGCGAAGAAAAATTCATAAAGTTCGGCTGAGCCTTCAGAAGATAAGGCGGAGGATTTTCCAGATTTGTAACAATGCGTCCGAGTCGTGCCTACGGGAACGATCCTCTTTCCTCTCTCAGGCTCCGTCCTACAACCGCCCTTACAAACGGATCCAGAATAACTCGCAGAAGCACCGCTTCCCTCTTGATTTCCTCCCGCTGGCCTGCTCGTATCCCCCCGCCCAATTACACTGCCCATGAAAGCGAAGGACGCCCATCCCTTTCGCAAGGCCGTCGAATGGACCTCCAAGAGTTTTGGATTTTCCCGTTCGACCCCTGCGATTTTAACCTGCATCTTCTTTTACCACGCTCTTTGCGATGCTCCCGTCGCTCGAGGCGGCGGCTTCCTCTTCGATACTCCGCCGCTGCTGGTTTTTACCGTGAGCACTCCGCGGCGCAATAACGTCTTCTACGAAGGCGAGCGCGTCGTTCTCCAATGGGAGGAACGTTACTCCACGCTCTCGGTGGATCGTTACGAGATTCGCGATTACTGGGGCAATCTCGTCGAGGCCGGTCCGGTGGTGGATCGGATTTACGGGATACCCATCCCGCTCGCTTCCATCTCGCCCCGAGTTACCAAGCCCGGTTGGTATAAGGTGTACTTAAAGGGTTTCCAAAGCATCCCTCCTTGGGGAAACGACGTCGGCGGGGCTATGTTTGTCATCCTGCGCTACGATGCGCGCTTTCCGATCATTCCCGCGCCCGGCGCTTCTGGCGGCACCGAGCCGGCATCCGATGGCGTCGTGCGTGGGGTGATCGGCAGCGGGCCGGAACGCCATAAGATGTTGCGGCGGCCAAAAGGGGAATGGCCCGGTAACTGGGATCCTTCGAAGTGGGAGACCTCCGCGGAGACCATCGCCCGACTTACTCCGGATATCGGGCTCGAGAAGACTTACTATACACCCTACGACAGTTATCGGAATCGACCGCTGTTGGGCGCCTTCCCCGATGGCACCAGAGACGCATCGGCGATTCCCGCCGGCTCACCCGACCCCACCTTGATCGACCCTCGCGTCGCCGAAGTGGTACAGGCATTCAAGAACGACGTGAAGTACTGGGAGCCGCGCAATGAGCCGAACAGTAACGGAGTCAGCGGGTATAACTTCTTTTTTTACGAGATGGCGCCCTTCTACAATGCCATCAAGGCTGTCGATCCTACTTTGAAAGTGATGGGTCCGGGTTTCTTGAGCGACGGCGGCAAGAACTTCAATTTCCTTCAAGACTTTCTCGCGAGCGGCGGCGCGAACTATATCGACGTTTTTTCCTTCCATTCTTATAACAACCTCAATGGCGATCTCTTTCTCGCCCGCAGATCGATGGACACGATCTTCTCCTATCTTACCCAGTATGGAGCTGCCAATAAGGAGATATGGCAGACCGAGCAAGGTTACCCCGCGGCTGTTTACGGCGCCTACCAGCCCCGCCTTCAGGGCCGCTGGACCATGCTCATGCTCATGGTCTTTGAGCAATACGGTCTGCCAAAAGAGCACAACTATCTCTTCTACGACCGCAATCACGGTTTCTACGACGTGCCGCAGTGGTGGATAAATATCGAGGGCTCCCTCAATCCGCTAGCCTGCCTCATGCGCGTGTGGTCCGAGGAACTCTACGGCACTCACTTTACCCAACGTTATAACTTCGGCTCGACTGGCGAGAAGCTCTACATTGGAAGCTTATTCACCGGCCCCGAAAAGAAGGTGGCTGCCTTCATGACCGCGGGAAGCACCGATGGCAGGATAAGGCTGCAAGTTACCGACTCTTCCGTCCACGTGGTTTCACCCTTTGGCGATGAAAGCGATGTCCCGGCCGTCAACGGCGAGGTTCTCTTGCCCGTCACGGAACTGCCGAGTTATGTCGAGTTTTCGGGCAACCTATCCGTGCTGCCTATTAACTGGGGCGAGAATATCGCGCGCCGCCCCGGCACCGTCGTCACGGCCTCCGGCAGCGGCGTCCATCCAGATAGCGGCAGTTTCCCGCAGCCCATCCCCAACTCGACGGCGAAGATCGTCAACGGAGTATTTGAAACCTATTATTGGACACAATCCTTTGCCGATAACAACCTGGTCTGGTCGGATGACACACCGTCCTTTCCCGCCTGGGTGGAGATTGCCTTTCCCCAGCCGACTCCGATCGACCGCGTGGTGATCTATTCCGGCGTTCCTTACCAACTCAATTCCACGCTGCTGGACTACGATCTGCAATACGACCAGAATGGCCAGTGGGTAACTCTGCAAACGGTAAAGGAACCCACCCGGACGTTTCCATCTTACTCTTATGTTACCCGCACCACCGCCGATAGCTTCTTCAGCGATCGCTGGGTATTTACTCACTCCTTTCCACAAGTTACCACGTCAAAGATTCGCATCTTCGTTCGCGACACCACCTGGGGCGGCGGCGCCACTTACGATGTGGTGCTGGCAGGCGGGCAGACGGGAAAGCACTACATCAATCTCCGCGAGGTGGAGGTGTATTCGAGCGGGACGGTGGACACGCCCAATCAACCTCCCGTGGCCGGCAACGACACGGCGAGCGTCGATCGCTACGGAGTGGACATCCCCGTAATGCAGAACGACAGCGACCCGGATGGCGGACCGCAGCCGCTACGGGTGGAAGGGGCGAGCGTGCCGGCTCACGGCAGCGTGGCTGTGATCGGCGACCGGGTCCGTTACACTCCCGTTTGGAATTACTCCGGGCCGGATTCCTTTACTTACAGCATCACCGACGGCCAGGCATCGGCGACTGCAACCGTGTCCGTCGATGTTGTTCCCGTCGCTCAGCCCAGGCTCGGCGGCTTTACGCAACTCAAAGGCGACTACTTCAGCGACACCACGCTTACCAATCTCGTCCTCACTCGTTATGATTCGAAGATCGACTTCAATTGGTTGGGCGGTTCTCCCGATCCCGCCGTTCCCATCGATAACTTCTCCGTGCGTTGGAACGGCAGGCTGCAAGTGCCGCGCAGCGGCGCCTATCTCTTCTCCACTTGGACGGACGATGGGGTGCGGCTCTGGATCGACAGCCAATTGGTTATCGACGACTGGAACTACCAAGGTCTTATCCGCCACACCTATCTCACTTATCTCTACGAAGACCGGACTTACCGTGTGAGGATGGAATACTTGGAAGGCGGCGCCTATGCCATCGCGCAATTGCGCTGGTCTCACTATCTCAGCCCGGATAACGCGCCTTACGACTTTGCGCAACCCAGCGTCGCCGCCATCCCGGAAACGCCGGAGAACGCATGGCGCCGGAGTAACTTCGTGCCCAGTCAGCTTGCCGACCCCGGCATCAGCGGATCGCTCGCCACGCCGGCGGGAGATGGCATTCCCAACCTGCTGAAGTTTGCCTTTCGGCTGAATCCGCTGACACCGTCCTCCGGTTCCGATGCTCTCCCACGAGGCACGCTGCTAAGTGAAGCCGGTCGCGATTACCTCTCTCTTACTTACCGGAAGAATAACTCAGGCACCGGACTTAGTTATAACGTGTGGGTCTCGGATAACCTGGCCGATGGTTCCTGGTTTCGCATGGCAGTGCCAGAAGAGACGCTCGGTGCCGACCCGCAGACCGGCGATCCCATCATTCGCAGAAAGATAGACATCACGGGGGCCCCCCGGAAATTCATCCGGCTCGAGATTCGCTAGCAGTCTGTAGCACTTGGATGTGCGGCGGCTCTCCTCGCACGGAAGCTTCCCGCTTACTCTGCACTTGCGCTACACGCTGAGCTTCGTCCAGGCGGCGTTCTTTTTTGAACTGGCGACCACGGCTTCGATAAAGGCCATCCCGCGCAGGGCGTCTTCGATTTTCGGGTAATCGTTTTCCACGGCGGTGGGCTTGCGCGAGTCGAGGCGCGCGCGCACGGAGCCGGCGAAGTTTTTGTAGATATTCGCGAAGGCTTCGAGGTAGCCCTCGGGGTGCGATGGCGGCGTGCGCGTGGCGGCGGCGGCGGTGGCGCTCAGATAGCCGTTGCCGGTGCGATAGACTTGCATCGGCGCGTCGAGCCATTTCACGAGCAGGGTATTGGGCTCGCACTGATGCCACTCGATGCCGCCCTTTTCGCCATACACGCGGATGCTGAGATTGTTCTCCTCGCCCACGCTGATCTGCGAACTGTGGAGCACGCCCTTTGCGCCGCCGTCAAAGCGCAGAAGCACATTGCCGTCGTCGTCGAGCCGGCGGCCTTTCACGAAAGTGGTGAGGTCGGCGGCCAGTTCGCTGATCTTCAGGCCGGTGATGTACTCGGCGAGATTTTCGGCGTGCGTGCCGATATCGCCGATGCAGCCGGCGGCGCCGCTTTTCTTGGGATCGGTGCGCCACGACGCCTGCTTCTGGCCGCTGGCTTCCACGCGTGTGGCGAGCCAGCCTTGCGGGTATTCGACGACGACTTTGCGGACTTTGCCGAGCTTGCCGTCGGCGATCATCACGCGAGCTTCTTTCACGAGCGGATAGCCGGTGTAGTTGTGCGTGAGGCCGTAGAGGAGGCCGGTTTTTTTCACCACGTCGGCGAGCTTCCTGGCCTCGGCGAGGCTGAAGGTGGCGGGCTTGTCGCTCAGGACGTGGAAGCCTTTTTCGAGCGCCAGTTTCGCCGGCGCAAAGTGCAGATGATTGGGTGTGACGATGGAAACGAAGTCCATGCGCTCGCGTTCGGGCCGCGCAGCCTCGGCCTTCATCATCTCCTCGAAAGTGCCGTAGCAGCGGGCCGGCGGTAGGAAGAGGTCCGCCCCGGAAGCCTTGGATTTATCGGCCTCGGAGGAGAAGGCGCCGCAGACCAGCTCGATCTGCCCGTCGATATTTGCGGCGATGCGATGCACCGCGCCGATGAAGGCGCCGCGCCCGCCGCCGACCATGCCGTAACGAATTTTGCGACTCATGGCGGGAGGGTGCAGGTGGAAAGTGAAAGTGGAAAGTGCATTCCACTCACTGCCCGAATGCCTTCAGGAAAGCGCACTCCAAGGCCAGCGCTTCGAGGACGCCGGTGCGGTTCAAGTGCTCGCGCAGTTCTTCGAGCGCGGCGGTCTTGCGCAGGATTTCGCGCGGCTCATGACGCGCGGCGAGCGCGGCAGTGGCGGCGGCATAATCAAGAAGATCGACCGCGCCGCCGTGTTGCTGGCGGAGCGCGTCGGCCCACCATTGTTCGAGCAATTCGACGAGGCCGCCACGCTCGCGCAAATAGCGCGCTTCGGTCAGCGCTTTGAAGTATTCCTCGCGCTCCTCGAGTCCGCGCAGGTCGCCCACTTGTTTGTAGAGCAGCTCCTCTTTCTTGAGCGCGGCATCGCATTCCTCCGCGATCGCCTCTCGTGCTTGCGCGAGCAGGCGCTCGAGGCTGCGGACGAGGCCGAAGATGCCGGGCAACTCGGGCCGCTCGATCTTGGAAAAATCGGCGAGCGCCTGGAGCCATTCACGCTGAAGCGGCGTGAGCTCACGCGGCTTCTCGGGCCGCAGCGGGACTTCGATGCAACGGCTCAGGATGGTCTCGAGAAGCTGGTCGGGCTGCGAGCTCACCAGCAGCAGGTGCGAGTGGGCGGGCGGCTCTTCGAGGGTCTTGAGGAAAGCGTTGGCGGCGCCTTCGCCGAGCCGGTCGGCATCGAAGAGGATGCCGACCTTCACTCCGCCGCGCAGCGAAGTCATTTGGAGCGCGTGAGTGAGCGCGCGCACTTGATCGACGCTGATGCGGCGCGACTTGGATTCGGGTTCGATGGTATGCACGTCGGGATGCCGCAGCGGATCGTCCTCTCCCTCGAGGAGCAGCGCGCACAGATCGCCGGCGAGCCGCCGCTTCCCGCTGCCCTCGGGGCCGGTGAGCAAGTAACCGTGGGCAAAGCGTCCGTGATCGCGTGCGCCGCGGAGGAGGTCAAAAGCTTCAGAGGCGGTGAAGGCCATCGGCGGAAAGTTGAGTGTTGAGAGTTGAGTGGCGGTTTCACCAGACACTCAACATTTCACCCACCGCTTTCCAGATGCGTGTTTCCAGTTCTTCGATTGAAAGGGACGCGTCGAGAAGATGAACGCGCGGCGTGGTGGCGGCGAGTTGCAGGTAGCCGGCTCGCACGGCCTCATGAAATTGCGCGGGCTGGCTCTCCATCCGGTCCGGCGCGCCGACGGGGCGCGGGCGGCGGAGCAGGCGGGCGCGGGCCTCGAGGGGATCGAGGTCGAGCAGGAAGGTGATCGCCGGCAGACAATCGCCCACTGCAAACGCGTTGATCGCGGAGACCTGCGCGGAGCCGAGCCGGCGGGCCACGCCTTGATAGACAGTGGTCGAGTCGAGGAAACGATCCGCGAGGACGATCGCGCCGCGAGCCAGAGCGGGCTCGATGAGCTCGCGGACGAGTTGAGCGCGGCTCGCCGTGAAGAGCAGCAACTCGGTCTCCGGTGCCATCGCGCGGCCGGCCTCGGAAAATTGCAGCAAGTGGCGCAGATGCTCGCCGATGCCGGAGCCGCCTGGCTCGCGGGTCGCCACCACTTCGCGATCGAGCGCGCGGAGGCGATCGGCGAGCCGCGCGATCTGCGTGGATTTTCCACAGCCTTCCCCGCCTTCAAAGGTGATGAATAAACCGCGCGCGCACTCCATATCCGCGGCGATGAAGCGCCTTTATCGGTTGATCTCGACCCGCGGTCCGCCGGGCGCCGCCGCTGCCGGCTTCGGTGTCGCCGCCGCGGGGCGACTGCGCTGTTCGGGGACGGCGCTCGCCACTCGCTCATGCTGGTTGCGTCCATAATGCACCCAGTGATTGTTTTCCCCGTAACGCCGCCACGGACCGACAGGCACCTCGCGCCATTCCACAAATCTCCAGTCCGTGGCATCGATGCCCCCCAAGCCCAGAAAATCGCGGACCGCCGGCGATACGTCGAGACCCGCGCCTCTATTTAGATTCGGCTTTGGCAACTCGTTGCCGAAGACGTATCGCCAATGATCGGTGCGGAAGGGCCCGCAGTCGCCCCACTGCGCGTAGCATTCCTTGCCCGCGCGGTTCTTGATGCAGATCCAACGGTCTTTGAGCACCGTCTTGCCATCCTCGCGGAATGCCTCGCGGAACCATGGGATCGCCGTGCTGGCTTCGGATTTGTGGTGGCCGCCCTCGACGTCGTTGTAGGGGAGAGCAAAGTAAAACGGGTTCTGCTGCGGGATGAATTTCGCGGGTCGGAAATCCGTGGCACGCGCGCCAGGCTCGGGGCTGTCATAGCCGCCGTAAGAACGGAACCACCCACTGTCCCAAGAGCTGGCGACATTGCCCACGGGGTTATTAGGCCCGGCGGCTTCGCCCACCCAAAAGACAGTGGTGACGATGTTGTGCTTCCAAGGATAGCGCACGGAAGCGGTGCGCGGACTGGCCAGGGTCGGGATGTCCACACGCGGCTCGATCTTCAAAAGCGCACTCTCTCGCAGTGTCCGCGCATATTTTTCAAAGTCCGCGCTGCTCTGGTAGGGCGAGAGAGTTTGCGCGCCGCTCACTCCGCACAACAGACAGGCGAGGGCCATCGCGACTGGGTAAGGCTGGACTTTCATTTCGAGAATCGGGCGACCGTAATAGGTCGGGAGGTTGCCCCGGACAAGATATTCTTTGCGCGAGGATTTAGCAGCCGATGTGCCGGGGGAAAAGAGAAGTTGTTGAGTGTTGAGTGGCCGGATTCAGCGCCGTGGGCGCGCCATGTCTTTTCGTTCGGTCAGGTCATGCCGCTCATACGGGAACTGGGCGCGTGGAGTATCGCGGTTCAATAAACGTGGCGCCGTCGGCTCTGAAAAACCGCCACTTAACTCTCAACACTCAACTTCCCGTCAAGCCAGCACGCCCTTGACCACGCGCGCCGGTTCCACTCCGGTGAGGCGCGTGTCGAGTCCGCGGAACCGGTAAGCGAAGCGGCTGTGATCGATGCCCATGCAGTGCAGGATGGTCGCGTGGAGATCGCGCAGGTGCACGGGGTTTTCCACGATGTTGTAACAGAAGTCGTCGGTGATGCCATACTCCATCCCAGCTCGGATGCCGCCCCCGGCGAGCCACACGCTGAAGCAGCGGCCGTGATGATCGCGCCCCATTCCGGGGTCGCCGAGCTTGCCCTGGCTGAAGACGGTGCGCCCAAATTCCGTGGCGAAGACGACGAGCGTGTCTTCGAGCAGCCCGCGCTGTTTGAGATCTTTCACGAGCGCCGCGGTGGGTTGGTCGATGTCGTGGCATTGATTGGGAAGCTGGCGGGCGATGGCGATGTGCTGGTCCCATCCGCGATGGAAGAGCTGCACGAAGCGCACGCCGCGTTCGAGCAGGCGCCGGCCGAGCAGGCAATTGGCGGCGTAGCTCCCGGGCTTGCGCACCTCGGGACCGTAGCCCTCGATGGTCGCGCTGGATTCGCCGCTGATGGCGGTGAGCTCCGGCACGGAGGTCTGCATGCGAAAGGCCATCTCGTAAGCGTGAATGCGCGCGACCGTTTCGGGATCGCCGAGTTCCTGCGCGCGCATCGCGTTGAGCTTGCCGAGATCGTCGAGCAACTCGCGGCGCTGGCTCGGCTCCACTCCGGCGGGATTGCTGAGATAGAGCACCGGGTTCGCGCCGGGCCGCAGCCCCACGCCTTGATACGAAGACGGCAGAAACCCGCTGCCCCAGAGCCGCGAAAAAATCGGCTGCCCAGGATTTTTTCCCGAGCCCTGCGAGACCATCGCGATGAAGGCCGGCAGGTTTTCATTCTCTGTGCCGAGGCCGTAAGTGATCCACGAGCCCATGCTGGCGTAGCCGGGCAGTTGGTTGCCGGTGTTCATGAACGTCACCGCGGGATCGTGGTTGATGGCCTCGGTGTTGAGCGTCTTGATGATGCAGATGTCGTCCGCGATGGTCTGAATGTTCGGCAGCAAATCGCTGATCCACGTGCCGTGTTTACCGCACAACTTTCCGTCCTTGAGCGGCGGCACGATCGGGTAGGCGCTCTGGCCGCTCGTCATGCCGGTGAGCCGCTGCGTGCCTTTCACCGACGCGGGAATTTCCTGGCCCGCGTATTTTTGCAACGCGGGCTTTTGATCGAAAAGATCGACGTGCGAAACGCCGCCCGACTGGAAGAGACAGAGCACGCGCTTGGCCTTGGGCGCAAAGTGCGGCAGGCCCGGGATTCCGCCACTGGAGCCGATTGGCGCGCTCCGCAGCAAGTCGGGAAAGAGCAGCGAGCCGAGCGCGATCTGCCCGATGCCGCGGGCTGTTTTTCCGAGAAAGGTGCGGCGGGTGAGGTCGCGTTTATGTTCAAGAATCGGGTTCATGATCAGTTGCGGGTGATGGTTTCGCTCAAGTTCAAAAGCAGCGCGGCGACTTGCGACCACGCGGCGTGCTCGGCGGCCGGCAGCTTTTCGTTGCGCAAGGATTCGCCGATGCCGAGATACTCCGTCGCGGCCTGCGGATGCGCCGAGTAGCGAGCGCGCTCGCGTGCAAGCGCGCCTTGCAGCACCGCCGACTCCGCGTCGCCGGGCAGGCGGGAGAGGGCTTCTTCAAACGCCCACCGCATCTTCGCCGCGTCATCGCCCGGTTGCGCGAGGATGCGCTCGGCGAAGGCGCGCGAAGCCTCGACATACTGCGTGTCGTTGAGCAGCACGAGGGCTTGCAGCGGCGTGTTGGTGCTCGGGCGCGAGACCACGCAGACCTCGCGATTCGGCGCGTCGAAGGCGGCCATGTTGGGCGGCGGCACGGTGCGCTTCCAATATGTGTAGAGACTGCGCCGGTAGAGCTTCTCGCCGTGATCCTGCACGAAAGTCTGCGCCGTCGCCGGCGTGCTGCCGTAGTGGCTGATCTCCCGCCACGGATCGCCCGGCGTGTAAGGATTCACGCTCGGCCCGCCGAGCCGCGACACGAGCAGCCCGCTCACTTGCAGCGCGGCGTCGCGAATGAATTCCGCCGGCAACCGGAAGCGCGGCCCGCGCGCGAGCAGGCGATTGGCGGGATCGTTGTCGAGTTGCTCGGGCGTGGCCACGGAGCTTTGCCGGTATGTCTCGCTGGTCGCCATCAGCCGCACGAGCGCCTTCACGTTCCAGCCGCTCTCGATGAAATTCACAGCCAGCCAATCCAGCAAATCCGGGTGACTCGGCCACTCGCCTTGCGCGCCGAAGTCGGCCGCGGTCTTCACGATGCCGGTGCCGAAAAGCATTTGCCAGAGCCGGTTCACGGCCACCCGCGCGGTGAGCGGATTGCCCGGCATCACGACCCACTGCGCGAGCCCGAGCCGATCCGCCGGCGGGCCCGCGGGCAGCGCGGGCAAAAATGCCGGCGTCGCCATCTCGACCTTCACCGTCGGCGCGGCGTAGTTGCCGCGATTGAGGATGAAGGTCTCGCGGGGCTTCGCGGCCACATCCATGACCATCGTCGGGAACTCCTGCGTGAGCACCGCGAGGCGCTCCTCGAGATTTGCAATCTCCACGCGCGTGCGCGCCATCGCCGGCGCGTGCGCGGCAAAGTAATCGGTGAGTTGCTTTTGCTCGCCGGCAGTGCGCGCGGTCCGCGGCTTCTGCACGATGGCGATGACTTCCGGCGTGAGCAGGCTGCCGTCGTCGCGCCCCGTGAGCACGGCGATTTCCATGCGCTTGGCCACGAGGCTCTGGCCGTGTCCGAAGTTGAGCTGCACGGCGAAGAACACCTCTTTGTTCGCTGGCAGCGGCTCGGAAAAGGTGACCGTGAGATGCACCGCTCCCTCGTGCGCCAGAGGGGGCGCCCAGCCGTTTTCATTGCGCGGGTCGAGGCTGCCCTCGGGTCGAAATTTTTCATCCCAGCAGTTGGCCGTCACGCCCGCGATGCCTTGCAGGCGGTAGAGATTGATTTGATCGGAGGGCACCGCATCCGCGCTCACGGAAATACTCGTGAGCACAAAGGATCCTTTCTCGGGAAGTTCGCCCTTCCCTGCTTTGCGTTCGGCGCGTCGTTGCGGGCCGTAGCCCCAGCCGCCGCCGGGCGCGCCTTTATCCGGATGCACGATGAGCCGCAGCCCGGTGATGGGCCGATCCAGTGCCGGCACCCGTATCGACACATCGAACGCACTCATCTCCACCACCGCCGCCACGTGCATGAAGCGGCCCTCTTCGATCTCAAAGTCGGCGCGGTTCGGCGTGCTCACTTTCAAGAGCTCCGGGGCGTGAAGTTCGAGCTCTTCGCCGCGATGCCGCAACTCCTCGAGCTGCTCCGCTTCCCAAGCCTGCCCGGCGGCCGTGGGCGGATGCGCCATCTCTTCGCCGAGCCGCGCGAGGTCGGCCTTGAGCTGCGCTTCTTCGCCGGTCCGCAGCACCGTGCGCGCTTGGGCATGAGGCCGCGGATTGATTCCACCGTTGCCGTCCAAGCCGACATCGCTGGTGGTATTGAAGTAGGCGAAGAGGCTGAAATAGTCGTGCTGCGTGATGGGATCGAACTTGTGATCGTGGCACTGCGCGCACCCGAGCGTGAGCCCCAGCACCGCCTCACCGAGGGTCTTCACGCGATCGACGTTGTAGTTGGTCAGGTTCTCCTCGGGGATGGTGCCGCCTTCGTGCGTGACCATGTTGTTGCGCTGAAATCCGCTGGCGATGAGTTGCTCGCCAGTCCGCTCTGGAAGCTGATCCCCGGCGATCTGCTCGACGAGGAACTGGTCGTAAGGCTTGCCGGAATTGAAGGCGTGAATGACGTAATCGCGCCACAGCCACATGTGCCGGCCGCCGTCGATGGAGAAGCCGTTGGTGTCGGCGTACCGCGCCGCGTCCAGCCAGTCGAGCGCCATGCGTTCGCCGAAATGTTCGCTGGCAAGCAGCCGGTCCACGAGCTTCTCGCAAGCCCGCGGGTCGGGATCGTGGACGAACGCCTCGACCTCCTGCGCGCGCGGCGGAAGCCCGGTCAAATCGAGCGTGACGCGACGGATGAGCGTGGCGCGGTCCGCCTCGGGAGCCGGCTTCCAGCCTTGTTTCGCGAGCCGCTGTCGCACAAAGGCGTCGATGGGATTGGCGCATCCCACCTCCGGCACCGGCGCCTTCTTCGGTGGGATAAAGGACCAGTGCCCGGCATACTTCGCACCCTGCTCGATCCAACGCCGGAGCGTTTCTTTTTCCGTCGCCGTCAGCTTTTTGTGACTCTTGGGCGGCGGCATTTTTTCATCCGCATCCTCGCTCACGATGCGCGTCCATGCCTCGCTCCCCGCGAGATCGCCCGGCTTGAGCGGTGTGATGCCGTCGTGCTCCGCATAAGCCGCCTCCGCCACATCGAGCCGCAGCTTGGCCTTGCGCGCCTTCTCATCGAACCCGTGGCAGGCGAAACAATTCTCGGAAAGAATCGGGCGGACATCCTGATTGTAATCGACCGAACCAACAGCGGCACGAAGAGACCCGCACGCCGCGATGACGGCAGCGACCGTGATGAAAATGCGCGGCGATGAATTCATGGCGGAGAGAGTAGAAAATCGAGTGTTGAGGAGCGGAGGTTCAGCGCCCGTAAGCGCGGCATGTTTATAGAACCCCGCCGCCCACAGACCCCAGCTCCGTAGGAGCGGCATGTCATGGAGCGACGCACAGACATGGCGCTCCTACGGAGCTGGCGCCACTTTTTTTCCGACGATTCTATAGACATGTCGCACCTACGGCGCCGGAAAGGCGCCACTCAACACTCAACTCCCAACACTCAACTCTTCTTGCGATTCTTACACACCCCCACCGTCTTGAGCTGATCGCACGTCGCCTCGATGCGCACGGTTTTTACCGAAGGCGAGAAGCCGAGGCGCTTGGTGATGCAGTCTTCCAGCAACTCGATGTGCTGATCCTCAAACTCGACGATCTTATTACAATCCACGCAAATGAGGTGCATGTGGTTGGGATGCTCGACGTAGTTCGGGTCGTAAAATTTGTAGTCCTTGCCAAAGTCCATCTCCTTGAGCACTCCGCACGCGACCAGCAGCGGGAGCGTGCGATAGACCGTGGCGCGCGAGACCGAGCGATCGAGCGAGCGCGCCATCGTGAGCAGCTCTTCGGCGGTGTAATGCTCGGTGGTGCTGAACGCCGCCTCGATGATGGCATCGCGCTGCGTGGTCTTGCGGAGACCTTCCCTGCCTAGAAATTCGTAGATGCGTTCGCGGACGCCGGGCTGCATGCGGCGACTATCGCATTCAATTTTCAATTTTGAATTTTGAATTTCCAATCTGCCCGACCATGCGACCGACGCCAATCCAGCGCAAAGCGCGTTCGCCGGAATCGGCGGCGGATCGCCGGTAGAGACTTTGCTCTTCTGTCTGAGGCGATGCCCGCACCAGACAATGCGCGACTTACTCGAGAGTTTGTTACTGCGCTCATTACGCGACGTGGTTTCGGCGACGCGCGCAGTATCCTCTCGCCATCGCGTGGGAGATTCGCCAGATGGCAGGGCCAGCCAGATGCCTCTCCGTTTCTTCAATACCCTCTCGCGCCAGCTCGAAGAGTTCACGCCGCTCGATCCCGCGGGACGCGCGGTTAAAATCTATACGTGCGGGCCCACGGTTTATAACTACGCGCACATCGGAAATTTCCGCGCTTACGTGTTCGAGGATTTGCTCCAGCGGCATCTCGAAGCGCGCGGCTTTCAAGTCGAGCGCGTAATGAATCTCACCGACGTGGACGACAAGACCATCCGCGATGCGCGCAAGGCGGGACGCCGGCTCGCGGACTTTACGCAAGTGTTCAAGGACGCCTTTTTCCAGGATCTCGATGCGCTGCGAATCCAGCGTGCGCGCCACTTTCCGGCCGCGACCGAGGAGCGCTACATCGCGCGGATGATCGAGATGATCCGCGAACTCGAAGCCAAGGGCATCGCATATCGGGCGGAGGATGGGAGCGTGTACTTCCGGCTCTCGCGCTTCGCCGATTACGGGAAACTCGCGCACTTGAATCTCGACGAGCTGCGGCCCAGCGGGCGCGTGCAGAGCGACGACTACGAGAAGGAGTCCATCGGCGATTTCGCGTTGTGGAAGGCATGGGACGAAAACGATGGAGAGGTGAAATGGGATTCGCCGTGGGGCGCGGGACGGCCCGGCTGGCACATCGAGTGCAGCGCCATGGCCACCGCGCTGCTCGGGCCCGAGATCGACATCCACTGCGGCGGCGTGGACAACATTTTCCCGCATCACGAGGCCGAGATCGCGCAAAGCGAAAGCTGCACGGGGAAGAAGTTTGTGCGCTACTGGTTGCACTGCGCGCACCTCATGGTCGAGGGCCGGAAGATGGCGAAGTCGGAGGGCAATTTCTACACGCTGCGCGACCTCATCGAGAAGGGCTACACCGGACGCGAGGTGCGCTTTGCGCTGCTCACGGTGAATTATCGGCTGCCGCTGAATTTTACTTTTGCTGGATTGGAAGGCGCGCGCTCGGCGCTGGCGCGGATCGATGAGTGGGTGCAGCGGCTCGAAGAACGTGACACAGGCGTCCCGCCTGTGAACTCAGGCGGGACGCCTGAGCTGCCTTCCACACAGATCGACGCGTTCTTCGCCGCACTTGACGACGACCTGAACATCTCCGGCGCGATGGGCCACCTATTCGATCTCATCCGCGACAGCAACCGTGCGCTCGACACCGGCGCGCTCGACGCGCCGGGCGCCCGGGCGTTGCTCGATGGATGGCGGCAGATCGATGCCGTGCTCGCGCTGCAGGGCGACCCAGCGGCCATCCCGGCGGAAGTGCTCGAGCTGGTCGAACGACGGCAGCAGGCGCGCGCGGCGAAGGATTGGACCGGGAGCGATCGGCTGCGCGACGAGATCGCCGCGCTGGGCTGGATGGTGAAGGATACCAAGGAGGGGCCGAAGTTCACGGCGTGCTGAAGGGAAGAAGGGCATCTGCCCGCACGGCAGGGAGGACTGAAAGGACAGGAAGGACAAGAGAGTTCCGCGGTGCGGGTCCCATTTGTCCTTCGTGTCCTTCCTGTCCTTCAGTGGGGTTTGTGGTAGAGACGAGCGCGCCCCTCCGATGAACTCCCTCGCACTACGCCCCCTCGCCAGACTGGCCGGAGCGTGTGTGCTTTGGTGCGCGGCGGTGCGCGGGCAGTACGTCAATTTCGAGTCGCATCAGACGCGGCCCATCTGCCTGTCGCCGGATGGCACGCGGCTCTTTGCGGTGAACACTCCCGATGGCCGGCTCTCGGTCTTCGATGTCTCGAATCCCGCAAACCCTGCGCCGGTGCTCATTCGCGAGATAGCGGTGGGCGTCGAGCCGGTGTCGGTGAATGCGCTCTCGAATGAAGAGGCGTGGGTGGTCAATGAAGTCTCGGACTCGGTGAGTGTCGTCTCAGTGGCGGCGGGCGCGGTCGCCGCCACGCTCGCTTGCAAGGATGAGCCGGCGGATGTGGTCTTCGCGAGTGGCCGCGCGTTTGTCTCCTGCTCGCGCAACAACCTGGTGCGCGTGTTCGATCTCACCACGCTCGCGGAAGTCGCCACGATCCCGCTCGAGGGGCTGAACCCGTGCTCGCTCGCCGTGAGCGCGGATGGCTCGACGGTTTATGCGGCCTTCAAACTCTCCGGCAATCGCACCACTCTGCTCCCGCCGAATCTCGCGCCGCCGCAACCGCCGCCGACCAACACGAGTCTGCCAGCGCCGCCGCAAGTCGGTCTCATCGTGAGCGCCGACGATCCGCGATTGAGCCCCGCACCGAACTTGCCGGATAACGATGTGGCGGAAATCGCGACGGCGACGCTCAGCGTCACGCGCTACTTCCATGGCACGGGCACGGTGAATTTTTTCGTCGCCACGCGGCCGTTCAGCGCGGAGCTCTGGATCGCCAATACCGAGGCGCTCAATCTCACGCGCTTCGAGCCGAACGTGAAAGGGCACGCCGCGGATAACCGCGTGACTCGCGTGAACACGGCGGGGGCCGGGACCGTCGCGCCCTTCGATCTCAATCCCGGTGTGGACTACGCGCTCTTTCCCAACAATGCCGCGCGCGCCACGGCCCTCGCGCAGCCGATGGCCATCGCCTTCACGCCGGATGGCGCGGCGTTTTGGCTGGCGAGTTTCGGCACGGATCGCATCGCGAAGATCGACGCCGCGACCGGCGCCGTGCTCACGCGCATCGAGACGGGACCGGCCGCCGATCCGCGGAATAAACGCGGCCCGCGCGGCCTCGCTCTCCAGCCAGCAGCGAACCGGCTCTACGTGTTGAATCGCATCTCCAATACGATCTCCGTGATCTCCACCGCGAGTGAGAGCGTGATCACGGAGATCGCGGCTGGCAGCTACGATCCCACGCCCGCGGCGATCCGGCAGGGGCGCGGTTTTCTTTACGACGCGCGGCTCTCGGGCAATGGCACGCAATCCTGCGCGTCGTGCCATATCGACGGCGATCGCGACGAGTTGGCGTGGGACTTGGGCGATCCCGGCGGCTCGATGCAGACGGTGATCACGCCCTTCGGGGCATTCCCCATGCACCCGATGAAAGGGCCGATGACCACGCAGACGCTGCGAGGACTGGCGGGCGTGGCGCCGCTGCATTGGCGCGGCGATCGCGCGGCCTTCACCGCGTTCAATCCCGCCTTTGCCTCGCTCCTCGGCGGCGCGCAGCTCAGCACGGCGGACATGAATGCGTTCCGCGATTTCATCAACACGATCCTCTTCGAGCCCAATCCAAACCAGAACCTCGATGGCTCGATGCCTGCGCTCTTCCCGCCTGGCGATCCCGAGGCGGGCGATCCCAACGCGGGGCGCAACACTTTTCTCAACGAAGACTACCAGACCAATCTGCGCTGCGAGACCTGCCACGCGCTGCCAAAGGGCACTGCCAATGGTCTCATCATCTCAGCCTCGGCCATGCAAACGAGCCAGGCCTTCAAGGTGCCGCAGCTCCGCAATGTGTACCAAAAGCGGTATTTCGTGCGCAGCGCGACGGCGGTCTCGCTCAGCGGCTTTGGCCTGGTCAACGACGGCTCCGATCCGGACGTGTTCACCTTTCTCTCGCGCCCCGTCTTCGGCGCGTTCTCCGGTGACACCACGCGCAAGCGCAATCTCAGCGCCTTCCTGCAATGCCTCGATACCGGCGTCGCGCCCGCCGTCGGCTTCACGCGCACAGTGCATGCGGCCACGCTCGCCAGCAGCGGCGCGGATTGGTCGCTGCTCGAATCGCAGGCCGCCGCGAGCAAGAGCGATCTGGTCGTGCGGCTGCTCGATGGTGGCGGGCGCCACGGCTTCGTTTATCGCCCGGCGACGAATGATTATCTCAGCGATCAGACCGCACTCGGTTCGCTCACACGCGCTGCGCTCGAAGCCCTCATCGCCAACGGCGCGACGGCCACCCTCATGGGCACTCCGCGCAGCAGCGGCCAGCGCCTCGGCGTGGATCGCGACGGCGACGCGGTGCTCGATGCCGATGAAGCGATGCCGGCTCTCGATCTTTCTTTCGCCGCGAGCACGCCGCAACTCGCGTGGCCGGCCGCGGATGCCGCACTCGTTCTCGAATTTACAGACTCCCTCGATCCCGCGACCTGGCAGCCCGCGACCGAGCCGCGCACTTCCGCCGGCGCTTCTCTCCACGTCCTCGACCCCACCGCCAGCGCGCAACGCTTCTACAGACTCCGCAGGCCGTGAGACGGGAGCGGTAAACTTTTCACCGCAGACCGTCGAAGAGGAGCTTCGCGGCGAGCACGACGGCGGCGGTGAGGAAGAGCGGGCGCACGAAGCGCGCGCCGCGCGCGATCACCAGCCGCGCGCCGAGCCGCGCGCCGATGAGCTGCCCGGCGGCCATCACCAAGCCAGGCTCAAAGCGCACATCGCCCGCCGCCAGAAAGACGAGCAGCGAGGCCACATTGCTGGCGAGGTTCACCGCCTTGGTGTGCGCCGTGGCGGCGCGCAGATCGAGCCCGAGCAGGAGCACAAAAGCCATCGTCCAAAACGTCCCCGTGCCGGGTCCGAAAAAGCCGTCGTAGAATCCGAAAGCCGTGCCGCAGATGGCTGCGAATGCCCGCTGGCTCAGGCGCGGCGGGCGACGCTCGAAGCCCAGCGCGGGCCGCCTCCACAGCATCAGCACGATGGCCAGCAGCAGCCACGGGATCGCTTTCCGCAGAAACGCCGGATCGACCCGCGTGACCGACCACGCGCCCGTTACGGCCGCGGCGAAAGTCACCGCCACTTCGAGCCGCACGCCGCGCTCGCGCAGCAGCCCGGCGCGCGCATAGCTCGCCACGGCCAGCGCGGTGCCGCAGGTTGATTGCAGCTTGTTGGTCGCCAGCGCCGCCTGCGGCGAGAGCCCCGCCCACAGCAACGCCGGCACCGTGATGAGCCCGCCCCCGCCAGCGATCGCATCGACAAATCCCCCGGCCATGCCCGCGAGAAAAAGCAGCGGGTGTGAGATCGAGGTCAAGACAGCCGCGCAGCTTTCCCGCGCGGCGGCAAGAGGCCGGAGCGCTGGGATCACACGCGGAAGAGCGCGCCCATTTTTTTTCCGAGGATGCGGCTGGCGGCGAAGAGGGTGATGCCGAGAAACACCATCGCCCACACGCCGAGCGCCGCGGCCACGAAGCGGCCTTCGCCCATGAGCTGGAAGAGTTCGTAGATGGCTTTGGTGATCGGGAAATGCTGCTGCTTCTGCGCGAGGATGAGCGAGTCGGAGACTTCGAGCATCGCAAAGGAAAAGGCGAGCAATCCGCCGGCGAGCACATTCGCCGCGATGAGCGGAAAGGTGATGCGCCGCAGCGCACGCAGCGGCGTGGCGCCGAGATTCTGCGCGGCTTCTTCGAGCGTGACGCTGGTCTGCTGCAGGCCCGCCACCGCCGAGCGCACGACGTACGGCAGGCGGCGCACCGAATAGGCGATCACCAGCAGCAGCGTGGGATCGCCCGCGGCATTGAGGAAGGAAAAGGCGCGGCCTTCCTGCGTCATCGAGATGTAGCCAAAGGCGAGCACGAGCCCGGGCACCGCGAGCGGCATCATGGCCAGCGCATCGAGCACCCCGCGGCCGGGCAGCGTCGTGCGGACGATGACGTAGGCGATGGCCACGCCCAGCACGAGATCGAGGGCGGTGGCCGCGCTTGAGTACTTCAGGCTGTTCACGATGGAAGGCACCGTGAGGTAGTGCCCGAGCGCGGCCTGGTAGCGCTCGAGCGTCCACTGCCCCGGCAGCACGGTCTGGTACCAGTCGCGCGCAAAGGACACGAAGACGACGCCGAGATGCGGCAAGAGCGCGAGGAGCGTGACGCCCGCAAAGCCGCTCGCACATAGGATTCCCGCGCCGCGTCCGATCGCCCGCGCTCCGCTGGCCGTCGTCGCCTTTGCCGTCATGGCATGGTCGGAGCGACCGAAGGCCAGCTTGGTCGCGGCGTAAAGCAGCGTCGTGCTCGCGAGCATCACCACCACCAGCGCAAAGGGGAAGGGGTTGCCCGCAATCTCTTTGATGCCGTAAAAAATCTGCACCGGCGTAACGCGCGTGAGATCGAAAATGAGCGGCACGCCCAGCTCGGTGAACGCGAAGATGAACACGAGCGTGCCGCCCGCAAAAAGCCCCGGCATGATGAGCGGGAGCGTAATCTTGCGAAACTTGCGCCAGCCCGTGCAGCCGAGATTTTCCGCGGCCTCCTCCATCGCCGGGTCCACATTTGCCAGGGCGGCGGTGAGGTTGAGAAAGAGGATCGGGTAGAGGTGCAGCGCGTTGAGCGCGACCACGCCCCACATGCGGCCCGCGCCGAGCCAGTCGATGCCGCCGTTGAGGTCGCACAGGCCGAGCTTTGCGAGCACGGCGTTGAGCGCGCCGTATTGCCCGAGCATCTGGCGGATGCCGATGGCGCCGACAAAGGGCGGCAGGATCATCGGCACGAGCACCAGCGCGGAGAGCAATTTCTTGCCGGGAAACTCGAAGCCGTCTGCGAGGAAGGCGAGCGGCATCGCGATGGCGAGCGCGAGTGCCGTGCTGCCGACGGCGAGGAAAAACGCGTTGCGCAGACCTTCGAGATAGATGCGGTTGCGGAAGACCTCGGCCACGAAGTCGAAGGTGAAGCGGCCATCCGCGTCGAGGAACGCACCGCGCAGCATCGTTCCGATGGGCCAGAAGAAAAAGCACGTGAAGAAAGCCGCCATGAGCAGCCAAACGCACCAGGCGAAAGTCTTCGACATGGCGGGGACCAATAGCGGACGCGGGAAGGCAAAGGCGAGCCGAGCCTTGCAGTTTTCACAGAACTGAGGCACGGCAGTCCGTCTTGAGCGTGCGCACATGATCAATGCAACCCGCCCCCTCGGCGAACCTTCCCTGCCCCGGACTGTCGGGCATCCGCTCTCTGCGCGTTAGTTCAATCCGAGAGAGTTCAGGAGGCTCGAAGTGACGGTGCCAGTGACTCGCAGGCCACGATCTTGCTGATACACCGCGATCGCGCGTCGGGAGCCGGGCCCGATATCGCCGTCGATGGGACCGCGATAATAACCGCGCCTGGCAAGCGCCTGCTGCACCGCGGCATCGCCGGATGTGCTGCCATAGCCTTCGCGGCTGTAATACTCCCGAGGCGCCAATTCGCGGGTGCGGTAATAGGTCACGCCGGGCCGCTGGTAGTAATAAGAAGTATGCGGCGGCCCGTAATAATAACCGCGCCCTGCATAGCCGGTGCCGAAAGAGAGCACGAAGTTGGAATGCGGGCGCGACGAGTAGTAACTCCCCCGGCCGTAATCGTCGTGATGCTTCTGATGCTTTGAATGGTGGGTCTTCTTTTTGTCTTTGGCGTCGGAGATTTGGGGAAGAGCCAGAAAGGCCGCCGCCATTGCGATACAGGTTGCGAGTTTGGCGGAGCGATAGGATGAGAGTTTCATGAATGGATACGAAATGGTTTTGCTTTTCTCCGATGAATCGCGCCCGCGCGGGATTTCGGTCGTGCCTCTTGGTCACGCCACCGCAAAGCGCGCGGTGATCTCGCGTTGTGTGGCGCACACCACTTCGACTTCGCCGGCGCCGCATTCTTCGAGCCGCGCGCGCACAGCGCCCACGGCGAGTTCCGGCGAATTGCAATCCCGGCTCAGATGGCCGAGCACCGCCCGGCGCAAATTTCCGCCGGCGCATTCCGCGAGCACCGCGGCCGCTGCGGCATTGGAGAGATGACCGTGGCGCGACATGATGCGCTGCTTCACGCTCCACGGCCGCCGCGTGTCGTTTTGCAAAAGTTTCTCGTCGTGATTGGTCTCGATGACGAGCGTGTGCGCGCCGCGAATCCTTTCCTGCACCAGCTTTGTGGCCACTCCGAGATCGGTGAGAAAACCGAGCGCGGCATTGCCGTCGTGCAGCACGAAGCCGACGGGCTCGACCGCATCGTGCGGCACCGGGAAAGGTTCGACACTGATGTCGCCGATCGTGAAGGCCGATCCCGTGAGGAAGTAACGCCACTCCTTGCGCAACTCGGGCCTCTGCGTCTGGAGCACCTCGGCGGTCAGCCGGTTGCAGTAGAT
This sequence comes from Chthoniobacterales bacterium, assembly GCA_038238555.1. Classification (GTDB taxonomy): domain Bacteria; phylum Verrucomicrobiota; class Verrucomicrobiia; order Chthoniobacterales; family Chthoniobacteraceae; genus JANNXQ01. The sequence continues at coordinate 9,332 of JBBRXP010000044.1, read as the reverse complement.
CGGAGTGGCGAATTGCTTGCACCACACGTGCAGCGCGCCGGCGTGGTCGAGGTGCTCGTGCGTGAGCAGGATGCCGTCGATCTCGATGGGATTGACGCCGCACAGCGCGAGCCGCAGCGCGAGCTGGCGCGCGCTCAGCCCGCCATCGAGCAGCAACCGGGTGGTGCCGGTTTCCACGAGCGCGCAATTTCCCGAGCTTCCGCTGCCGAGGAGAGTGAGATGCATCATCAAGGTGAGCTTTAACGCGGCGAGGAAAAATACCAACCTTTCGCGTCGCAAATTCGTGCTAGTGGGGAACCCGCGTGATCACTCTCGCCATCGATACTTCCACGACGCGCGGCAGTGTGGCGCTGCTCGCGGAGGGGGCGATGCGGCTCGATGAGACCTTCACCGCCGACCGCACCCACAGCGCGTCTCTCTTCCCCATCCTCGAGCGCGCCCGCGCGCTGGCGCCGCGGGTGGATCAAGTGGCCGTGGGACTCGGGCCGGGTTCGTATGCCGGCGTGCGGATCGCCATCGCGGCGGCGCTCGGCCTGCGGCTCGGCCTCGGTGCGCGCCTCGCCGGCATCCCTTCGGTCGCGGCGCTCGATTGCGGAAGCGAGCGCTATGTCGCCATCGGCGATGCGCGGCGCGAGACGTTTTACTTCACCCGAGTTGAGCGCGGGGTGTGCCTCGATGGGCCGCGGCTGATGACGGAGGTGGAACTGCGCGCGGCGCTGGAAGCCGCGGAGGGGCTGCCGGTATTTTCCTCATCACTGCTGCCGGCTTTTCCGGCAGCGAAGATTGCGCTGCCCTCGGCGGCGGAGCTGGCGCGGCTCGCGGAGATGGGGCGGGGAATCGTTTCGACCGGGGAGCTGGAGCCCATCTACCTCCGCGAACCGCACATCACGCAGCCGAAACCGCGGGAGATTTAGGGCGGATATTCCACGAATGCGCGCAGCCGCAGATCGCCGCCGATGCGCTTGTAGCAAGGATCGCGGAGCCGCGGGGCTTCGGCCGTGAAGCCCGCGCCGCGGCCGCCGATGACGACCCCGGGCCCACCGAGGAGCAGAGGCGCGAGGTAGAGCTGCACTTCATCCACGAGCCGCCGGTCGAATGCTTCGCCGAGCACTCGCGAGCCGCCTTCGATGAGCACGCTGGTGATGGCCTTGCTCCCCAAATCGCGCAGCACCGCCCGCAAAGAGCGGCGGCGATAGACGAGCGTGCGGTCGCGCTGTGCGTCGGTGAAAAGATGCGCAACCGTCGGCAGCGCGCCGCCGCGCGTGAGCACCACGCGCCACGGTTGCCGCGCGCCTGGGATGCCGCGGACGGTGAGACGCGGATTGTCCGCGCGGAGCGTCTGCGCGCCGATGAGGATGGCATCCACTCGCGCGCGCAGCCGGTGTGCATCGGCGCGTGAGGCGGGGCTGGTGATCCACTGGCTCTGGTCGGGCGGGCGCGTGAGCCGGCCATCGAGGGACATGCCGGCCTTGGCGATCACCCACGGCAGGCCGGTCACGATCCATTTGTTGAAGGCGACATTGAGCGCGCGGCATTCGCTTTCCAAAATGCCGGCGACCACATCGATCGCCGCCTTTTTCAAAAGCGCGATGCCGCGGCCCGAATGCGCGGGGTTCGGATCGATCGTGCCGATGAATACCCGCGCAAAGCCCGCGCGCACGATCGCCTCCACGCACGGCGGCGTGCGGCCCTGTGTGGAGCAAGGTTCGAGGGTCACATAGAGCGTGGCTCCGCGGGCGATCCCGGGTTTCTTCAAGGCGCACAACGCTTCGATCTCGGCGTGGGGCAGCCCGGCGCGACGATGATGGCCGCGCGCGACGATGCGCCCGCCGCGCACGATCACCGCACCGACCGCTGGATTCGGGCTCGTGTGCCCGACACCACGCTCCGCCTCGCGCAGGGCAGCGCGCATGAATTTTTCGTCAGTCACAGAAGTGGGAGGTGGAAAATGAAAGTGAAAGATGCACCATCCACTTCCCATGACCCTCCGCGACAAGGAAAGCCTCCACCGCAGTCTCGCGCAGATGTTGCGCAGCGGGCTGACATTTTCCGCCGCGCTCGGGAGCCTCGCGCGCACGGCGCGCCGGGGGCCGGTGCGGCGGCTGATCGAGGGCTTGCGCGGCGCGGCAAAGGAGGGGCGCACGGTCGCGGAATCCTTTGCCACACAGCGTTCGGCGGTGAGCGAGCTCGAGCTGGGTACGCTCGCCGCCGTGGAGCGCACGGGAAAACTCGACCGCGGCTTTGCGCATCTCGCGCAGTATTTCGGCGCGCTGGCGCAGGCGCGCGAGAGTATGTGGAAGAAGTCCGCTTATCCGCTTTTCCTGCTGCACTTCGGAATCCTCACGCTCGCGCTGCCGGCGGCGCTTTTCGGCGGCGGCGTCGCGGGCTACCTGCGCGACACCGGCGGCCTCCTCGCCATGCTCTACGCCGCGGCGCTCGCCATCGCGCTGCTCGTTCCGCTGATTGGGAACCTCGGTGCGTCGAGCGCGGCGATGGATGCGTTGCTGCGCACTGTTCCGCTCATTGGAAAAATCCGGCGCGCATTTTCCGTCTCCCGCTTTTGCGCCACTTACGGAATGCAGCTCGATGCCAGCGTGAACGTGATCGACGCGCTGGATGCCGCCGGGCGCGCGAGCCGCAGCGGCCTCATCGCCGGAGCGGTGCGGCGCGCGATCCCCGAAGTGCGTGGCGGCTTGCAGGCCGGTCCGCTGCTCGCGGGTAGCGGCGCATTTCCCGAGGAGATGATCCGCTCGGTATGCGTGGGCGAAGAGACCGGCGCGCTCGACGAGGAACTCCAGCGGCTCGCGGCCGACTACCAAGCCGAAGGACTCGTGCGACTCGACACGCTGGCGGACTGGCTGCCGAAGCTCATCTACGTGGCTGTGTGTATCTACGTTGGCATTCGAATCGTCCGCTTCTACACCGGCTACTTCAAGCAGGTGCAGGACATCACGGACTTGATTCATTGAGTTACTTTGACGCCGGCGCGCGCAGGCAGTGCGTCAGGATCGGGGTGGGTTGACCCAACATCGTTGCGAGATCCCGCGCGCCGAAAATTTTGCAAGCGACCCACTCGCAAAGAGTTGAACCGGCCCGATGCACTGAGCGCGGACGGCGGCATCTCGGAAGCTTTAAGGAGATGCGTAAAATCGAAACATCAAACCACTAACCACCTATGAACCTCATCCGTTACCAAGTGCCTGAACTCTCCAACTGGACGCCCTACGACCGGCTCTCCACTTTGCGCGACGAATTCAATCGTCTCTTTGAATGGCCCGTCGCCCAAGGCAACGGCCGCCTCTTCAGCGGCTGGTCACCCGCGCTCGACGTGTTTGACGAGAAGGACCATCTCGTCGTGAAGTTGGAGTTGCCCGGCATGAAGAAAGAGGAAATCGAAATATCACTCCATGAAGGCGCGCTCACCGTCTCCGGCGAGCGCAAGCAAGAGTCCAAAGAAACCGAAGGCGAGACCTTCCGCAGCGAGCGCTACGTCGGAAAATTCCAGCGCAGCGTGACTCTGCCCACTCCGGTGGACGGCAACCACGTAAAGGCCTCCTACCAGGACGGCGTCCTCACCGTCGAACTCCCGAAGACTGAAGAAGCAAAACCAAAACGCATCGAAGTCTCCGTCTCTTAACGAAACCGAAAAAACAAAATCCATGAACACTACTCCGACAAAACCGAAACAATCATCAACCTCCTCGCCCGTGAATTATCTCACCCCTGTGGCTAACATCCGCGAAACGCCGGACGGCTACGTGCTCGAAGCCGAGATGCCCGGTGTGGGCAAGGACGGACTCGAGATCACCGTGGACCGCGGCGAACTCACGCTGGTGGGCCACCGCACACCGCGCGCGCCAGCGGGCGAGGTGCTCTATCGCGAGTCACGCGAGTTCGATTACCGGCGGCTCTTCGAGCTCGATCCTTCGATCGATACCGCGAAGATCGCGGCAAAAATCGAGCAGGGCGTGCTCACCTTGCAGCTTCCGAAAACCGAGGCCGTGAAGCTGCGAAAGATCGCGGTGAACTGAACCGCTTCGCATCCAAATCGTCTGCCATAGGAACCCCGCGGATCTCACGATTCGCGGGGTTTCGCGTGGAGGACGCGAAGTAGCCTTAACTTAATCTGGGTGGCTGATTGACTCCAGTCTCCTCGCCGCCTCAATCCGCGAGCTTGTCCATCTCGAAAGTGCAGCAGCCGAAATCGAGCGTGCTTTGCTTGCGCTCGAGTCGCTTGCGAACAGGCGCGGCGATGAAGTACTCGCGCCGCGCGCCGACCGCCTCCACCTCCACGATGCCGGCTTGCTTGAGGACGCGGAGGTGCTTGGAGGTGTTGTATTGCGAGAGACCGAGTTGATCGGTCAGCTCGTTGACGCTCGCGCGGTCGGCCAGCAGCGCCTTGATGAGCCGCTGGCGGGTGCGGTCGCCGAGGGCTTTTAGAATGTCGAGACAATCGGTCTGGGGCACGGGTTCCAAGATGGCCCCGCAAAAATAATTCTCGACGGAAAAAATTCGGTCGTTTGATATGCGCAGTCGCGCATACGAGCATCCCATCGAAAGCCATCCCATGAAACATCTCCCCGCCCTCCTCGCGCTTTGCTCGCTCACCCTCGCGCTCACGCCGCGCGCGGCGGCGACGCCAAGTGGGCTCAATAACATTCCCACCGCCGACACCACGCCGCAGGGCACCGTTGTATTCCAAGCCTTCAGCACCATTGGCGAAGAGCGCGACGCGGATTTCAATGTGGGTTTCAAGACGGGCCTCGAGTTGAAGTTCGTGCGCTTTGAGATCGGCGCGGACGGTCACATCCTGCAGGGCAAAGGCGGACCGATCGCCGTGCAGGGCAAAGTCTCCGTGCCCTTCGGCGAGGGCCTGCCGACCTTTGCCCTTGGTGCGGCGAATATCGCCTTCAGTGAGCGCGACCGTCAGCGAGCCGGCGATGTCTTTGGCTACGCGGTGCTCTCGGAGGATCTCAAGTTGTTCCGCGTCCACGCCGGCTGTGCCTACCAGGACACGGATGCGCTGCCGTTCTTCGGGTTCGACAAAACTTTCCACATCTCCCGGCCGCGCATCGTTCAGGATGGAAAAACTGAGCGCAAGATTGGAGGCGCCGGGGGCGGGGGCCATGGCGCGGGAACCGGTGATCCCAACTCGGCCCTGGTGACTCGCGATCTTTTCACGTTGCGAGCTGACGCCATTGAGTTGCGCAATCACGACTGGCTCCTCTCGGTCGGCGCTTTGATTCCCGTGACCAAATATTTTGTCCTCGAGACGTGGGGCAATTTTCCGACCGATGGAACCGAGCCGTCGCTCACGCTCAAGGCCAACTTCGTCATCAGCTTCTAACCTCAACCACGCCATGTCTTCCGAAACGCCTTCTTCCGTCTCCCGTCGCAGCTTTCTCCGCGGCGGCGCACTTGGTGCACTGGCCGCCGGCGCCGCGCCGCTCGCTCACGCGGGCCACGATGGCCTGTATCCCCAGAGCGCGCCGGCGCCCACGGGCTTTGATTTCACCAAGTCCTCTGGCGCGTTGCAGGCGGACGCCGTGGTCGATAGCGCGTGCCAATTCTGCAATTCAAACTGCCGGCTGAAGGTGCACATCAAAGACGGACGCATCATCGATGTGCTAGGCGAGCCTGCCGATCCAGTGCAGGCGGGTGGCTTGTGCGTGAAGGCGGAGATGATGACGCAGCTCGTCTATAATCGCTTCCGGCTCACGCGGCCGATGAAGCGGGTGGGCGGCGGGAAAGGTTCCGCAGATTCCAAGTTTGAGCCGTGCTCGTGGGAAGAAGCGCTGGACACGATCGCGCGGAAATTTCTCGCGCTGCGCGATGCCGGCGAAGCGCGCGCCATCGCCAACAAAACCAGCGGCCGCTTGCAGCGCGGCACGGGCTCGATCATCGGCCGCTTCTTCACGCTGCTCGGCTCGCCGAACGACACGGATGTCGGCCCTGTCTGCAACGACGCCGGCGGCAATGCGCTCGCCGCGACCTTCGGCATGGGCAATTTTACCAACGGCTACGGCCGGGACGAGAACACCGGCAAAGAAGACCTCGGCAGCGCGAAGTTTTTTCTTTTCCTCGGCACCAACCAAGCCGAGACGCATCCGGTCACCTTTGCCTATCTGCTGCGTGAGCGGGCGAAGACGAAAGCGCGGCTCGTTGTCATCGACCCACGCCTCACGCCGACCGGCGCGCAGGCCGATGAATGGCTCGCGCCCAAGCCGCACACCGACCTCGCGCTCGCGCTCGCTTTTCTCCAGCACGTCATCGCGCAAAAACTCTATGACGCGAAGTTCGTGGCGAAGTGGGTGCTCGGTTTTGAGGAACTGAAATCGCACCTCGCCGGGAAAAGCTTTTCTCCCGAATGGGCGGAGAAAGTGACCGGCGTGCCGGCGGCAAAAATCAAATCCGTCGCCGAGCAATATGCGAAAGCAAAGCCCGCGGCGATCTTCTGCAACGCGGGCATCTCGCATCAACTCGGCGCGTTCGACACGTATCGCGCGCTCGCCTTTCTCGCCGCCATCACTGGCAACATCGGCGTGAACGGCGGCGGCTGTAACTTCATGCACAACACCTGGCCCGGGGGCCTCAATCTGCCGCCCATCGGCAATGGCACGCGTAATGAGTTTGCAAACTCGCCCACCAAGCGCGGCAGCGACAGTGAGGTGAAGCTTCCGAAAAAAGGCACCGCGCTTCCGGTCGGCCCGGATTGGTTTGCGGAGTCGATCCTCCACTCGCGCCCCTATCAGCTCAAAGCCATCGTCACCGAAGGCAATCCGCTCATCGGCAGCGCCAACTCGAAGAAGGTGCAGGAGGCGTTTAAGGCGCTCGAATTCTACGTCTTCACCGGCCTCTTCATGGAAGAAGCCGCGTTCTATGCCGACGTGATCCTGCCGGTCGCGAGCGGCTTCGAGATGGACGGCGTGTACATGCGCCGCGACGACCGCTCCATCCGCTGGCAGCACTCGGCCGTGCCGCGCGTGGGCGAGTGCAAGACGGACATCGAAATCTGGATCGACCTCGCCGCCGCCATGGCGCGCCACGACAAGGCCAACCCGCCCGAGTACTGGACCGGCAACCTGCGCGCCGAGTGGAAGGATTACGGCAAGCTGTGGGCCGAGTTTGTCGCGCGCACGCCCGGCGTCGGGGGCATGACGCAGGCGCGGATGGAAAAGCGCGCCGAGCCGCTGCGCTGGCCGTGTCCCGACGAAAAGAGCCCCGGCATTTCCACGCTCTACCTCGATCACAAATCGTGGTATGCCGCCGCCGGGGCGCTCGACGCAAAGAACAAAGGCAAACGCTTCCTCACGCCGAGCGGCAAAGTGGAAATCTTCACCCGCGAACTCGACGCCAAGCTCGCCGGCGCCGGCCACAGCGCGCTGCCCATCTTCTACACGCACCCGGAAGTGACCGGAGAAAATCCGTCGATCGAATACGCGCAGGAGCTCGTGGAGAACCCGGTGAATCCCGGCAGCGTCACGCCCAACGTGAAGCTCGGCGGCATGAGCGATGGAAAGGTGCACGCCGACTTTCCACTCATGGGCATGATCGGCCGCGCGAGTGTCGTGCACTTCGCCGGAGTGACGCAGTGGACTTACCTCGGCAAGCAAATGAACGGCGTGCGACTCGTACAAATCCATCCGCGCGCCGCCGCGAAATATGGCGTGATGCAAGGCGACAAGATCACCGTCGAAAGCCCCCGCGGCGCGATCGGCGGCACCGCGGAATTGTGGGAAGGCATCCGCGAAGACACCATCTTTGTGCCCAACAGTTTCGGCCCCGCGCAGGCGATGGGCGACGAGCTAGGCGTGCCGCGCTACGAGACCGCCAACACGCTCCTCGACGACCGTTACTTCGATAACTTGAGCGGCCAGCAAGCCTACAAGTGCTTTGCCTGTCGAGTGCGCAAGGCGTAGCAGCGGCGCGGCGGGCAAGGGATGCGGTGGCGGAAAGCGTGAAGGCGAATGGCGATCACGGTGCGACGCGCAGCCGGTAGAAGCGCTCGGGCTGCGCGGCGCCGCCGGGATCGACGATCTGCGCTCCGGCTCCGGTGCCGGGGATGGCGGAGCCAATCGCGGTCCGCGCGCCGCCGACCAGATCGTCGGTTCGTTCGACCTGATAAGTCCGGCCCAGCACTGTGGAAAAGCTCACGGTCACATTGCTCCCGCCGCGCACCACGCTGGCGATGCGCAGCGCGCTGCCGGCGTTTCGCGGATCGGTGCCGGCCACATATTCCTGCGCGTTGGTGAAGCCGTCGCCATCGGTGTCTTGCGCGGCATCGACGGGGTCGTTCTTGTTGAAAGCGTGCGCCATCTCCCAGGCGTCCGGGATTCCATCGCCATCGCCATCCTCCGCGACGATGACCGCCAGCGACGAGCGCGGACAACCCACACGATAGGCGGACTGGCCCTTAGCCAGCGTCTCCACGACCATGCGATCGTTAAACGCGCTGACGCGTGGCACGACGGAAAGATCAGCCCAGGCCGCGCCGGCCGGGATCGTCAAAGAGTCGGAGAGTGCCGTGTAATCCGCGCCGCCCACGGCCGCGCCGCCCACCGTGTAGCCGATGGTGAGCGGCCCGGTGGTACTGCCGGTGCGCCGCACGCGCAGGACTCCCGCGACGCCAGCGGCCGTGTGCGCGCGGGAGACCATCGCGCCGATGAACACGATGGGCGCCGCGCCGCCCTGCGGGTCGGTGTAATATCTTCGCGATTTTGGTCTCTCACCTTTCGTTCTCGCGCGGAGTGAAGAGTTGCCTTTTTTTTCAAGAGGCGAGCACATCTGCGTTCTCCGCGCCTCAGCGTTTGAGATTTCGCGGAATGCGTTGCCCGCGGTTGCATCGGAGAGGGATGAGGAAATTTGCCGCCGTCCCGCACCTCGCCGCGCTCATCGCCGCCGGAGCCCTTAGCACGACGCTGGCGGCTGAACCCGTCATTCACGTTGAGTTCACCACTGCCGCACCACCGGAGCTGCAAGCCGTCGCAGGGCGCTGGGTCGAGCGCGCGAAGAACGCGGTCGCCGCTTATTACGACGGCTTTCCCGTGGAGCGTCTGCGCATCAAGATCACCCCGCGCGCCGGCCGCCGCCCGGAGAGCGGCACCGCCTACGGCTGGAGCGGGCCGCTCATCACCATCTCACTCGGGCGCGACGCCGCGGATGCCGACCTCGCCGACGACTGGCTGCTCACCCACGAGATGCTGCACCTCGGTTTTCCGTCGCTGGCCGAGCGGCATCATTGGCTCGAGGAAGGCATCGCCACCTACGTGGAGCCCATCGCCCGCGCGCGTGCCGGGCAGCTCGCGCCGGAGCGCGCGTGGCGCGACCTCGTC
>JBBRXP010000043.1:0-36611 GCA_038238555.1 Chthoniobacterales bacterium | reverse complement strand
TCAAGGAATCCAAGATCGGCATCAATCCCGCTGTCGATGGAAAGATCATCCGCCTGCCAATCCCGTCGCTGAGCGAAGAGCGCCGAAAGGATCTCGTGAAGAGCATCAAGCAGATGGCCGAGGAGGCTCGCGTGCGCGTGCGCTCGTCCCGGCGCGACGGCATCGACGCGATCAAGAAGGCGCAGAAGGCGGGAGGCATCACCGAGGACGAACTCGAGAGTTATGAAAAGGAAATCCAGAAACTCACCGACGGCTTCGTAAAGAAAATCGACGACGCGCTCGCCTCGAAAGACGCGGACATCATGAAGGTATGATTTTAGAAGCGGGAATGGAATCCACGGAAGACACGGAACACACGGAAGAGGAGGCATTGGAGAGATCTCTTCTTCCGTGCCTTCTGTGTATTCCGTGGACCTCCAATTACGGGTTCAGGATGTTGCGCGCGCTGCTCCTTGCGGCAGTGCTCTGCCTCAGTGCCGCCAGCTTTGCGGAGGTCGTTCACCCCGCGCCGGATTTCACCTTCCCCAGCGCCCGGGCTCGCTCGTTGCGGGCTTTGCGCGGGCAGTCGGTGGTGCTCCTGATCGCGCGCTCGCAGCGGGAGCGTGACTTCAAAAAGCAAGTGAAATATCTGCGCGAAATTTACCGGGAGTTTGCCAGCAAGGAAGTCGTCTTCGTCGCCGCGCTGGCGGAGGGAGAGGGGCCGATCGTGTCAGACATTCCGTTTGCGATCGCAAACAATGGCGCGGCGGTCGCGAGCGCTTACGGGGTCGCGGGCAAGTTCAACATCGTCATCATCGGCCGCGACGGGAACATCGACTACCAGACCAGCAAAGTGCTCCCGCCGGAGCGCGTGCGCGACGTGATTCAAAACGCCTTCCCCGTGCAGAGCGCCGCGCGAAAGCAGTGAAGCGTGGCGCAAGCTTCCAGCTTGCGGCAGTTCCGCAGGCTTCCAGCCTGCAAGTGCAGGCAGGGATGCCTGCGCGACTGCCGCAGGCTGGAAGCCTGCGCCACTACCGCGGCGCGTCGGGCGGGCGGTGGCGCGGGATCTCGGCTTTGAAATCGCCGAGGCTCGACCAGTGCAGGCGCCGATTGAGATCCACCTCGGCCACCACCACCGTGCCCCAGTCTTTCGCCTGCGCGAGCGGCACGCCGTCCTGGCCGAAGATGGCGGAGATCATCCAGTTATTTTTCGCGTCGGTGTGCGTGCTGCTGACGACATAGACGTGGTTCTCGCACGCGCGCGCAGCGCCGAGCATCGGGTTGCAACCCATCACCGGCCACGCGATGACTTCCGCGCCGCGGTTGCTCAACTCGCGGGCGACCTCCGGGAAAAATCCGTCGTAACACACCATGAGGCCCACCTTGCCGAAGCGCGTGTCGAAGACCGGATACTCGTGGCCCGGTGTAACGCCCGCTTCGATCTCGCCGCGCGGGAGGCAAATTTTGCGATACTTCCCGACGAGCGCGCCGTCGGGGCCGATGAGCACGGCCACATTATAAAGCAGCGGGCCAGCGCGCTCCACGAGGTCGGGCACGAGGTAGAGATTATGTTTGCGGGCCAGCGCGCCGAAGAATTCCGTGGAAGGGCCGGGGATCGGCTCGGCCACGTCGGCATAAGTCGAGCCGCTTCCGTAGGTGAGCACTTCGGGCAGCACCACGAGATCCGCCTTCTGCCGGGCGGCTTCTTCGATGTGCGGGATGAATGCCTCGCGCCGTTCCGCCGGCGTCTTCGTGGTGCGCGGAACGAAATGCACCGTGGCCAGCCGCACCGTGCGCGGCGCGGGCGCGGGGACTTCCAGCAGCGAAATACCCGTCCACTCGACCTTCGCGCGCGGAGCCCAGCGGAATGCCAGCTCCATCACGGCGCGAGTAGCGGCCGATGGCGCGCGATACACGTCGGAGACTTCCGTCCAGCCCCGCGCGTCGGTGCCATGGTCGGTGGGATACTCCGGTTCAGCGCGCGGAATGGCGCCGGGTTGATACGACGCGGTGCTTGCCTCGTCGTGCCGTACGGCCTTGCCCTGGTCGTCCTGCCACAAGATGCGCGCGACGGCGGTTCGCCGCGGCGACTCCGCGTGGTCCACTTTTCGCAACGCGAGAAAGCGGTAGTGCTCTCCGCCACGGACGGGAAGCGTCTTCGTCCAATGCCCGATGAGGCCCTCGCGCTCGTCGGCCTCGATGAGGAAGGAGCCGCTGCGATCTGGACCGCCAGTGGGATTGAAAGTGAAGGCCGGCGCGATTTCGGCGCGCGGCGATGCAGTGGTCCAGCCCTCGGGCGCCGCGCCGTTTTCGGGAAGTCCCGCGCGCGCGGCGAGAGAGACCAACAAGAGGAGGAGTCGAGCATTCATGGGGCGGAATCCATAGCGGCCTCCGCCTGCGAAGGCAAGTGCCCGGGGCCGCCCAGCGTGAGACCGGCCAGTTGGCTCCTCGCGGGCGCGGGCTCAAACAAGCTCACGATATAGCCGACCAGCATCGTCGTGAGGCAACCGATCATCGCATACCAGAGGAAAGAGATCCGCGTCAAAAAGCAGACCGGCAGCAGCACACACAAGCCGGCGATCCAGCCGATGAGCGCACCGCGCGCGGCCGCACGCCGCACTATCATGCCGAGCAGAAAGAGCCCGAGCAGCGGTCCGCCCACGAGGCCTACGACCTTGTTGGTCGCTTCGAGCAGCGTGCCGAGGCGCTGCACCAGGAAGGCGAGCACGATGACCAGTGCGCCGTAGGCAAAGGTGAGCCAGCGCGCGAGCTTGAGCTGGTGATCCTCCGAGAGGTCGGGCCGCTTCCACAGCCGCTGATAGAAATCCACGAGCGTCGCCGAGGTGAGTGAATTGATGCCCGCGGAAATCGTGGACATGCTCGCCGCGAAAATCGCCGCGATGAAGAGCCCCGGAAAACCCGAGGGCAATTCATTGACCACGAAGTAAGGGAGGATTTGATCCGCGTGCGTGATCCTGCCCGCCGCGAGCGGATCGCCGTGGACTTGGTAAAAGGCATGGAGCACCACGCCCGTGCCGTAGAAGACAGCGCTCACCGGCAGAAACACCGCGAGCTTCAGCCACAGGCCGCGCCGCGCTTCCTCCATGCTCTTGGCGCTGAGGTAGCGCTGCACGGAGACCTGGTCGGTGGCCATCTGCACGAGCGAGAGAAATGTCGCGCCGACGATGAGCCCCCAGAGAGTGACGCGCACCGTCGGATCCAGGCTGAGGCTCAAGTCCAGCCGGCCGCCCTGTTGCCCGAGCTCGACCACGCGGCCCACCCCGCCAGGCACGCGCGCCAAGGCCACCAGCGCGATGACCAGTTGCCCGCCGAAGAGCACGATGAGCTGCATCACGTCGGTCCAGATCACCGCCTTCATCCCGCCGAAAGTCGTGTAGATCGTGGTCAGCATGCCCGTGCAGAGGATCGTGAACCACAGGGGCAGACCGGTCGCCTGTTCGAGCGCCAGAGCCGGCGCGTAGGTCGCCGCTCCCAGCCACAAGAGCACGCGCAGGATGAAGGAAGCCGAGGCCAGCGTGCGCACCTGCACCGAGAAGCGTTCCTCGAGATACTGGTATGCCGTGAAGAAACGCGCCTTGTAGAAGAACGGCAGGAACACGAGCGCCGTCACCGGTGTGGCGATGAAAAAGGAAAGGTTGATCAAGAAAAAGATCGGGCCGTGTGCGTACCCCTCGCTCGGCGCGGCCAGGAAGCTGATGCCGGAGAACAAAGCCGCCAGCACCGTCAAGGCCACGAGCACGCTGCCCATGCTGCGGCCAGCCAGGAAGTACTCGTCGAGGTTGCGCTGCCCCTTGATGAACACCGTGCCAATGGCCACCGATGCCAGCAGGTAGAGGGTGAAGATCGAGTAATCGAGCCAGGAGAAATGGGCCACGTGCATCGCGGGCGGAAGCGTAGGGAGGCCCTCCGGCCGCTGGCAAATCGGCAATTTTTGGGAGCTCTTGCCCGATCGCACGGCTCAAAAAAGTCCGTCGCGGCGCAGAGGACGGGGCGCGCTCCCCGGATATCACGGGCCGTTACTTCTTCTTGAGCTCGGTGTCGTATTCCACCACGCGGCCAATCTTCTCCAGCTCCGAGCGGATCTGCTCGGCCTCGCCCACCACCACGATCGCGGTGTCTTCCAGGTTGAGATATTTTTTGGCCAGCGCGGTGATCTGCTCCGGCGTCACCACCGCCATGCGCTGTGCGTACACTTTGTAGAAATCCGGGGCCATGCCGTAGAGCTCGATGTCTTGCACGCGCGTGGCGTTGCGGCCGGCGTTTTCGAGGCTGAGCAGATAGTTGCCCACATTGTACTGGCGCTGGAGTTCGAGCTCGGCGGCGGGCACGGGCTCGGTGCGCAGGCGCTTCATCTCGACGAGGATTTCGCGGATCGCGTCGGCGGTGACGGCGTTGCGCGTCTCTGCGCTGGCCTGGAAAGAGCCGCCGTATTTGTTCGGCCCAAAGGCTGAGTAGGCGCCGTAAGTCCAGCCGTGTTTCTCGCGCAGATTCTGAAAGAGCCGTCCGCTGAAGCCGCCGCCGAGCGTGCCGTTGAGCACGTTGAGCTCGGGCAACTCGGACACGTTTTTCGCGGGGCCGGGCTGGCAGACGAGGATGTTGCTCTGCACCGAGCCAAGCCGATCGACGAGATGGATGGTGAGCCCTTTCATCTCCGGCGTCGCGTCTATGCGGGCCTCGGGAACATCGCGCCGCTGCCAATCCGCGAACGCCTTCTCCACCGCTGGCAGGATGTCGCTGGCCTTCACATCGCCGACGACCGCGAGCGTGGCGTTGTTCGGCGCAAACCATTTCTTGTGATACTCGACCAGATCGTCGCGCGTGATGGCCGCGACGCTCTCCGCCGTATTGCGCGCGGCATACGGGTGCTCGCCGAAGACGACCTTGGCCATGAGCTTGCCGGCGAGCGCCTCAGGCTGCTGGCGCTCGGCGGCCAGCTTCGAGAGCGCTTGCTTGCGCAGCTTCTCGAGTTGATCGGCGGGGAAAGCCGGGTGCAGCAACGCGTCGGTGAGCAGCTCCAGAATTGTGCCGGTGTATTTGGTCAAGCCGCTCGCCGTCACGCTCACGGCATCCACTCCCGTGCCGGCCTCGACCTTCACGCCGATGCGGTCGCTCTCCTGCGCAAAGGTCGCGGCGTCGCGCGTGGCGGTGCCGCGGTTGAGCAGCCCGGCGACAAATCCGCTCGTGCCCGTCTTTGCTCCGTCGTAGCTCGATCCGCCCTTGATCACGAGCCGGAAGGTGACGGTCGGTTTGCGGTCGTCCGCGATCACAAAAACTTTCAAGCCGTTCGGCAAAGTCTTCTCGGTGTAGTCGGGAAATGAGGCGGCGGGCGGCGGCGCGGGCGCAGGCTTTTGCGTGCGGTCGATCGCGGCGCGCAGCGAGCCGGCGGCGAGCAGTGCGAGGCAGAGTGGGAGAAAGCGCATGGTCATTTGGTTGGAGCGGCGGGCACCGGGTAGCGGAGAATGTTTGTGCCCTCGGTGGTGAAGTAAGTCCGGGCCACGCGCTGCAAGTCGTCGCGGGTCACGGCGAGGTAGCGGTCGAGCTCGGTGTTGATGAGGTTCGTGTCGTGGTAAAAAACGTGGTAGCGCGCGAGGTTGCGCGCGCGTTCCGACATCGAGCCAAACGAGGTGGCAAACTCGACCTCCTTTTGATTGCGCGCCTTTTGAAACTCCTCGTCGGTCACGCCATCGGCCTTCACTTTTTCCACCTCCTCGGTGATGAGCGCATCGAGCCGCTCGAGCGCCACGCCGTTCTGCCCGACCACGTGCACACCGAGCATTCCCGCCTTCTCGAGCAGGTAAGGAAACGCCTCGACCTGCATGGCCACCTGCTCCTTTTCCACGAGCCGCCGATAGAGCCGCGAACTGCGGCCGCTCGAGAGAATGTTGCCGAGCATCTCCAGCGCATAAGCGTCGGCGTGCGTCTCGGCCGGCGCGCGCCAGGCGTGCAGCGTCGCGGGCAGCGGCGTGTTGGGTTTCTCCACGTCGTTGCGCGCCGCAGCGCCGGTGAGAGGCCAGGAAATTTTCGGGCGCTCGATCTCCGGGCCGCGCGGAATGTCCGCGAAATAATCGGCTATGAGCTTCCGTGCCGCTTCCACATTGAAATCGCCGGCCACTGCGAGCGTCGCGTTGTTGGGCACGTAGTGAGTTTTGTAGAAGTCTCGAAACTCGGAAATCTTCGCTTCATCGATGTACTGGAAGGACCCGATGGGCACCCACTCGTAGGGCGTGCCTTTGAAGACGAGCTTGGAGAGTTCCTCGAAGAGCGTGCCGTAAGGCTGGTTGTCCACGCCGCGGCGCTTCTCTTCCTTCACCACCTCGCGCTGCGTCTCGACTCCGGCCTCGTCGATCTTTGCATGCATCATCCGTTCGCTTTCGATCCACAGCGCGAGCGCGAGTTGATTCGAGGGCAGGTTAAAGAAGTAGTCGGTCTGGTCGAAGGAAGTGCTCGCGTTGAGATTACCGCCCGCGCCGGAGACGAATTTGTCGATGGTCCCGCGCGGGATATTGTCGCTGCCTTCAAACATGAGGTGCTCGAAAAAGTGCGCGAAGCCCGTGCGATCCGGCCGCTCGTTTTTGCTGCCGACATGGTAGAGCACGTAAGTCGCGACGACCGGCGCGGCGTGATTTTCATGCAGGATGACGTGCAACCCGTTGTGCAAATCGTACTCCACAAATTTGATCGGCTTGAGCTCGGTGCGCGGCAATTCCGCGGACGGATTTGCCGCGAGTGCGAGCACGGCGACGAGGGCGGCGAGAGGGGCTGAAGTCATTGGGAGCGGGATGAGACAGGCGGCAGTCTGGGGCGTTCATCGAGCGTGGGCAAGGGCACCGTGACGCTGGATTTGTCGAGGCTGCGCGCGTAATCGCTGGCCGGGATGAAACGCCAAACTTCAAACTTCAAATTCCAAACTCCGAACGTGCGCGGTCGCAGCGTTTGGCGTTTGGCGTTTGTCTTTCTTTGTTCTGTTGCCAATGCGCGCGCCGAGGATTTCCAGCGCTTCGCCTTCGAGAAAGCCGAGATGGGCCTCGCCTTCCGCATCACGCTCTACGCCGCGGATGAAGCCGCGGCGCGGGCCGGCACGGATGCAGCCTTCGAGCGCATCGCGGAACTCAATTCCGTGCTCAGCGATTACGATCCCGACTCCGAGCTCAGCCGGCTCTCGCGCACGGCGGGGCAGGGGAGAGCGGTGCCGGTGAGCCGCGATCTGTGGCGCGTGCTCGAGCCCGCGCAGGCGCTCGCCGAGCACACCGACGGCGCCTTCGACATCACCTGCGGACCGCTCGTGAATGTGTGGCGGCGCGCCCGGCGCAAGCAGGAGCTGCCCTCCGATGCGCTCCTCGCCGGGATGGCGGAGCGAGTGGGCTACCGCAAGCTGCGGCTCGATCCGCAAGCGCGCACAGCGGAGCTGCTCGTACCTGAGATGCGTCTCGATTGCGGCGCGATCGCGAAAGGTTACGCCGTCGATGAAGCGCTCGCGGTGCTCGCCTCGCGCGGCATCTCCCGCGCGCTCGTGGCCGGCGGCGGCGACATGGCCGCGGGCGACCCGCCGCCGGCTGCGCCCGGCTGGCGGATCGAAGTCGCCGCGCTCGACGCACCCGGCGCGCCGCCAGCGCAGATCGTCTTCTTAAAAAATCGCGCCATCGCCACGAGCGGCGACGTTTTCCAGCGCGTCGAGATCGGCGGCAAACGCTACTCGCACATCGTCGATCCGCGCACGGGCCGCGGCCTCACCGATCACGGCCTCGTCACCGTGCTCGCGCCCGATTGCATCACGGCCGACAGTCTCGCCACCACCGTGAGCGTGCTCGGCCCCGAGCGCGGCCTGCGGCTCATCGAAGACACATCCGGCGCCGCCGCGCACATCGCGCGCAAGCCCGGCGAGAAGATCGAATGCGTGGAGTCGCAACGCTGGCCGCGGTGAAGTCCGAGGTCGCGGCGTCCAGCGCCCGGGACGGGGCGCGCTCCTCAGACGCAGAACCCGCGCCCCTTCAAGCCAGCAAATCCTTCACCACTTTCCCGTGCACATCGGTGAGGCGGAAGTCGCGGCCTTGGAATTTGAAGGTGAGCTTCTCGTGGTCGATGCCGAGGCAGCGCAGGATGGTCGCGTTCATGTCGTGCACATGCACGGGGTTTTCCCGGATGTTGTAGCAGAAGTCGTCGGTCGCGCCGTAGGTCAGCCCGGCCTTCACGCCGCCGCCGGCCATCCACACCGAGAAGCAGCGCGGGTGATGATCGCGTCCGTAGTTGGGATTTTTGATGTCGCCCTGCACGTAAGCGGTGCGGCCAAATTCGCCGCCCCAGATCACCAGGGTCTCGTCGAGTAAGCCGCGCTGTTTGAGATCGAGCACGAGCGCGGCGCTCGACTGGTCCACGTCCCGGCACTGGAGCGGGAGATGTTGCGCGAGCTGGCCGTGCTGATCCCATCCGCGATGGTAGAGCTGCACAAAACGCACGCCGCGCTCCACGAGCCGGCGCGCGAGCAGCGCGTTGGCGGCAAAGGTGCCGGGCTTGCGCGCATCCTCGCCGTAAAGATCGAAGGTCGCGGCGGGTTCGCGCGACACGTCCATGAGCTCGGGCACGCTGGACTGCATGCGAAAGGCCATCTCGAATTGCGCGATGCGCGTTTCGATCTCGGGGTCGCCGACGCCCGCAAACGCGCTCTGGTTCAGGCTTCGCAGCGTATCGAGCATCTCGCGCCGCGCCGAGCTGTCGATGCCCTCGGGGTTTTTGATGTAGAGCACCGGGTCACCCACGCTGCGAAATTTCACTCCCTGAAAATTGCCCGGCAGAAACCCGCTGCCCCACAGCCGCGAGAAGAGCGGCTGGTCGGTCTTGTTCCCCGAGCCTTGCGAGATGAGCACGATGAAGGCGGGCAGATTTTCATTCTCCGTGCCGATGCCGTAAGTGGTCCACGCGCCCATGCACGGCCGGCCCGGCTGCTCGGAGCCGGTCTGGATGAAGGTGATCGCCGGATCGTGATTGATGGCCTCGGTGTGCAGCGAGCGCACCAGGCAGATGTCGTCGGCGATCTTGCCGTGATGCGGCAACAGCTCGCTCAACCACATGCCGCTGTGCCCGTGCTGCGAAAATTTCCACTGCGACGCCGCGACGGGAAACGTCTTCTGCCCCGAGGTCATCCCCGTGATGCGCTGCCCCATGCGGATCGAAGCGGGCAGCTCTTCTCCGTGATGCGCCTGCATCTCGGACTTGTAATCGAAGAGGTCGATGTGCGACGGCGCGCCCGACTGGTGCAGATAAATCACGTGCTTCGCCCGCGGCGCAAAGTGCAGCCGCGCCAGCTTTCCGCGCGTGGTGAGATCGGGCTCGGCGCTCAGAAGCGTGCGATCAAACAACGAGGCGAGCGCCGCCACGCCGATGCCCGTCGCGGCTTTGCCAAAGAATTGGCGGCGCGTTTGTCGGAGGGACCACGCGGAGTCGAGCGAGAGCGCGGCATCGTTCCGAATGCTCTCCGCGACGAGCCGGTCAAACGCCGGGCTGCGCTCGCGGAGATCTCCATCGAGGAGTTGGATGGTCGCGCTCGGTGGCGTCATGGCGGGAGTATGGTTGCGATCCGCGCGATCTCAAGGTTGTCCCACGCGTCCGACTTGCCCGCGCTGCCGCAGCGCGTGGTCGCACAGAACCAGCGCGGCCATCGCTTCGACCATCGGCACGGCGCGCGGCAGCACGCACGGGTCGTGACGCCCGCGGGCTTGCAGTTCGGTTGCCGCGCCGGTCACGGTCACGGTTTGTTGCGGCTTGAAAATGGTGGCCGTCGGTTTGAAGGCGACGCGGAGGAAGATCGGCTCGCCGTTGCTGATGCCGCCTTGGATTCCGCCACTGCGGTTGGTCGTCGTGTGGACTTTGCCGGCCTCCATCACGAAGGCGTCGTTGTGCTCCGAGCCGCGCACGCGCGTGCCGGCAAAGCCGCTGCCGATCTCGAAGCCCTTGGTCGCCGGCAGCGAGAGCATCGCCTTCGCCAGGTCGGCCTCCAGCTTGTCGAAGACCGGCTCGCCGAGTCCCGCCGGCACCCCGCGCAGCACGCACTCGATGATGCCGCCGACGCTGTCGCCCTCGCTGCGCACTTGGCGGATGAAGTCGATCATCCGCGCGGCCATCGCGGCGTCGGGACAACGCACGATGTTCGACTCGACTTGCTCGAAGGTCACGGTCTCGGGATCCACGTCGGCGACGAGTTCGTGGATGGTCTTCACGTAAGCCACGATCTCCAACTCCGGCGCGATCGGCTCCAGCACTCGTTTTGCGATCGCCGCGGCGGCCACGCGCCCAATGGTCTCGCGGGCCGAGGCGCGTCCGCCGCCCTGCCAATTCCGAATCCCGTATTTCGCCTGATAAGTATAGTCCGCGTGCGAAGGGCGGAACGTGGTCTCCATCTCTTTGTAGGATTCGGGCCGGGCGTCTTTGTTCATCACCGCCACGCAGAGGGGCGTGCCGAGCGTTTTTCCCTCGAAGACGCCGGAGAGAATGCGGCAAGTGTCGGCTTCGTCGCGCGGCGTCACGATCTCGCTCTGGCCGGGGCGGCGGCGGTCGAGATCCTTTTGAATGTCGGCCTCGCTCAACTCGACGAGCGGCGGGCAGCCATCGACCACCACGCCCACGCCGCCGCCGTGGGATTCGCCCCAAGTCGAGATGCGGAAAGCGTGGCCAAACTGGCTGGACATTGAGCCGCGCACGCTAGCGGCGCGAATTTCCGAAGCCAAGAAAGGAAGAGCGCTCGACTCGCACGAAAAGCCCCGCGACATTGCGCGCCGTGCGCCTCCATTCTGAACCGCAGCCTCACGTCTGGACGTGGCGTGCGAATCTCCGGGGAGCGCGTTCGTCCCGGGCGCTGGTCGTGGCGTCCCGCCGAGACGAACTTTCGAAAACCCCTCTACTCGAAACAGCGCACGCGTTTCCTGTTGCCCACGCTTCGGAAAGTCCGTGCCAGCGGGACGCCGGCACCAGCGCCCGGGACGGGCGCGCTCCCCGGAATTTCCCGCGCCACGTCTTTGCGTTGATAGGGCTTTTGCTTTCGGCCGCGCTGCCATTGTGTGCCGCGGAGATCGAAGCCGCGCGGGCGCTCCTCATTCACGGAAAATACGACGAGGCCATCACTGCCGCGAACGACGGAATGCGCGAATCGCCGGACCACGCGGAGTGGCCGCTTCTGCTGGGCCAGGCGCTCGGGTGCGTGGGGAAATATCCCGAAGCGCGCGACGCGCTGACAAAGGCGGCGGAGCGCTTCTCGACCGATCTTCAGCTCCGGCTCGCGCTCTATGAAGCGCTGCGCAGCGCGGGCGCGATCGACGAAGCGAAGGAGCAACTCGCCGAGCTCGACCGCCTCGGCGGCACGCGGCAGTGGGCGTATCGTTCGCCGGCGGATCGCGTCGCGCTTGGGCGCGTGGCGCTCATGGTCGGCGGCGATCCCAAGCGGGTGCTCGAGCTCTTCTTCGATCCGGTGAAGAAGGAGCAGCCGGACTTCCGCGAGACTTATCTCGCGAGCGGCGCGCTGGCGCTCGACAAGAATGATTTTGCGCTCGCGGCGAAGACCTTCGCGGCGGCTGCGAAGAAATTTCCAGAAGACCCGGATGCCTGGTTCGGCCTCGCACGAGCCTACGCCGCCAGCGACTCCGAGGCGGCGCTCGATGCGGTGGAGAAGACTTTGAAGTTCAATCCGAATCACACCGGCGCGCAGTTGCTCATCGCCGATCACGCCATCGACGCGGAGGCTTACGACGAAGCCGCGGCGGCGCTCGATGCGGCGTTAAAGATCAATCCGAATCTTCCCGAGGCGCACGCTTATGGTGCGGTGCTCGCGCATCTTCGCGGGGACGAAAAGGACAAGAGGGACGAAAAGGCCGCGCGCGCGGCGGCGTTGAAATTCTGGCCGACCAATCCGGCGGTGCCGCATCTCATCGGCCGCAAACTCGCGCAGAAGTATCGCTTTGCCGAGGGCGCGGCGCTTCAGCGTGAGGCGCTGGGATTCGATCCCGAGTTCCTGCCGGCAAAGGCGCATCTTGCCAACGATCTGCTCCGGCTCGGGCAGGACGAGGAAGGCTGGCGGCTCATCGAGGAAGTGCAGAAAGCCGATCCCTACGACGTGGTCGCCTTCAATCTCACCACGCTGCGCTACGTGATCGCGAAGTTCCGCACGCTCACCAGTGAGCACTTCACCCTGCGCATGGAGCCGCGCGAGGCGGACATTTACGGCGACCGGGCGCTGGCCTTCCTCGAGCGCGCCCACGCCACGCTCACAAAAAAATACGGCCTCGCGCTGCGCGACAAAACGATCGTCGAGATTTTTCCCGACCAAAAAGATTTCGCGATCCGCACCTTTGGACTGCCGGGCGGGGCGGGGTATCTCGGTGTGTGTTTCGGCCGCGTGATCACCGCAAACTCGCCGGCGTCGCGGCCCGATTCGCCGGTGAGTTGGGAGTCGATCCTGTGGCATGAGTTCTGTCACGTCGTCACGCTCACGCTCACGAAAAATAAAATGCCGCGCTGGCTCAGCGAAGGCATCAGCGTTTACGAGGAGCGCCAGGCGCGCGGCTCGTGGGGCGAGCAGATGAAGCCGCGGTATCGCGCGATGATCCTAGGCGAAGACCTCACGCCCGTGAGCGAGCTGAGCGCCGCCTTTCTCAAGCCGAAGACGGCGGCGCATCTCGGCTTTGCGTACTACGAATCCTCGCTCGTGGTCGAGTGGCTCATGGAGCATTGGGGCCTCGAGAAAATCAAGCGCCTGCTCGCCGATCTCGCGCGGGGCGTGGCCATCAACGCGGCGCTCGCCACGCACTTCGCGCCGGTCGAAAAGCTCGACGCCGACTTCGCCACACACGCGCAACAGCTCGCAAACAACACCGGCCCGAAACTCGACTGGACCAAACCGAATCGCGGCGATTTCGCCAGCGAGACGGCGGTGGAAACATTCATCGCCGAGAATCCGAACAACTACGACGCGCTCATCGAGCAGGCCAAGAAACTCCTCGCCGCCAAGCAGTGGGAAGCTGCAAAGGCGCCGCTGAAAAAGCTCATCGACCTCTACCCGGGGCAGCACGACGCCCACAGCGCTTACACCATGCTCGCCCGTGCCCACCGCGAGCTCGGCGAGACCGACGCCGAGCTCGCCGTGCTGAGCCAGGTCGCCGACCTCGCCTCCGACGCCACCGACGCCTTCGAGCGGCTCATGCAAATGAACGCCGCGCGCAAGGACTGGCCGCGCGTGCTGGATTACGCCGCGCGTTATCAAGCCGTCGATCCGCTGCGCCCCGAGCCGCACCGCTACGAAGCCGAGGCGTTGGAAGCGACGGAAAAAAAGCCCGGCGCCATCTCCGCCTATCGCACGCTGCTGCGCCTCGGCCCGAGCGATCCCGCCGAGATGCACTACCGCCTCGCCCGCCTGCTGCACGCAAGCGGCGACACCACAGCAAAACGCGAAGCACTCCTCGCGCTCGAGGAAGCCCCGCGCTTCCGCGCCGCGCTCGCGCTGCTGCTCGAGATCGCCGGCAAACCCTCAACCCTTCCCGCAGATGCAACGAAGTGATTTCCGCGCGCGAATTATTCCGCTGGCCCTGTGCGCGCTCGTGGTCGGCAGCATCGTCCTCGGCCAGCGCCCGCGCCGCCCGTCGGCGGCCGATCCCCAGCTCGCAAACCCGCGCTCCTTCCAGCACAGCGGCGAGACGCCGAAGTGGAGTTACGAGCAGGGCTTCGAGAAGGATGTCTTCACCTTCGTCCGCATCATCTACAGCAGCGGCTCCCGTGGTTACGACCGCTTCCGGGGCGGCGGATCGGGACAATGGGCCACCGATTTTCCCGACGCCGATCTCAATCTCGCGTGGCGCCTCCAGCAGATGACCTCGATGAAAGTCGATCCCGATGGCCGCTGCCTCGAGATCACGGATCCCGAGCTTTTCCGCTACCCATTCATCTATATCGTCGAACCGGGCCGGCTCGCCTTCACGGAGGACGAAGTGCCGATCCTCCGCCGCTACCTGCTCAACGGCGGCTTCCTGATGATCGACGATTTCTGGGGCGACGCCGAATGGGAAAACATGGCTGACGAAATCAAGCGTGTCTTCCCCGAGCGCGACTTTGTGGATCTGCCGCGCACCCACGCGATCTTTCATTGCGTCTTCGAGTTGCCTGACGATCTCAACCTTCAGTGCCCGAATATCAGCGTGGGCCATCAGAGTCAATACGACGGAGTCACTTGGGAGCGGAATCATGTCGGCGACACCCAGACCGTTCACATCCGCGGCATTTCCGACGACAACGGCCGACTCATGGTGATCGCGTGCCACAACACCGACAATGGCGATGGATGGGAGCGCGAAGGCGAGAGCGCGTATTACTTCCGGGAGTTCTCCGAGAAGAAGGCGTATCCGCTCGGGATCAACATCATCTTTTACGCGATGACGCACTGACCGGTGGAACGCACGCATCCTCATCCATGAGTCGCGTTGGGAAAGTCCTCGTCCCATCTATTCGCGCGACGGCGTGGAGGAAATCGTCAACATTCAGCCGGTCGGATCCAAAGCGAAAGCCTACCAAGTGCAGCAGGTCCGCAACTTGTTACTGAAGTACAAACTCGAAATCGACTGACATGCGTTACGAACTCATCATCTACTGGAGCCGCGAGGACGACTGTTTCGTGGTCGAGGTGCCGGAATTGCCCGGCTGCATGGCCGACGGCGCGACGTATCGAGAGGCGGTGGAAAACGCGGAGGCGATCCTCGCGGAGTGGATCGCCACCGCGAAGTCGCTCGGGCGCCCGATCCCGGAGCCACGCGGGCGACTCGCCTACGCTTGAAGGCGCGGACGCGCATCCCCTTTCCCATGACCACTCAGCACGTCCCCGACAGCGACCACCACACTTTCGAAAAACTCCAGGCCGCGCGCGCGCAAATCTTGCAGGAGCTTGGCAAGGCCATCGTCGGCCAGCACGAAGTCATCGAGCAGATCCTCATCGCGCTTTTTGCCGGCGGGCACTGCCTCATCACGGGCGCGCCGGGCCTTGCGAAGACGCTGCTCGTGAAAAGCATCGCGCAGATTTTTCATCTCGAATTTCGGCGCATCCAATTCACGCCCGACCTCATGCCGACAGACATCACCGGCGTCGAAATTTTGCAGGATACCGCCGATGGCCGCGGGCTGGTTTTCACGCCGGGACCGATCTTCGGCCACATGATCCTGGCCGACGAAATCAACCGCACGCCGCCGAAAACTCAGGCCGCGTTGCTCGAGGCGATGCAAGAGCACCAGGTCACCGCGAGCGGACGGCGTTACGTTTTGCCCGAGCCTTTCTTCGTCCTGGCCACGCAAAACCCGATCGAGATGGAGGGCACCTATCCGCTGCCCGAAGCGCAGCTCGACCGGTTCATGTTCAATGTGGTGATCGACTACCTGCCCGAGGACGACGAAGTGGCCGTGGTGCAGCGCACCACCGCGCCCGCCGGCGCGCAGATCGAGCCGCTCTTTACCGGCGAAGACGTGCTGCGATTCCATGCGCTGGTGAAGAAGGTGCCCATCGCCGAAGACCTCGTGCGATTCGCCGTGCGTCTCGCCGCCGGCACCCGCCCGCGCCAGACGGGCACGGCCGATTTCATCAATGACTGGGTGAGCTGGGGCGCCGGCACGCGCGCCGCGCAATTCCTCGCCCTCGGCGCCAAAGCGCGCGCGCTCCTCAACGGCCGCGCGCACGTGAGTCGCGAAGACATCGTCGCCCTCACCGGCCCCGTGCTGCGGCATCGCGTGCTGGTGAATTATCGCGCGGAAGCGGAAGGCGTGAGCGTGGGGAAAGTGATCGAGCGGGTGCTGGAGAGTGTAGGCAAGTGAAGTAACCTGCGCGCATGAGTTCCGCTCTGGAAAAGACTTCCGAGTTGCTCGCGCAAATGTCCCGCGCGGAGAACGCGCAACTCCTGCAGTGGGCGGCGCAGGATATTGCCGCCGCCTGGCCGGGCGTGGAGAGCCGCGCGGAAGTCTGCGGCGGAGAGGCGTGCATCGTCCGAACGCGCATCCCCGTGTGGCTGCTGGAGCACGCGCGACGGTTGGGCGCGACTGAAGCAAAGCTGCTGCGCGACTATCCCACGATCGCCGCCCAAGACCTCGTGAACGCGTGGGCTTACGCGAGGGCGAACCGCGCCGAGATCGACGCGGCGATCGCGGCCAATGAAGCCGACTGATGGCGTCGCTTTACTCGAACGAAAACTACCCACTCGGGATCGTCGAATGTCTGCGAGCCCTCGGACACGATGTGCTCACCGCGCAGGAAGCTGGCAACGCCGGGCGCGGCGTGCCAGACGAGGAAGTGCTCCGCTTCGCCACCGCGCAGAGCCGCGCGATCCTCACCCACAACCGGCGGCACTTCTTTCGCCTCCAACGCGAAACCGAAGGGCGTCACGCCGGCATCGTCGCCTGCACTTACGATCCCGATGAAGCCCGGCAGGCACGGCGCATCGATACGACGATCGCGCAACTTGGCGTCGCCATTTCCGGACACCTCCTCCGAATTTACCGCCCCTCAAATGGATGAGCACGCCGGGTCCGGGCCGCCCATCTGGTTTAGTCGCTGGCAAGCCACTTCACTGCTGCTAATCTTCCGCCATGCCCCAGCGCGAAAAGCTCGATCCTTACTGGCACAAGGCCCGCATCGCCGCCCGCATCTACATGAAGGCGCTCAAAGGCAGCGGTCTGACGGCGCGTGAAAAGCGTTTAGCTCGGCGCTTCAGCGAGGAACGCGGCGTCAGCAATCGCCTCATTCAGCAAGGCATCCTCGGCGCGCTCGGCGGGCCGTATCGTCGTTACGAGACGAAGTCCGGGCCAAAGGAAGCGCTCTACGTCCTCGACGATTTGGAAGACTTGGCGAATGCCTTGGGCCCCGCGCATTGATTGGGAGACCGCTTCCGGGCGGACGCTGCGGCAGTTGTTTGCGGCGCTTCCCGCCGAACGCGAATGGGCGCTCACGCTCTTCGGCTCCTCGCCCTTGCAGCTTGCGCGCATCCTCGCAAGCTATGCCCCAGACTTGGCGCGCCGCGATTATCGGGCCGAGTTGAAACGCATCGCCGAGGAATGAACGCCCGCGGCTCCTCCTTCCTCGATCCGGCGGCGCTGATGAGCATCCGCAATCTCGAGTTGCGCGCGCGCACCGTGGTCGAGGGATTCTGGCACGGGCTGCATCGCTCGCCGTATCACGGGTTCTCGGTCGAGTTCACGGAGTATCGGCCTTACACGCCGGGGGACGATCCGCGCTACCTCGACTGGCGGCTGGTGGCGCGGACCGATCGTTACTTCGTCAAAAAATTCGAGGACGAGACCAATCTGCGCTGCCACTTGCTGGTGGATAACAGCCGCTCGATGACCTTCGGCTCGCGCACTTACTCGAAGGCCGATTATGCGCGCACGCTGGCCGCGACGCTTGCCTACTTTCTCGCGCATCAAGGCGACGCCACGGGGTTGCTCACCTTCGACGAACGGGTGCGCGAATATGTGCCGGCGCGGCATCGGCCCGGGCATTTGCGCCACCTCATGCTCGCGCTCGACAAGCCCCCGGCAGGCACAGCCACGGACCTCTCGGCGCCGCTGCGGCGCGTGGCCGAGCTCGTGCGCAAACGCGGGCTGGTGGTGCTCATCAGCGACCTGCTCGCGCCCGCCTCCGCGCTGGAAGCGCCGCTCGCGCTACTCACCGCGGCGCGGCACGAAGTCGTCGTCTTCCAGGTGCTCGATCCGGCGGAGTTGACGTTCGATTTTTCCGCCGCCTCGCGCTTCCTCGATGTCGAGACCGGGCGCGATCTTTATCTCGATCCCGCGCTCGCCCGCCACGGCTACGAGCGCCGGCTCGAGGAACATCTCAGCGCCGTGCGCGCGATCTGCCAGCGACTCGGCATCAGCCATGTGCAGCTTTCCACCGCGCAGCCGCTGGAGCTCGCGCTCTTCGATTTCCTCAAGACCCGCGCAAATCGCGGGAAGCTTGTGCGTCGGCGCGCGGCGTGAAGAGACCCCGCTGACAGGTGTGGTGCGCCGCGGCGAGAAGTGGTAAACACTTCCGCATGTTCACCACGAACTTGCTTAACGAGTACCTCGACCGACGACCATTTGTCCCGATTCGTTTGCATCTCACCGACGGGTCGCATCACGATATCCCGCATCCTGAGTTTGCATGGCAGGTGGGTAAACGGCTCTACGTCGCGCGGATTGTCGAAGGGCGTTCGCCTGATGAGCCGGGCGTAAAGGAGCTCGCGCTCGCCCACATCACACACATCGAGCCGATTCCGAGAGCGGAGAAGAAAGTGAAGCGCGTGGCCAAAAAGTAGGCGCCGGTGAAGCGAGGACGACTGCAATGAGCTTTCTCGCCCCGCTCTTTTTGCTCGGCGCGCTCGCGGTGATGGGGCCGGTTGTTTTTCATCTCATCCGGCGGACTACGCGCGAGGTTACGCCGTTTAGTTCGCTCATGTTTCTCGCGGCCACGCCGCCGCGCGTGACTCGACGCAGCCGGCTGGAGAATCTGTGGCTCCTGCTGCTGCGCTGCCTTGCCGTCGCGCTGCTCGCACTCGGTTTTGCGCGGCCGTTTTTGAAACGCGCGGCGGATTCTCCGGCGCTGCCGCCGGGTGCGGGAAGGCGCACGGTGCTGCTGGTGGATGCGAGCGCCAGCATGCGGCGCGAGACGCTGTGGACCGATGCGCTGCGCAAGGCGGAGGATGTGCTGCGCAAAGCCGCGCCCGCTGATGAAATTGCGGTGCTCGTATTCGATCGCGGCGTGCGCACCGTCGTGAACTTCGAGGACTGGCGCGCGATGACTCCCGACCTGCGCGCGGCTGTTTCCTCGGAAAAACTCAGCGCGTTGACGCCGGGCTGGGGCGCGACGCATCTCGATGCGGCGCTGCTGCACGCGGCGGAGTTGCTCGATCAATCGGCGAAGGACGGGCCGCATCCGCGCGAGATCGTGGTCATCGGCGACTTGCAGGAAGGCAGCCGGCTCGATGCGCTGCAAGGCTACGAATGGCCGCGCGGGCTCGATGTGATGTTCGAGCCGGTGCGCGCCGCGCACCTCGGGAACGCTGGCGTACAATGGATCTCCGAGGCCGATGAATCCGAAAAACCGGGCGACGAAACGCCGCTGCGCCTGCGCGTGACGAACGCGGCGGAATCGAATGGCGAACAATTCCAACTCACGTGGAGTGGTGCGGCGGAGAAGCTCGACGCCTACGTGCCGCCGGGCCAGAGCCGCATCATCCGCGCGCCGAAGCCGCCCACCGGCGCCACCGCGCTGGTACTCACGGGCGACGACACGGATTTCGATAACACGCTCCACCTCCTGCCGCCGCAGCCGGTGCGGATGCCGGTGCTGTTCCTCGGAGCAGACGGCGAGGACGACCCGCGCGGCTCGCTGTACTATCTACGCCGCGCGTTCCCCGCCACGCGACGGCAGCGCGTGGAGATCGTCGCGCATCGCGGCGAAGGTGCGGTGCCCGCCTTCCAACTCCAGCAAGCTCAGCTCGCAGTCCTCGGGGACGGCGCATCGGAAGCGGCGCTCGGGTCGGCGCGGCGTTTTGCGCGCGATGGTCGCATCGTTGTGATGCCACTCACGTCGGCGGCGAGCGGTGCGACGCTGGCGCGGTTGCTGGAAATGCCAGCGACGAAAGCGACGGAAGCAACAGTGAAGGACTACGCGCTCCTCGCGCAGCTCGACTTTCAGCATCCACTCTTCGCGCCGTTCGCCGATCCGCGGTTTAGCGATTTCACGAAGATTCATTTTTGGAAATATCGCCGGCTCGATCTCGCCGGCGCGTCCGTGCTGGCGCGCTTCGATGGCGGCGATCCGGCCATCGTGCAAGCGGCGCTGGGCAAAGGCAGCGTGGTCGTGCTCGCGAGCAGTTGGCGGCCCGCCGACAGCCAGCTCTCGCTCTCCTCGAAATTTGTGCCGCTGCTCAATGCGATGCTCGAGCAAAGCAGCAACCTGCCCGCGCAGAAGGCGCAGTATTTCATCGGCGACGAAGTGCCGCTCCCGCCCGGCGAGCAGCCGCTCACGGTGCGCAAACCCGACGGCGCGGAGATTGCCGCCGCCGCCGGCACAAAGTTCAGCGCGACCGATCAGCCCGGCATCTACACGGTCACGCCGGGCACGCTGCGCTTCGTAGTAAATCTCGCGCCCGAAGAAAGCCGCGTGGCGCCGCTCACGCCGGCGCGTTTCACAAGTCTCGGCGTGCCGTTGCGCGACGCGGCCGCCGCCACGCCCGCGCAGATCGCCCTCCGCGATTCCCGCGCGCAAGCCGCCGAAATCGAAAACCGGCAAAAGCTCTGGCGCTGGCTCATCGTCGTCGCGCTCGGCGTCCTGTTGCTCGAGACGCTGATCGCAGGCAGACTCTCGCGCGCCACCCCGACCGCCACGGAGTTACACCACGAATCATGATCACGCCGCTGCTCCAGTCTGCTCTCGCACCCGTCGTCGCCCGGCATCGCACCTTGCGCTACTTGCGCGCGATGGCGGCGTGGCTCGTGGCGTTCGCGATTTTGGCGGTCGCGCTCTATGTCTGGCGTGATCGGTTTGCGATTCCGGCGGTGCTGCTTTTCGTCGCGCTCTTTGTCGTCGCGCGGCTCGCCGCGCGGCGCTCGAATCGGTGGGAGCCGGATTATCTCGGCATCGCCCGCACGGTCGAGGAACGGCACCCCGACCTGCACGCACTGCTGCGCACGGCAATCGAGCAGCGGCCGGATGCCGAGACGGGCAAGCTCGGTTTTCTCCAGCAGCGCGTGATCGCGCAGACTCTCGAAGCGAGTCGCAAGGCCAACTGGCTCGACAGCGTGCCGGCGTGGCGGCTGTGGACTTGGGGCGGCGCCGTCGCGGCGTTGGTGATCGCGCTCTTCGTTCTGTCGTATCACACGCGCCCCACGGCATTCGCCCGCTCCACCGCGGCGGCGACGGGTGAAGCGGTGACGGTATTTCCCGGCGATGCCACCATCGAGCGCGGCAGCGGCCTCGTGATCCTCGCGAAATTCAACCGCGACGTGCCGGGCGCGGCCGTGCTCGTGGTCTCTTTACGGAACCAGACGCCGCAGCGCATTCCGCTCGTGAAGAATCTCGACGATCCGGTCTTCGGCGGCGGCCTGCCGGAAGTGGATGGCGACCTTTCCTACCGCATCGAATACGCCGGCCAGGTCACCCGCGATTTTTCTGTGAAGGTCTTCGAGCATCCGCGGCTCGAGCGCGCGGATGCCACGCTGCACTTCCCCGAGTACACGAAATTGCCGGAGAAAAAAGTACCCGACACGCGCCGAGTGAGCGCCGTCGAAGGCTCGAAGCTCGACGTCGCCTTTCAACTCAACAAGCCCGTGAAAAGCGCGACGCTTCTCGCCAAGGACGGGACGCAACTGCCGCTCGCCATCGAGCCCGACAAAGCCGTCGCGATGCTTCGCGAGTTGCCGGTGCAGACCAGCCAGACTTACGAACTGCGGCTCGAAGATGCCGACGGGCGCGCCAATAAATCGACCACGCAATTCATCGTCGAGGCCGTGCCGAATCGGCGCCCCGAGTTGAAAATCGCGACGCCGAGAGGCGACCAGCGCGTGTCGCCGATCGAGGAAGTGACCTTCCGCGCCGAAGCGTGGGATGACTTCGGCATGGCGCGCTACGGCCTCACTTACACCGTCGCCGGCCAGGCCGCGCGCGACGTGGAGCTCGGCCGCGACACGAGCGCCGACGAGCGCCAGTCTCTCGCGCATTTGCTCAAGCTCGAAGACCTCGCCTTGCAGCCCGACCAGCTCATCTCGTGGTTCCTGTGGGCCGAAGACATCGGCGCCGACGGCAAGCCGCGCCGCACCACGACCGACATGTACTTCGCCGAGGTCCGACCTTTCGAGGAAATCTACCGCCCCGGCGACAGCCAGGAAGGCGAGAGCAAACAACAATCCGGCCAGGGCAACAAAGCTGAGAAGCTCGCGGAATTGCAGAAGCAGATCATCAGCGCGACGTGGAATCTCCAGCGCGCCGAGGCCGCCGCGCAGCCGAGCGAGAAATATCTCAAGGACGAGCCGGTGGTGCGCGATTCGCAAGGCGAGGCGCTCGAGCAGGCCACGGCGCTCGCGGAAAAAATCGAAAACGAAAAATCAAAGGCGCTAATCGACCACGTCACCCGCGAGATGCAGTCCGCATCCGACAAACTCGCCGAAGCGGCCACCACGCTCGATCCGTTGCCCGACGCGCTCACCGCCGAGCAGTCGGCTTACAACGCGCTGCTCAAGCTCGCGGCGCACGAGTTTCGCATCACGCACAGCCAGAGCAAAAGCGGGCGCGAATCCAAAGGGCGCAACCAGCAGCAGCTCGATGAGCTCGAGATGAAGGAGGAAAAGAAACGCTACGAAACCAAGCGCGAAGCCGAGCCGCAGCAGAACGAAGGGCAGCGCGAGCAGCTCGCCATTCTCAACCGGCTCAAGGAACTCGCCCAGCGCCAGAACGACATCAACGAGCGCGTCAAAGAGCTGCAGACCGCTTTGCAGGAAGCGAAGAGCGAGCAGCAGAAGGAGGAAATCCGCCGCCAGCTCAAGCGTCTGCGCGAGGAGGAGCAGCAGCTTCTCGCCGACCTCGACGAGACGCGGCAGAAGATGGAGCAATCGCCTCAACAGTCGCAGCTTGCCGACGAACGCAAGCAGCTCGAGCAGACGCGCGGCGAAGCGCAGAAGGCCGCGGAGTCGATGGAAAATGGCGAGACTTCACAAGCCCTCGCCAGCGGCACGCGCGCGCAACGGGAGCTGCAGCAGATGCGCGACGATCTGCGCAAAAAGACGAGCGGCCAATTCCACGACGAGATGCGCGAGATGCGCACCGAGGCGCGCGCGCTCGCCAGCAACCAGGAGCAGATCGCCGAGCAGTTAAAAGCCGAGCCCGCGGAGCCCGCGCGCCGCACGCTCGACGGCGCGAGCGAGCGCGAGCAATTGGCGAAGCAATTCGACAAACAGCAGACCGATCTCGGCGCGCTCACCGAGGACATGAAGCGCGTAAGCGAGCAGGCCGAAGCCGCGGAACCCTTGCTGGCAAAGGAACTCTACGACGCGCTGCGCAAGACAACTCAAGCCGGCACCGGCGACACTTTGGAAAAAACGCAACTGCTCACTCGCCGCGGCTACCCGCAGCAGGCGCGCAAATTCGAGGAGAAAGCGCGGCAGGAAATCGAAGAGCTCAAGAGCGGCGTCGAGCGCGCCGCCGAGAGCGTGCTCGGCGATGAAGCCGAAGCCGTGCGCCAGGCCCGCGCCGAGCTCGACGCGCTCACGCAACAACTCAATCGCGAGATCGCACAGGGGAGCGCGCCCGGCCCGGGCGCTGGCGAGGGCGTCCCGCCATCGCGGACTTCCGAAACCGCTGCGAACGCACCGACGCCCGATCAAGGTGCAGGTGGTCGCGCACCTGGGGAAGTTCGTCCCGGCGAGACGCCGGGACCAACGCCCGGGACGGGTGCGCTCCCCGGAAACTCCGCGCCACGCAACAAACCCGGCCCGCGGCTCGCCGACTTGGCGAATGCGCCGCGGCAGCGCGACGGCTTGGGCGGTGGCGCCGAGGGCGGGCAGAACGGGCCGCTCACCGGCGAGAAATTTGTCGAGTGGTCCGATCGTCTCCGCAACGTCGAGGAGATGCTCGACGAACCGGCCCTGCGCACCGAGACGGCGCGCATCCGCGAAGTGGCCAAAGGCGTGCGCGCGGAGTTCAAACGCCACAGCGTGCAGCCAAATTGGGACATGGTGCAAACGAGGATCGGCCAGCCGCTGGCTGAGTTGCGCAACCGGCTCACGGAGGAACTTGCGCGCCGCGAATCGAAGGAAAACCTCGTGCCCATCGACCGCGACCCAGTGCCGACGAAATACGCTGAGCGCGTCCGCCGCTACTACGAGGAGCTCGGCCGATGATCGTTGGAGTTCAGCCTTTAAGCTGTCGCGCGCGCGGAGCCAGGCTAAAGCCTGAACTCCAACGGCCCACGTGACGACAGCCACACTCTTCCTCGCGGGCAGCGACTGGCTTTGGCCCGCCGCCTTTGCTGCGGCTTTGACCCTCGCATTTGTCGCGTGGTCTTACCTCCGCACACCGGCACCGCGCGGGCTGCGGCTCGCGTGCGCCGCGCTCAAGCTTCTCGGCGTCGCCGCGCTGCTTGCGTGTCTGCTCGAACCGATGTGGAGCGGCCAGCGCGCAAAACCGGGCGCAAACATTCTGGCCGTCGTGGCAGACAATAGTCTGAGCATGAAATTGCACGGCCGCGGCGAGGCGGAGTCGCGCGGCGAGGCGCTGCTGCGCGTCGTGGCCGGCGAGCACAATCTCTGGCTCACCGATCTCGCGAAAAATTTCGATGTCCGCCATTACCTGTGCGACTCGCGACTTCTGGCCACGCAGGATTTCCGCGAACTCGCCTTCGATGGCCGCTCCACCGCGCTCGGCGGCGCGCTCAAGGCCATCCTCGAACGCCATCGCGGCCAGCCGCTCGCTGGCGTGATCCTGCTCACCGATGGCGTCGCCGCCGATCTCGATGACGCCGATCTTTCCGGGATGCCGCCGATTTATCCGGTCGTCTTCGGCAGTGACCTGCCGCCGCGCGATCTCGCGATCACGGGCGCGAACGTCACGCAGACTTCGTTTGAAGACGCGCCCGTGACGGTGCAGGCGGAACTCTCGGCCATCGGCTGCGCGGGTGAGGAAATCGTCGCGAAACTTTTTGCCGTCGGCGACGACAAGAAACCTGTGGCCGAGCAAACGCTCACGGTACCGAAGGACAGCGGGAAACTCGTCGCGCGTTTCCAATTTCGGCCGGAAAAAGCTGGCGTGCTTTTCTACCGCCTGCGCGTCGAGGCCAGGCGCGAATCCAGCGTGGAAGCCACTCTCGCGAACAACGAGACGATCGTGACCGTCGATCGCGGGAGCGGAAAATTTCGCGTGCTCTACGTGAGTGGCCGGCCGAATTGGGAGTACAAATTTCTCCAGCGCGCGATCCAGGGCGACGAACAGACGGAACTCGTCGGCCTCATCCGCATCGCCAAGCGCGAGCCGAAGTTCGAGTTCCGCGGACGCGCCGGCGAGTCGAGCAATCCGCTCTTCCGCGGCTTTGGCAATCAATCGAAGGAAGACGTTGAGCGTTACGACAAGCCGGTCTTCGTGAGGCTCAACACGCAGGATGAATTCGAGCTGCCCGACGGTTTTCCGAAGACGGCGGAGGAGCTCTTCAAGTATCGCGGGGTGATCGTCGATGATCTCGAAGCCGAATTTTTCACCGCCGACCAAATGAGCCTGCTCCAGCGTTTCGTGAGCGAACGCGGCGGCGGCTTTCTGATGCTCGGCGGCATGGAATCCTTTGTGGACGGGAAGTTCGCGCGCACCGCGGTGGGCGACATGCTGCCGGTCTATCTCGAGAAAAGCGCGGCGCCGCCGCCGGACGCGCAACTGCGGCTTCGGTTCACGCGCGAGGGCTGGCTCCAGCCGTGGGCGCGGCTGCGCGCCAATGAACCCGACGAGACCCGGCGGCTCGCGGCGCTGCCGCCGTTCGACATTCTCAACACAGCGCACGGCGCAAAGCCCGCCGCGATGATCGTGGCCACGGTGAGCGACGGGCGCGCGGAATATCCGGCGCTCGTCACGCAGCGCTTCGGTCGGGGGCGAACCGCGGCGCTGCTCGTGGGCGATCTCTGGCACATGGGCCTCGGCGACGAGACGGGGCAGAAGGATCTCGGCAAAGCGTGGCGGCAGCTCGTGCGCTGGCTGGTGGCCGACGTGCCGGAGCCCATCGAACTGCGCGCCGAAGCGCAACCGGGCGGCGAATCCGAGCGGCTGCAAGTGCGCGTGCGCGACGCAAAATTTCAGCCGCTCGATAACGCGGCGGTGACCCTCAAGGTGCAGCCCGTCGCAGGCGGCCCGCCCGTCTCGCTCACGGCCGAGGCGTCCGCGGAAGAGCCTGGGCTCTACATCGCCAGCTACACGCCGCGCGACAGCGGCGGCTTCCGCGCCGATGCCGCGGTGGCCGGCGAGAGCGGCGCGGCCGTCGGCTCGGCTGTCGCGGGCTGGACCACGGATCTCGCCGCGGCGGAGTTTCGCTCGCTGTCTCCAAACCGCGCGCTCATGGAGACCGTGGCGCGCAAGACCGGCGGCGAAGTGCTCACGCCCGAGCGCCTCGAAGCTTTTGCACGCGACCTGCCCGGCAAACGCGCGCCGGTCACGGAGACATGGACGCAACCGCTGTGGCACACGCCGGCGATGTTCCTCTTCGCGCTCGCCGGCTTCATCGGCGAGTGGGGCCTGCGCCGCTGGAAAGGACTCGCGTGAAGAGCACTGGCGCCACGCTGATCGCGCTCCTCCTTCTTTGGCCGGTGGGTTTTTCTTCCGCTGAGGAGAAGAACGAAAACCGCCCCGCACTTCTCGTCGCCGTCGGCGCGGGCGGAGAGAAGGACTACGACGAGTCCTTCGGCGAGTGGGCCGCGCAGTGGAAGAAGGCTGCGGCCGCGAGCGATGCGCGAGTCACGCTAATCGATGAAGCGGACAGTCTCGATCGCTTCCGCGCGGCTCTGGAAAAGGAATCGCAGGCCGTCGCGGAGCCGCTGTGGCTCGTGCTCCTGGGCCATGGCACGTTTGATGGACGCGACGCGAAGTTCAATCTGCGCGGGCCCGACCTTGCCGTCTCGGAACTCGCGATGATGCTGAAACCTTTCACGCGGCCGGTCATCGTCATCGCCGCATTCTCGGCGAGCGGCGCAGTGCTGGCGCCACTCGCGGCGCCCAATCGCATCGTCGTAACGGCCACCAAGAGCGGCGGCGAAAATAACTTTGCGCGCTTTGGCAGATACTTTTCCCGCGCCATCGCCAATCCCGCGGCCGATCTCGATCACGACGGACAGACCTCGCTCCTCGAAGCATGGCTGAGCGCCGCGCGACAGGTCGCGGAGTTTTACAAAAGCGAAGGCCGGCTCGCCACCGAGCACTCGATGCTCGACGACAACGGCGACGGCCGCGGCACGCCCGCGGATTGGTTCGAGGGACTTCGCGTGGTGAAAAAGGCGCGCGACAACACCGGGCCCGACGGCTTGCGCGCGCATCAAATCCATCTCGTGCCGAGCTCGGCGGAGCGCGCGCTGCCGGCGGAAGTGCGTGCCAGGCGCGATGCGCTGGAGCTCGAGCTCGCGCGGCTTCGCGAGGAAAAGACGTCGCTGAACGAGGAGGAATATTTTGCGAAATTGGAAACCATGTTGCTCGGCCTGGCGCGCATCTATCGGCGTGCGCCACCTTGAGCGGCGGAGCAGCGAGCATGGATGCCGCTGGCCGCGCGAGGAGCGTGAAGGCCATTCTGCCAAGGCGCGGAATTTCGGCCCTCAAAAAAAGACTCAGATTTAGTATTGTCGGCCCCCGAGGCGCCTGCGTAAAAGCGCCCATGCCCACACCCAAAAAATCCTCCACCCGCAAACCCAACGCAGCCTTCATGAAGCCAGTGCAGCCCGACGACAAGCTCTCCGCCATCGTCGGCTCGAAGCCGCTTCCGCGCAGTGAGCTGACGAAAAAGTTGTGGGACTACATCAAGAAAAACAAACTTCAGGACGCCAAGAAGAAGACCAACATCAACGCCGACGACGCGCTGAAGGCGGTCTTTAATGGCAAGAAAACGGTTACGATGTTTGAGATGACCAAGCTCGTCTCGGGACACATCGCCTAGCGCGGCGCTCCAATCACGGAGCGAGCAGTTCTGGGGGACGGAAAGGACGATTCATCCTTCACGTCATTTGCGTCCTTTCTGTCCTGCGAACCTCGGCTGGCGCTTCAGCGCCCCGGCCAGCGCAGATGGCGGTGGAGGAATTTGAAAGTTCCTTCGCCGTGAATCGTGTGCGGTCCGTCGAACCACTCGATCTCGGCACGCTCGGGAATGCCGAGCTTGTCGTAGCCGCGGCGCACTTTTCCCCACTCGAAACTCACGCGCTGATCGAAGCCCACGCCGTCGTCGTGGCCGCGCTCGACCATGAAGGGGCGCGGCGCGATGAGCAGCGCCATCTCGGCGTAACTCGCGACGTGGCCCATGTTCCACTCGGGCATCTCCCACTCGCCGGTGAAGGGATAATTGCCGAGCGATTCCGTGTTCACGTTTTTGAAAATCCACTCGTTGAAATCGCCGGAGCAAATCGACAGGCAGTAGCGATCGAGCAGGGCCGGCACGCGCATCGCGGTCTTGCCGCCGTAGCTCAGGCCGTAGAAAGCGATGCGCTCGGGATCGACGAAGGGGAGGCTCGCGAGCCAGCGCGTGGTCACGTCGTGCTGCGCGACGATGAAGGAGAAAAGCGAAAGGCCGATCGGGTTGGCTTTTCGCTGGAGCAGGCGGAATTGGTCCTTGCCGCGATACGGATTGTGCGGCGCATAGACGATGAAGCCGCGCTCGGCGAGGCGGGCCGCGAATCCTTTGTAGAAGCGCCATCCCGGGCCGGCGGGATCGTCCGAGACGGTGTGTTCCGGCAGACCTTCGAGGCCGTGCTGGCACACGACGACGGGCCGGCGCTCGCCGGGTTTCACGTCTTTCGGAACGAGCAGCCAGCCCCACGCGAAGACCTCGGGCAGCACGTCGAGCACGACTTCGTAGGCGGTCCATGCCGGGCGATCGAGGACGGTGCGCGTGCGTGCGTTCGGCGGGAGATATTCGGTCGGGAGTTTGCCGATGACGTTCTCCCAAAGATCGCGCCGCACCTCGCGCTGCGCGGCGTCGAACTCGGGGCCGGGCTTCAAATGCGACCAAAGCGCGGGGGCGCGGACTTGTTCGGAGAGGCGGGCGAGGCGTTGCGTGTGATCTTCGAGCTGGCGCACGATGCGGTGCTGGCGAGCGTCGTTGGCTTCGTCGGAAATGTGGAAGCTCGCGAACGGGGCGCGCTCGGACGACGTCGTTCCTACGAGTTCGAGCGCGGTGAGAAAGGGCGAGGCGTCTCGCGGATCGAGCAGCAGCGCGGATTGCGAGCCGGTGATCTTGTTGGCGCGCGCGACTTCCGCTTTCACGTCGGCGAAAGCAGGCGTGGAAATTTTTCCGGGCGCGCCTCCGCTGCGGCCAGGGCTTTGCGGCGGGCCATCGACTTGCGGAGCGTCGATGGGCTCGATGAAGAGCCGGCGCGGAGCAACGAGCGCGGCGATTTCCGCGTCGCCGAAATCGCGGAGCAGACCGAAGAGGTTGCGATAGATGGGCTCCTGCCAGAGCGCCTCGCGCGGGCCGAAGTATCCGCTCACCACGGTGGCCGCGATGCGCGGGTCGAGCGCGGCAGCGTGCAGCGCGAGCAGGCCGCCTTCGCCGTAACCGACGACTCCGAGTTTCAAATTAGGCGCGAGCTTTTGCAGCGCGTCGATGCCGGCTTGCACCTTTTGGACTTCGTAGCCGATGAGCGTGCGGCCCATCTCGAATGCCTGGCGGTAAATCCATTCGCGATGCGGCTCGTTGGTGAAACGCTTGAGCCGTTCGCTGCCGGACCACTTGTCGCGGCGATCGACCAGCGCGGGCACGAGTACGAGGCAGCCGCGCTCGGCGAGGCGTAGCGCGGGGCGGACGAGGCCGTCCGCGCTCCATAGCGCTCCCGGCGGCTCACCCGGTGCGAGGCCGGCGATGCTCTCGGGCGTTTGGTCGGCGTCGGGGATCACCACAACGATCGCGCGCGGTCCATATTTTTCGGGCCACAGCAGCAGACCTTCGCCATGCACGTCGTCGAGGACTGGCCAACGCACGCGATCGACTCTCACCGCTGAGTTTTGCGGTTGGCGCGTGACACCGGGTTCCATCACGATCTCGAATGCCCCGGCGTGGCGCTCGTCGGCGATGCCCAGGATTTTCCGGAGCGCGTCGCGTTTCGCTGCGAGGAATTTTTCCGCGGCTGGCGGATCGTTACGCGGGATCTGCCAGCGCTCTCCGCGTTGTTGCGCGGCGCGGGAAGTTTCCGCGGTGAGCCAGCGGTCGATGCCCGCCACCATCTGCGCGGAGAGATCGCCCTCCATCGTGAGCGGCTGCGTGCCGGCGAGTGGCTGCGCATTCGCCGCAGCAACGAGCAGCCACACCAGTGAAAGCGCGGCGCGCGCTCCCCGGAGCGCGCCTGCCGGACGAGGCGTCCGGCGGACGTTACGGACGAGGGCGTCCGCGGTACGCTTCATGCCAGCGTCCATCCTTTGCGATACTCGCGGCGGACGATGCGCGCGGCTTCGGGCGCGTTTTTCACCACGAGCTTCGCGGCATCCCACTCGATTTTTTTTCCGAGCCGATACGCGATGCTGCCGAGGTGATTGGCCTCCGTGAGCGCGCCGGAGTAATCGAAGTTGCACAACGTCGGAGAGCCCGTCTTGCACGCGGCGATCCATTCCTGGTGATGGCCCAGCGAGTCCGGGATGGTGGGCACCGGTGGCACGAAGCCTTTGAAATCCGCCTCGGGCAGCAGCGTGTGCGTCTTGTAATCGGCGAGCAGCATTCCTTTCACGCCGATGAAGAGGACGCCGTCTTTGATCTGCGGGATGCGGCCCTCTTTCCAGATCGCCGGCTTGTCCTCGCCTTGATGCCACGTGAGCGTGACGGGCGGCATCTCGCCGCGCGGACCGTACTCGTATTTCACGGTCATCGAGGCGGGCGCGATCTCGGCGTGCGGCGGCGGGCCGCTGGCTTCGATGGTGAGCGGTGCGCGCAGATTAAGCGCCCAAAAGGGCATGTCGTTCCAGTGGCTGCCGAGGTCGCTCATCGTGCCGCTGCCAAAGTCCCACCAGCGGTACCATTTCGGTCCGGGAAAATAGACTTCATTAAACGGACGCTCCGGCGCAGGGCCGAGCCACAAGTCCCAGTCGAGTTCCGGCGGAATAGGCGAGGCACCAGCGGGCCGCTCGCGCACGGAGATGATGTCCTTGTTGCGCGTCGCGGCTTCTTCGCTCTGCCAGCCCCAGGCGCGCGACACCCACACGTGCGCCTCGCGCACTGGGCCGATCGCACCGCTTTGCACGAGCTCGACAGTGCGGCGAAAGTTGGCGGTGGCGTGCATCTGCGTGCCCATCTGCGTCGCGACCTTTGCGGCCTTCGCCGCCTCGGCGACCGTGCGCGCTTCCCACACCGAGAGCGAGAGCGGCTTCTCGCAGTACACGTGTTTGCCGAGCTTGAGCGCAGGCAGGGTGGCAAAGGCGTGCGTGTGCTCGCAAGTGCTCACCACCACGGCGTCGATGTCCTTCGCATCATCGTAAAGTTTTCGGAAGTCCCGAAACTTTCGCGCGCCCGGATAAGTGGCGGCCGCCGCGTCCAGATTGTTTCCGTTGACATCGCACAGCGCGACGATGTTTTCGCCGGCCATTTCCTTGAGATTCGTCCGGCCGCGTCCGCCGCAGCCGATGATGGCGAGGTTGAGTTTGTCGTTCAAATTTCTCGCGCGGAGAAATGCGGGGGCGGCGAGAGTGACGAGCGCGGTCTGGCGAATGAAGCGGCGGCGGGATAGCGAGGAGGGAGGCGTATTCATAGGGTGGGTGGATGGTGCGTAAAGCGATTGGCTGGCGCAATCTTGGGAGCAAAAGAGTGCGCGAAAGATTGAGGCTTGGGATTTGCAAGATCGCGCCGGAAACTCTCCGCATGAAACGCCTCCTCCCCTTGCTCCTTCCTCTCACCCTTCTCGGCGATCCGCCGACGGCGCCGACATTCGACATGACCATCGAGCGGCTCGATCCCGCGCTCGATGCGCTCATCGCTCCCGACACGCGGGTGGAGAAATGCGCGGAGGGATTCGTGTGGTCGGAAGGGCCGGTGTGGTTCCAGGGCGCGATCCTTTTTTCCGACGTGCCGGAGAACACCATCTACCAGTGGAAACCCGGCGACACCAAGGCCGCGACCTTTCTCAAGCCGAGCGGCCTGCTCAAGCCGACCACTGGCTTCCGCGAGCAGGGATCGAACGGCCTCGGCAAAGACGCCGAGGGTCGGCTGCTCCTCTGCCAGCACGGCGAACGGCGGGTGGCCCGGCTCAATGCGGACGGCACGCAGACGGCGCTCGTGGACAAATTTGAAGGCAAACATTTCAACAGCCCGAACGACCTCGCGCTGCGCAAGAATGGCGACCTGTATTTCACCGATCCGCCTTACGGGCTCGAGAAAGGCAACGACTCGCCGATGAAGGAGCTCGCGTGGAACGGCGTGTATCGCCTCGCCGCGGATGGCAAGGTGTCGCTGCTCGTCAAGGATCTCACCTTCCCAAACGGCATCGCCTTTTCGCCCGACGAAAAAATTCTCTACCTCGCTGTGAGCGACAGCAAGGCGCCGCAGATCATGGCCTACGACGTGCAGGCCGACGGCTCGGTCGCCAACGGCCGTGTCTTCTTCGACGCCAAGCTGCTCGCCTCGGCCGAAAGAAAAGGCGCGCCCGACGGGATGAAAGTGGACCGCTCCGGAAACCTTTTCGCTACTGGCCCCGGCGGCGTGCTGGTGATCTCGCCCGCGGGAAAACATCTCGGCTCGATCCTCACTCACCAACCCACCGGCAACTGCGCGTGGGGCGGCGACGGCTCGACCTTGTACATCACCGCCAACATGTTCCTCGCGCGAGTGAAGACGGCGACCAAAGGCGCGGGATGGTGAGGAGGAGGGGAAAGTTGCCGACCTATTGCCGCGGGCGCTCCGCGAGCTTCGCCTTCGTCAAGGCGGTGGGCTTGTCGATGCCGAGGGCCTTCTTCACGGCGGCGTGCCATTGGCGGATGTTTGCGTCGTTGGTGAAGGCGTAGAGGCCTTCATCCGGCCCGGCCCAGTCGCGGTGCGCGAGGAGCATTTTTTCGCGCTGCTCGCCGAGATCGTAGGCACGGCGCAAAAGCGCATCGCGTTCCGCGGGCGCATCGCGGTGTTCGTCCACCGACGCGAAGCCGAGCTTCAAGCCGAGGGCGGTGATCTCGCGATACGCGGCGAGCAATTCGAGCATCATGCTCGTGTAGTCCTGCCCGAAGCGATGAAAGCGCAAGCGGCCGGCGTATTCGCCCGCGGGCACTTTGGCTTCCGCGGCGCGCAGGTGCTGCTCGGCTTCATCGATCGTTTCGCGCGGTAGCAGCTTGCCCCATGCGCCGATGATGTTGGCGTAGGCAATGCCGGTCGTGTCCACGAACCGGTCGCGCTTCGACCAGTTCGCATCGAGCGCGCGCTCGTAGGTTTCAAAAAATGCCTGCATCTCGTCGGCGACCGGGCCGTAAGCGGACTCGTAGAAATCGAGCATGAGGTGCCTCGTGTCACGGCGCGGGTCCGACATCATGTGCGTGACGGCCCAGTAATTCGGCGCCGCGGTCGCGAAGCACTTGCCGATGTCGCCGTAAGCCGCGACGAAGCCCATCTGCTGCGACTCGGCGAGATTGGCGATGATCTGCCGCGGATGGAGCATCGGCAGATCGTGGTAGTAATGATTTCCCCACCCTTCGCGCACGACCATCTTCGCGCCGAGCTTCTGCCATCCCTTCACAGTCTCGCGCCACTCCCGCAGATTCTCCGCATCGCGATGCGCGGCGCTTTGAAAGACGAAGGAGAGGTAGAGGTTCGGCTCGAGCTTCGCGATGCGCTGCGGCGGCTTGTTGTAAAACGTGTAGGCAAACATCCCGCAGCCTTTTGCCGGGTCGCGCTCACGCACGCGGCGCGCGACTTCATTTGCGTAGGTGAAGATGCGGTCGCTGAGCTGGACGTGCTTGTGATCGTAGGCGAGCACGCCTGGTACATCGAGGGCGCGGCATCGCTCGCACTCGCAAAAGCCGCCGCCATCGCTCGGCGAGATGTTCATGATGTCCTCCTTGCCGCTCACCACATGCTCGACCATGCGCGCGATCACGTCGGGATTTGTCGTGCACATCTGCGGCGGCTGGCGCTTGCCATTCACGAGCGCAAACCAATCCGGGTGCGCTTGGAAGGTCTCGCCTTTGCGCAACGCAAACGCCGCATCCCAGGAATGTCCGAACACCGCTGAGCGTACCCACGCAAGCCGATTGCGTCGCGCCCATTTCCGCGACGCGTCGCTGAATGCGCGGGTGTGGTAGGCCCCGTAGCCCATCTGCACCGAGCGGATTTCAAACGCGGGCGTCGCGCGTTGATCGAGCGCGGGAATCGTCGCGTCGGGATTCTGCGACACGTGCTCGCCGAATTCCCCGGGCCAGAACCAGTGCACGCCGAGGTGATCTTCGAGCAGCGTATAAACCCCGAGCATGGAGCCGGCGCGGGTCCGCGAAGACCACGGGTCGCCCGCGGTATCGTCGCCGACGAGCACGAAGCCGGCAGGCACCGTGCGCAGCAGCCACTCCTCGGTCTTCCACGGTGGGAGCGTCTGCCCGAGCACGCGCGCCGCTGCGCCATCGCCGACAAAAAACGACAGGCCGGGCGCGTGCGGCGCGACTTTGCCCGCCGCCACCACCTCCACCTGCCGTCCCACGATCTGGCCCGTGTAATGGGCGAGTTCGGCCGCCGCAGCGCGCTGCACTGGTAGCGCGTCATCCGCAACGACCACGCGAAGGAAATCCCGCACGCGTTGCGGTGCGGCGCTCTCGGCGCCGCGCAAGGCAGAGGCGATCGTCCACCCGCAGGCCAGGACTCCGCACCGGAGCGAAACGTGATGTAGGCGCATCCCGCAGCGTTGCCCCCACCGACTCCTCGCGGCAAGG
This sequence comes from Chthoniobacterales bacterium, assembly GCA_038238555.1. Lineage (GTDB taxonomy): Bacteria > Verrucomicrobiota > Verrucomicrobiia > Chthoniobacterales > Chthoniobacteraceae > JANNXQ01. The sequence goes on along the minus strand of JBBRXP010000043.1, from coordinate 2,017 downwards.
CCATCGTGCGATCGCCTCACGCCAACGGCCCGTTTGTCTGGGCCGGGCACGAAGGAGGAGCAACTTCCACAATCCCTCGTAGCTTAAGCATGTCGGCCCACTTCACCCTTCACCTGATATGATTTACAAAACCATCGCGGCAACAGTGAGCCTCGCGATGTGCGCCATCGCAATCTCACAATCGGAGGATGCGACCAAGCTACCGCCCCCGGGCGGATCGCGCTTTGCTGCGCGCGGAGCCACGAAGAACAAAGCAGGTAGCTTCGACCCGAGAGCGTATCTCGACGAGCTTTCCGCAGAAGGCCGGCAGCGCGGTTACAAAGAGTTTACCTACAAGCAGACGCCGCAAGGGGAGCTGCGCATTTACTTCAAGATGCCCGAAGGTTGGTCGGAGAACGATAAGCGTCCGGTGATGGTGTTTTTCTTCGGCGGCGGCTGGAGCGGCGGCAGCCCTTTTGCTTGCGTGAGGGAAGCAGAGCACTTCGCCAAGGACGGCGTGGTGGTGGGCCTCGCGGATTATCGCGTGCGCAATCGCCAGGGCACCATGCTCGACAAGTGCGCTGAAGACGCGCGCAGTGCGGTGCGCTGGGTGCGCGCCAATAGTGCCAAACTCGGCGCAGACCCTGCACGACTTATCGCCGGTGGCGGGTCGGCGGGCGGCCACATTGCGGCGTGCACCGCCGTTGCGGATGCCCCGAACAGTGGCACCGATGATCTGGGCGTCTCCTGCACCCCGAACGCGCTATTGCTTTTCTTTCCGGTGGCCAGTCTCGTGGATGGCAGCCGTGGCTTCGCCTTCCAGCGATTGCTAGGCGATGATCTTGCAAAGAAACTATCGCCCGCACAAAACGTCACAAAGGCATGGCCGCCGACGGTGATGTTTTCCGGCACCGCCGACATCGAGCTGACCAACGGCATTTTATTGCACAACAAGGCGAAGGAAGCGGGCGTCAATTTCGAGTTATACGTCGCCGAGGGCCGAGGGCATGGAGTCGCGAGAACCGAGCCGAGAAATTTCGAGTGGTTGAATTATGCGACCGACTTCTTCACGCGCATCGGCATGATCGACAAGCACGCGGCGACGGCGGCGCTGTCGGGCGAACTAAAGAAATACAGCGGCGAAAAAGTCGAGAGCATCGCTGCGCCCAAGACTAAACCAGCCTCCACTCCGATCCCTGAAAAGGCGAAGACGAGCAATGCATCCACCAGCGATCTTCAACCCACCCTCCGTAAGAAAGGCCGGCTCCTGCTCGAAGAGACTTTCGAGGGCGACGCTCTTGGGAAAGGCTGGACCGGCAAGACTGGCGGACTGAGCGTCGCGGGCGGCGTCTTGCACGCGAGCATGAAAAGCGGCGATGGACGGCTCGGCTTGTTCAGCCGCGAACAGCCGATGCAAGACGCGGCCATCGAGATCGACTTCAAGTTTGCCGGCGCGCGCGGCATCAACATCAGTTGCAATCCATCGCCAGGCGAGTTGAGCAAACATGGCCATCTGTTCTCGGTAATGATCACGCAGCGCATGTGGAATCTTACCGAGCACAATGACAAATCGGACCCGAATTCACGCAGCCAGGCGCTGGCGTCGGCCACAACGAACTTTGTGCCGGGCCAATGGTATAAGTTGTTGCTCGAAACCAAGGGCGAAGAAGTCGTCGCGCGGGTCGAGGGCAAGGAACCGCTGCGCGCCACGAGCAAGGATTTCGGCGTCAAGAAGCCTGGCATCGAGTTCCGCGTCTCTGGCCATGACGGGGAGGAAGTCCTCTTTGACAATCTGCGCGTGTGGGAACTCGAGTAGTCGGGATTCGCAGCGCCCCTCGCGGCGATGCCGCAGTGTGAGACAACCCGTTTCGATGGTCTCACCGGCGAGGTGATATTCGGCGGCTTTCAGTCGTACTCGTAACCGATGTCGAGTGCGATGCGGCCGTCGGCGAGCTTGTGGATATTGCTGATGAACACGGGCAGGCCGCCGCCGAGTTGGGAGCGACTCGAAGGCGCGGTGTAGGGTGTGAAGGCGGTG
>JBBRXP010000042.1:0-37491 GCA_038238555.1 Chthoniobacterales bacterium | reverse complement strand
GTCATTCGTCATTCGTCACTCGTCATTCGTCATTCGTCATTCGTCATTCGTCATTCGTCATTCGTCATTCGTCACTCGTCATTCGTCATTCGTCATTCGTCATTCGTCATTCGTCATTCGTCATTCGTCATTTTCCACCCCGATGTTTAAGAAGGTCCTGATCGCCAATCGCGGGGAGATCGCGCTGCGCGTCATCCGCGCTTGCAAGGAACTAGGCATCAAGACGCTCGCGGTTTATTCCGAGCCGGATGTCGATTCGCTGCACGTGCAACTCGCCGATGAAGCTATCTGCATCGGGCCGGCGCCTAGCAGCCAGAGCTATCTGAAGATCGACCGCATCATCAGCGCGGCGGAGATCGGCGACGTGGATGCCATCCATCCCGGCTACGGATTTCTAAGTGAAAACGCGCACTTCGCCGACGTGTGCGCGAGTTGCAATATCAAGTTCATCGGCCCTTCGCCCGCGGCCATCCGCGCGATGGGCGATAAGAACAGCGCGCGCGAAAGTGCCAAGCGCTCGGGCATGCCTGTGACTCCTGGGAGCGAAGGCATCGTCGAGACCGAGAAGGACGCGCGCAGGATCGCCCGCGAGATAGGTTACCCCGTGATGATCAAAGCCACCGCCGGCGGTGGAGGCCGCGGCATGCGCCCGGCGCACAACGATGGCTCGCTCGTCCAGGGCTTCCATGCCGCGCGCAGTGAAGCCGAGAAGGCATTTGGCAATCCCGGCGTCTATCTCGAGAAGCTCATCGAGAACCCGCACCACATCGAATTTCAAATCATGGCCGACATGCATGGCGACGTGGTGCACCTGGGCGAGCGCGATTGTTCGCTGCAACGGCGCAACCAAAAGATCATCGAAGAAACCCCCTCGCCCATCATGACCGAAGTGCTGCGCGAGAAGATGGGCGCCGACTGCGTGCGCCTCGCCGAGCAAGTGGGCTATGTTGGCGCCGGCACCATCGAATGCCTCATGGATGACCGCGGAGGATACTATTTCATGGAGATGAACACGCGCATCCAGGTCGAGCATTGCATCACCGAGGAAGCTTATGGCATCGACCTGGTCAAAGAGCAGATCAAGGTCGCCGCCGGCGAGCCACTCTCCGACTTCGTGCGCCACGCCAGGCTCAAGTATCACGCCATCGAATGCCGCATCAACGCCGAGGATCCCTTTAACAACTTCCAGCCATGCCCCGGCCGCATCGAGCTATACTATGCGCCCGGCGGCCGTGGCATCCGCATCGACTCGCATGCTTACGCCGGCTACATCGTGCCGCCCTACTACGACTCGATGATCGCCAAAGTCATCGGCATGGGCACCACGCGCGAACACGCCATCGAACGCATGAGCCGGGCGCTGAGCGAGTACATCATCCGCGGCATCAAGACCACCATCCCCTTCCAGCAAGCCATCATGCACCACCCGGATTTCGTGCGAGGCAAATACCACACCGGCTTCGTAAACAAGCTCATCGAATCGCGCGGCGCGGAGTTTGGCGGCTAAGACGGAACGTCCCGGACCTCGCTCCGAGATCGGCGAGCGGCACAGATTGCCGCTGGCCGCGCGGATCAGACATCCGCGGTCCAAATTGCATCGTCCCGGCTAAGAGGCGGTTTGGCAGCCGCGTTGCGCAGGCTTTGGAGGCCCAAGCGGCGAGGGCGTCGCCGCCATGACTGACGGCTCTCAATCCTCAACTCCCAACTTTCCCCAGCAACTGCCGCAGCACGTAAGGCAGGATGCCGCCGTGGCGCACGTATTCGACTTCGATGGCGGTGTCGATACGGCTCTGGAGCGTGAGCTTTTCCTCGCCGCCGGTGGAGCGATGAATGACGAGCGTCACTTCGCTCCGAGGTTTGATATCATCGCTCAAGCCGAGGAAGTCGTAGGTCTCGCTGCCGTCGAGGCCGAGGGTCTGCGCGCTCACGCCGTCGGGCCATTGCAGCGGGAGCAGGCCCATGCCGCAGAGATTTGAGCGGTGGATGCGCTCGAAGCTTTGCGCCACCACGGCGCGCACGCCCAGCAGGCGCGTGCCTTTGGCCGCCCAATCGCGCGAGCTCCCAGTGCCGTATTCCTGCCCTGCAAAAATGACGAGCGGAATGCCGGCGCTCTGATATTTCTGCGCGGCAGCGTAAATGGGCATCTCTTCGCCGCTGGGGTAGAGCCGCGTGACTCCGCCTTCGACGCCGGGGACCATGAGGTTCTTGATGCGCACGTTGGCAAAGGTGCCGCGGGTCATGATGCGGTCGTTGCCGCGGCGCGAGCCGTAGCTGTTGAAGTCCTCGTAAGCGACGCTGTGCTGGAGCAGGTATTCGCCGGCGGGGCTCGTCTTCTTGATCGCGCCGGCGGGGCTGATGTGATCGGTCGTCACCGAGTCGCCGAAGATGCCGAGCGGACGCACGCTGAAAATTTCCTGGATGTGGCCGGGCTCCATGCCGAAGTCGGCGAAGAAGGGCGGCTCCTGGATGTAGGTCGAATGCTCATCCCACGCATAGACTTCGCCGACGCTCGCGGGGATTTCGTTCCACTTCGGATTCTGCTCGGCAAAGTCGGAGTAAAGCGTGCGGAAAACTTCGGGACTCAGCGCGCTGCTCATGGCATCGCGGATTTCGCGCAGGCTCGGCCAGAGCTCGCGGAGGAAAACGGGCGCGCCATCGGCGGCCACAGCGAGAGGCTCGTGCACGAGGTCGATGTCCACGCGGCCGGCGAGCGCAAAGGCGACCACGAGCGGCGGGCTCATGAGGAAGTTGGCCTTGATGCTTTGATGCACGCGCGCCTCGAAGTTGCGATTGCCGCTGAGCACGCTGGCGGCGATGAGATCGTGCTTGCCGATGGCTTCCTCGAGCGCCGGGTGCAATGGGCCGCTGTTGCCGATGCAGGTGGTGCAGCCGTAGCCCACGGTCTGAAATCCGAGCCGGTCGAGATACGGCTGCAGGCCCGTCTTGTGCAAATAATCGGTGACGACGCGCGAACCCGGAGCGAGGGAAGTCTTCACCGCGGGATTGACGGTGAGCCCGCGTTCGACGGCACGCTTGGCGAGCAGCCCGGCGGCGAGCATCACGCTGGGGTTGCTCGTGTTCGTGCAACTGGTGATCGCGGCGATGAGCACCGAGCCGTGGCCGATCGCGGTGTCCGCAGGTCGATACGGCGAATCGGGCAGCGCCTCGACGGGATGCGGCGCGGGCCGGTTGGTCACCATCTCGGCCACGTTGCGCGGCGTGCCTTCCACCATGTGGTTCGAGTCGCGCCGGCCCTCGGTGGAGAAAAGTTCAGCCGCGGGCTGGGCCGGCGCGCCGTTGATGTGCACGGGCACTTTGCGCGCGAGTTCGCCGGCCGCTTTGCCGTAGCCGCCCGCGGCCACTGACTGGGTGAAGAGTGAGGTGAAGGTGCTCTTCAAGTCGGGCAGCGCGATGCGATCCTGCGGGCGCTTGGGTCCCGCGACCGCGGGCTCGACGACGGAAAGATCGAGCTCGAGGTCCACGCTGTAATCGATCTGCCCTTTTTCCGGGATGCCCCACAAACCCTGCGCCCGGTAGTAGGCCTCGAACGCCGCGCACAATTCCGCGCTGCGCCCCGTGCCGCGCAGGTAGGCGAGCGTTTCCTCGTCGATGGGAAAGAAGCCCATGGTCGCGCCGTACTCGGGAGCCATGTTGGCGATGGTCGCGCGATCGACCACCGGCAACGATCGCGCGCCCGATCCGTAGAATTCCACAAACTTCCCGACCACCCTCGCGCGCCGCAGCATTTGAGTGATGTGCAGCACGAGGTCCGTGGCCGTCACGCCTTCCTGCAACGCACCGGTGAGATGCACGCCCACGACTTCAGGCGTGAGGAAATACACCGGCTGCCCGAGCATCCCGGCTTCCGCTTCGATGCCGCCCACACCCCAGCCGACGACGCCGAGGCCGTTGATCATGGTGGTGTGCGAGTCGGTGCCGACGAGCGTGTCGGGGAAGAAAAGTTGAGTGTTGAGTGGTGAGTGTCGAGTGGCGATCGGGGTGGAGAGGACGCCTTGGGCGAGATACTCGAGGTTCACTTGATGCACGATGCCGATGCCGGGCGGCACGACGCGGAAAGTTTTGAATGCCTGCTGTCCCCATTTCAGGAGTTGGTAACGCTCGCGGTTGCGCTTGAACTCGAGCTCGAGATTGAGCCCGAGCGCCGCGGGCGAGCCGAAGAAATCCACCTGCACGGAATGATCCACTACGAGATCGACAGGCACCAGCGGCTCGATCATCCGCGGGTCGCGCCCGAGCCGCGCCACCGTGGAGCGCATCGCCGCTAGATCCACCAGCAGCGGCACGCCCGTGAAATCCTGCAAGACCACGCGCGCGACCACAAAGGGGATCTCGACTTGCGCCGGCGCCTTCGCGTTCCAATTCGCCAGCGCCCGCACATCCTCCTCGCGCACCCGCTTCCCGTCACAATTTCGGAGCACCGATTCGAGCACGATGCGGATGGAAACCGGCAGCCGCGAGACAGGCCCCACGTCCTGCTTCTCGAGGGCCGGCAGAGAAAAGAACTGGCCCCGGCCGTGATCGCCGGGGTCAAAGGTCTGCAAAGTCTGGAAGGCGTCGTTCATTGAAGAAAGTTGAGGGTGAGTGTCGAGTGGCCGCCGCGTTTCCACGAACGCGCCGGCTCCGCCGGAATTCTTTGAACACTCACTACTCAACTCTCAACACTCAACTTCCCTGCGACACACCCGTCATTTTCCTCCCCCAGTTCTACTTCTCCCGCTGGCACCGTGGCCCTTTCCTTGTTTACGCGGTTAGCATCCGGACGCGGCCTGCGAGTGCCTTGGCGGTAGCTTGCGGATGTCGCCCCGTGAGAATGCCGACGGTTAGCAAGAGCACGCCGCGCTCGTCGGCTGCGGCTTGGAGGACGCCGGTGGAAGGCAGGCCGGCTTCCTTGCTGATTTGCCCGACGATTTCACGAGATCCTCGCGTCTAAATTTCTCAAGCTCGGCGGGATCGTACTTCGGGATTGCTTGTGGCTTCAAGCGCAACCGATCGAGAAGGAGCCTGCGCGCGATCGAGCATCCGAGGACGATGATGTAGTAGTCTTTCTCCCACTCCACCGGTCTCTCCCCTTCAAGCGATACAATCGCTCCGCGGCTGGACGTGCCGGCCTCGTCGATGACGCTCACCGTGAGTTGCAGCGGCTGCCCAACCGTTTGACCGGGAAGATTGCTGAGTTCCAGGTGCAGATCGTTGCGGGTGTAGGAAAGCAGGGCGCCTCCGGTCAGCACCAGCACTCCGCTGCCTTCCGGCAAGGGGTGTCCGGCGATGTCCCAGTGGACTGCGGATTCGTCTGGAAACGGAGAGCCGAACGGACCGCGATTCTCGATCTCCGCATCGAAAGAGTAAGTCTGCTGCAGGACATACTTCTTCCCGTGAAAGACGCGCGGTTTCGCCCATTCCGCTGGCACGTCTTTTACGTTGCAACCGGGAAACTCGTAAGTCACATCCTCTTGATTGCCCCGGTGCTCACCGAACGCGGAATTTAGCCGAATGATCCGTGGAGCCGGCGGAAGAAAGGTCACGTCGGCTCCGCTTTGAGGGTGAATCTCGTACCACCCTTCGTCATCGGTATCCCACCGCAGCCAGCCGCCGAATTTCATCCGCACTCCGGTTCGCAACGAGGCCAGACGGGTTCCGAGATGGACGGTCAGGCATTCCACACGCAAGAAGCGCGGCAGATTTACGCCGGGTCTGGGGAAGTGAAAACGCTGCCCGTCGGCTCGCAGTTGCTCGAGTTCGAGATCGATCGTTACCAAGTCATCGGTGGAGACCGCCGGATCCCGGGCAAGCCTGCCGATGGCAACCACGCCTTGCAATTCCCGGCCCAGAAAGCGCCCGACATCCACCCATCCTGAGATGCCTCGATCCTTGAAAACAGGCGTCGTGAAAGCGGCGACATCCTTGTCCAATTCACTCAGTTCGTTGCTGGGTAGCATCCGTTGCGTGAGCGCAAACATCTCCGCCGGCGCGGTGTAATTGTAATTCGGCACGAGCAACATCCACCACCACCGGCCGGCGCCTTCGTCATCAGCCAACCAGACATTAATGGTGCGGCTGATGAACTCTGCGTCATTGACCAGAAGATGGATCTCCGAGGGACGCCACTCTCCATCGAGACCGTCGCCGGCGCCCGTCTTCCCAAAGAGCCCCTTTTTTTGCAAGCGCAGCCAGACGATGTCGTCGGTGTCGAGCGCGAGTCCATGAAGATCGAGGGAGTAAGTGTCGCTGTCCCCGGCTCCGAAATCGTTGTAGCCCGAAATGTCGAGCTTCCAGCCGAGCGGGCCGATGTCGAACGAGACATCATTGTCCGTGCCGGCCAAATAGTCGGAACTCGTGACGACGCGAACGCCCAATTTTCGAATTCGCATTAAACGGCGAAGATGGAAGCGGGATCAGTATCCGTTGGTCCGCAGGCTCACTCCACCGTTGGGGCGGCTTCCTGCCAGAGCCGGGACTGACGTGGCTCGCGAGGTCGTGTCCCGGCGTGCGGCTGGCGCCCCGATCCCAGCGTGAGAGGCAGGGCCTTCATGCTGCGACCGGTAGCCGCCGACCAGTGGGTGATGATCGTCCGCATGTCCGCAGGAAGATTGGGATAACCCGCAGGCGGGAGCTTGCAGAAGCCCTCGGCGGCGGAGGGCGTCGCGGTCAAGGGTTCGCGCTCGAGATAGGAGAGGACTTGGGAGAGCTGAAAAGCCATGGAGAAGTAATCGTCGGCCCGACCGTGGACGGGCACGCCGACGCGTTCGCCGATCTTGCGCAGCCGATCTCCGGGGCTTTCCGCCTCGGCTTTGAGCGCTTTTACCACGGGCGTGTCCTCAGCGACCGCGAGGTGGAACCACGACATGGTCACCACCGCCCACAACTCTTCGCGGAGAAGGTTGCCATTGTTGCGCCGCACCAGGAGCATCTCGCGCAGACGGCGCACGTGGTCGGCGATTGCCGAGTCGTCGGTTTCATTCGGCCCGATGCCATTCTTGGCGTTCATCATGCCGCGCCAGACTTCGCGCAGGAAGGATTCGAAAGTGCCGACGAAGTCCCGATTGGCCGCGATCGGCTTGTCGAATTGGTAGGGTTGGTTGCCATCGAGGCCGTGATTGAGGTCGAGACCCAGCAACCGGTAATAAGTGTTGCGCCGGGTGGAGCGCGAGTCTGGCCGCAGCCAGCTCGTCATCGCCCCGATGAACCCCGAGGGCAGGTCGCGGTAGAAGAGCGCTTCGGTGGATCGGAGCCAGAGCGCCGTATCGGGGTCGGGCGTTTCATATCGTTCGCCACCTTCGAAATCGCGCACCACACGATCGAAGATTTCGAAGATGCGCGTGTTCTCGATCATGTAACTATAGATGAGGTGATCCCACCGGTCGGGCTGGGACGAGGCGAGGCCGGCAATCAGATTAGCGAAAGTCGGCGGGAGCGCGCAGCACCCGGGTCGCTGTAATCCGGAACTCCCGACGTGGGTTTGCGCGTCGAGTAATACTGCTCGATGGCGGCGATGAGCACTTGCGGATGCACGTGAAAGAGCCCTTCGATCGGGGCGAGTTGCAGCGGGGGGAAGGGCCAGGTATTGCCGGCGTGCCAGGATGCGAGTGTGAAGAACATAGGGTTGCCTTTCTTTTTTTGGGTGGGTTGTCTTCGGAGCCGCGGTGGCTCCACGAATGATGAGTTAAGCGGTCTTGATCCGCACGATGGCGGAGCTCTGGTAAACCGTCGTCCGCGTGACGATGAGCAGTTGCCCCGATACCGCGTCCTTCGGAATGCGAATGATCAAGTTCCCGCCATCCCACTTGATCTGATTGGAAGGAATTTCCTTTCCGCCGAGATGCACCTCCACGGGTTCCTCCGCGAATGGGACGCGCAACTCCGCGCTCGGCTTGCACTCTTCCGGGGGGACAGCAAACAGTTCGATGATCGGGCGGCGACGCACGCAGAGCGGCGGCTCCGCGACCACTTCCTTGGTCGGCCACACCAACCGCACCGGGCTTTGGCGGGAGCCACCAAGCTGATCTGCACCTGACCATTGGCTGGATTGTGAAGGGTCTGAATTTCCAGCGGCACGTCGTCGAGATAGGCAAAGAGCGGCGCGGATGGAAATTCACCTTCCACATCCACGATCGCGCCTTCCTGCACCTCGGAAGAAGCAAGCCGGACGGTGTTCGTCTTTGGCGGGCGCGCTTTGATTCCCTCCGGCAGAAATCCGCGCACGGATACGGTGTGAGCCGCGTATCCCCTTTGGAGATCCTCGGCTTGTGAAGAGAGAGTGAGTTCAGGGTTCATAGTTGGCGGGTTCTTTCATGCAGCCTGGACCATGCTTCCCAAGCGTTGAGTCCAAGCTTCGTAGTTTTGGGCGATCTCGGTGGCGCGCTCCGGCGTGATCGCCATCTGGTAAGCCGAGAGCGCGAGCAGACGCACGGGTTCCGTGATGGCCCAGTGCGGGGATGTGTGAAGTGCGGTGCCGAGCTGCTGCGACCACTGCGCGAGAGCGTCGGGCCGCATCGGCGCGGGATCGACGAGATCGACGATCGCCCGGCCTCCGAAAGCGCGCATGCGCCGGATGAGCGAGAGTTCGGCCAGTCGCGGCAGGAGCGCGACGGAAAGCTCGAGAAAGCGGCGTGTGGCCGCGGAAGCGTTTGCGAGGGGATGCACGCGCTGCCATGCGCTTGCCAGCGCGTCCCACGGTCCGGCGCCAAACATTCGCCGGCAATACTCCACATTGAGCAGCACGCGAATGTAGGGGATCGGGTGCGGATCGCCGGGAAGATAGCGGAGCACTGTGCCTTGATCTGCCGCCACCACATCGTGGAGCGCGGCGACGGCGCCGTAGCCGCAGTGCACAAAGGCATAGATGTCGGCGACCACTTCGGACGCCGTCTCCATCCATGCCTCGATGACCTCGGCGGGCGCGTGGCCCGCCAGTTCATGGCCCAGCGCCGCTGCAAACTCCTCGGTCCAGCCGAGGATGTGCGCGACTTGGTGGCCTGTCTCGTGGATGAGCGAAGTGGGCCGGTAAAGATTGTGCCGGGTAATCTTGATCGCGGCCACGGGGCTGATCGTGCCGCCGTCCCAGAGTCGGACGCCGGCCTTGAGGATCGAGGCGCCGAGACCCTTGTCGATGTACGTGAGCACCGGCGGCACTTCCTTGCCCAGCGGACGCAAGACCGTCTCCATGCTGCGGAAGGCGATGAGATCGAGGGAGCGGAGGATCGATGCGAGCTTCGGATTCGTTCGCGTGTTCACGGCATCGCCGTAGAAATCGAGCGTCGTCTCCACGGCCACGTATTTCTGGCGGAAGGCGAGGAGGCGCTGTCGCACAAGCTGGAGCTGCTCGAGGCTCAGCGCCGAAGCGAGTTGCGCGCCGAGACCGTTCACTTCCAGACGCAGCCGGGCCATGGTGCCCGCGAGCTGTTTGCGCAAGGCCAGATTGAGGTAACGCTCGACGCGCGCCCACGCTTCGGGCGCGGCGAAATTATCCACGTCGTCGATCGTCACGACCGCCGCCCGCCAGTGGGCGAGCTGGCGGCTGAGTTGCGTGCGGAGTGCGGCTTCTTCGTTCAAGGCGAGTTACCTCCAGACGAATCCGGGCGCGATCTGGATCGACGGGAATTGCAAGGCCCGCGCGGCGGCGCGCACGTCGCCCATGTTCGGCATCCGGCCGGCCAGCGCAGCGTGGAGAACGCGCAGGCCGGGATGGTTGAAGAGGAACGTCATGGTCACTCCGCAGGCGGGATGGCGCGTTGCGGTGGAAAATTCGGCGAAGCGCGCATTGAGATGGCGGATGAGCGCAGCTTTGAGCACGCGCATCAGCGCCTTGGCGAGTTCCTCGAGCAGCCAGCGGATGGCCTGCTTGGCGGCCTCGCCGGCGATCCGCTGCCAGAATTCTTCGCCTTCCAGTTCGCCGGTCGCTTCACGGATGAGTCGGACGTGCCGCGACGGGCCGGTGCCGATGCTATGGAGCGTCGCGCCGAGCAGCCCCTGCGCGAGCCGGGCCGCCGCCATCGCGCCCACCGCCGGGCCCGTGGCCACGATTCGCTGCGCATCGGCTTCGGAAAAGAAAACGCCGGTGCGCACCTGGCTGGCGCGCAAATCGATGGTCACGTTCACCTGGCTGTGGCGGACGCACTCGCCCCGTCCCACGGACTGCGCGATCTCGATGTAGTAAAAGCGCTGTCCGATGCCGATGCGGTTCCTCGATTCCAGATACTGCTCACTCGTGTCGCGACTCAACCCCGCCGGAAGCTGCAGGCCTTGCGCGGCGGCGACCGTGAGCGGATGAATCTTCGACCACGCTTCCTCCCCACCAGATCCGAGCCCCGGCACCCGCTTCTCGAGGAGTGCGATGCGGCTGAGCGTCGTGCCGGGGATCGCTTCGTAGAGATGCACTTTGACCGTGGCCGGCAGCCGCACGCCGCGGGCGCGCAGGAAGGCGTCGAGCGGCTGATCGCCAAAGGAGCGAATCTGCGCCGCACTCTGCCGGGTGAGCGCGACTTGGAAGACCTTCGTGTATTTCTTGTAGCGCGGGCGCGGGCGATACGCCCAGAATTCCTGCTGTCCCGGGCTCTCGAGATACATCTCGCGATCCTCGAGCCGCTGCACGTCGAGGAGTTGCGACGGAAAATGGGAGATTGACGCTTCGAAGAACGCCTCACTGGCGACCGTCTCGAGCAGCCGTTGGTCTTCGAGATTCTGTTCGAGATTTTCAAATTGCTCGAAGCCGAAATTTGCCACCCGTCGCACGGCATCCTCGAGAGCCGCCGCCACTGCGCGCGCGGCCATGCGCGGCGGAGGTTCCATCTCGGCTTCGAGGGTGATGAGGCGCAACCCCGCATCCACCAGCGCCCGCGAGAGCATCGTGGCCGCGGAAGGGCCCACGAAACTCTGGATCAACTTCGCGAGATATCCGGCGAGGAAATTCACGATCCGCTGCCGCCCGACTACTGTGATCCCGATGCGCAGCAGCGGGAGAATGGCGGGGATGAATTGCTGAACGACGGGTTCTGCATTTTCGCCGTTCTGGAGTTGCGAAAACTGCGTGACGAAGCGTTCGCGCGCGGCGTCCAATTCGCCGAGGGGATTTGCCTCGGCCTCCGCGGGTGTCTCCTGCGCCGCTTCGTTGAGCACGGCCTCGCTCTGCGTCTCGTCGCGAGCATAGAGGAGCGAGGCGATCGACGCGTCAAATTCCCGAGCGATGGTTTCGGCCTCGGGCGTGGTCGGCGCTTCTTCCTCGCCCCGCGTCTCCCCGGCTTCCCCGCTGATGGATTCGTTCAAAATACCGAGCCGCCGGCCCAGTATGGTGGCCAGCGGGCGGAGGCTGGCCGGCAATCGGTTGAGGGCAAAACGGACCACGCGGTTCAACAGCGGGCGGACGAGGCGGCTCAGCTTCTTGAGCAGCAGCCCGATCGGCAGGCCCAGCTTGGCCAGCGCGCCCAAACCCTTCTTGGCAAGATCCACCGCGGTTCGCGCGATACTCTTCACCTTGCGCCAAATCTTTCCGAAGAACTCTTCAAACTGCGGACCGACCGTGCCGGGCTGCGGCGCAAAGGTTTCAAACAACGTCTCGAAGGCGTTTCGCCCAGATTGTCGAGTTGCTGCTGGCCCACGGCTTCGCCCGTCTGCTCGAAGAGCTGCTCGGTCGCCCGGCGTAGCGGGTCGAGCCATTCCGCGAGCATCTGCTCGGCTGCGGGTTCGCCCGTGCCGCGCGAAATTCCTCGGCTTGCGCCGCCGCTTCATGAGCCAGGTTCGCCACGGCTTCATTGAAGTCGCGATCGAAGAGTTCCGTGAGGGTCTGCTCGAGTTGCTGCGCTTCGAGATTCACCGGCGACTCGCCGTGATATTCGGCGAGGAGTGGCGTCTCGACCCGCGGTGTCCATTGTTGCTCGAGCGCGGAAAACGCCGCGGGAGACTCATTCTGCGCCCACGATTCCGTGGCAAAGCGGGTATCGAGGAGCCCGGCAGCGTTGGCCGATGCTCCACGCATCGAGGCCATCTTCATATGCGATGACCCAGGAACCATCCGTCTTGAGGCTTTCGATTGCGGCGAGTGCTGCCTGGTTCGGGCAACCCGATCCGCTCAGCGGAATCAAGACGAAACTGCAGTGATCGGAAATCGCGTGGCGCCGCAACTTCGCAAGATCGGCCGCGAAGTGAGGCGAGCCTCCCGCTTCCGCGATGACTTGGCGGATCCGCGCGGCCCGATCCGAATGGTCATCGCAATATGCGATCCCAATGTCGCCTTGTTTGGCACTGCCAAGGGAGGAGGTTGATACTGCGCCGCGCACGTCTTTTTGCTTCATCGATCGTAAGGAAATTTTCGCCCGCCGCTGTCGGATGCCGTGGTAGTCGAGGGCGCAACCGAATGGCAAATGAATACCGAGCCAGACTGCCGCGCTTGTTGCGCCCACGAGTTTTCGACGAGTCCAGCCCGTAGAGGGCTCTGAACTTCACCGGCACTTCACTTTGCCGCGTACCACTTTGCGATCGTGAACTTGCCGTGCATCCGCGTTTGGTCGGCGGTGTCGATCTTGAGGTTTGTTTTTTCCAGCACCACAAATTGATCCGGCTGCTGGAGCTCGTTGAGGAATGCGATCAAGCCTTTCCACGGACTTTTTACGTCCACATCCACGGAGATGGCCGTGACATCCGGCCGCCGCGCTGCGACGCGGATCGACGGGTTTTCCAAAGTCGCGTCGTGCTTCCTCGCGACCTCCTTCACGCGTTCAAGCAGTTGCACGCCGGCGGAATCGTCGTTGACGAGCTTTGGCTGTTTGGCGGTGAGCCAGGTTTCGCGCTGCTCCCATTTCTCTTTTTCCGACGAGCGCGCTTTGATCGCCCGGAGCTGCGCGGTCTGCCGGGAGAGATCGAGATCGAGAGTGGTTTTGTTTTTTCGGATGTAATCGATCACAAAAAAATTCACGAAGAGGAACACGACGGTCCCGACGCCGATGACGAGAGTTTTTTCCCGGCTGGAAAGCTGGGCGATCATCGCTTGCCGAAGATGTTGAATTGCGCGTGCTCGTTTTGCAGGAGCTGTGGCGGACCGGCGCTCACCTGCCATGCGCCGAGTTCCGTGGTGTTTTTGAGTTTGTCCACAAACTCGATGGCCTGCGCCGCGGTGGGCGCTTCGCCGACGATTTTCCACTGCGCGAGCTGCTGATCGAATTCGGTGATCTTCACGTCCTCGGAAGGCAGGCTCTTCGAGATCTGATAAAGCAGCTCGACGGTGTAGCGACTCGGGTCCACGGCGGGGGCGAGCGTGTTCCAGCGGCTCTCGCGCGAATTGATGAAGTCGAGGAGCGGCCGCACCGCGGCCAGTTCGCCCGCGGTCTTCTGCGCCTGGTGCTTGAGCCACGCGAGATAGACAAATGCGCCGGCGATCAAGAGCAGCCACACCACGGCGGCCACCATGAGTTGCTGCTTGAGATTTTCGTTGCGCTCCTGGCGCCGCGTGTCGGCCTCCCAAGCGGACGGGAGCAAGTTGCCGGCGGGCTCGGGCATCGGGCCGTCGAGCGAGACGAGCTCGACGGGAAGCTCGAGATACTCGCGCAGTGGCGCGGCGAGCGGCTCGAGATCGGCGGCGAGCCGCACGCTGGAGAAATTCGTCGGCGCGCCTTCGAGTTCCGCGCCGAGGAGAATCTGCGGCAGCTCGGCGGCGAGTGTCTCGGCGTCGATGCCGGGAAAAGTTTGCGCCCAGCCGAGCTTGCGATTTTCGACGATGGCGGTGACGAGCTTTCCCTGCTCGGGATAGATGACGAGCACCACCTCATCTGCCGGGCACGACGCCGCCACGTGCATGGCAAAGAGCGTGATCTTCTCCGGCAGCCGCGCCTGCTCGCGCAACGGCTGGCAGATTTCGCCGAGCTGCCCGCTGTGCGCGGCCACCGAGAGCAGCGTCGATTCATTCTCCACCTCGCCCAACACTTCAAAGGCCGTGGAGACTTCCTCGACCGGATACGGCAGCGTCTTCTCGAGCTGAAGCTGGAGCATGCCGCTGAGTTCGGCGCGATCGGTGGACGGCAGCTTGATGCGCTCGAGCAGCACATCCTGGCAAGGCAGCGCGAGGTGCACTTTGCCCTTGGCCGGGACGCCGGCCACGGCCTCGCGCAGAGTCGGATATTTCACTCCCGCGATTCGCCATCCATCGACATCGGGCGTGATGAGAGCGGCGGTCGCGCTGGTTTTCTTCATTCTTTCCAGGAGAGAATTTGGGGTTTTCGGGCGACCACTTCCACTTGTCGAGTGACATCCGCCGAGCGGCCTTCCGAGATGATCCGCATGGTCGAGTCCTTGTGAATGATGAGCCCGCCGAAGCGCTTGAACTGCGCCTCCGACATGCCGAGGAAGCTCTGGATTTCTTTCAAGTTTTTGAATTTGTAGTCGTCCTCTGTTTCGTCCTTGCCGTCGCGGCCGCGGCGGATTTGGAGGAAGCGCGCGATCTGCCCCTCGCCCAATCCGAGGAGCCGCAGCATGTCGGCATCGGCCGCCGACATGTCGATGGGCCCTTGGCTGAGGATGGTGAGCTGATCTTTCCAGCCGGGGTTGCGCGTGAGCGGCGCGGAGTTGGCGATTTCCTCGATCTCCTCGAGGTCCTGTAGCGGGCGGTTCGGCGGCGTATAATCGCCATCTGCTTCCTGTCCGTTGAGACGCTTGTCGTCGTCGGCATCCACGTAATCGAGGAGGCAATCGACGAAGACGTCGCGCTGCTTGAAGTCGAGGCCGTGCTGTTCGAGCCAGCGCTTGAGGATGTCGAGCTTCACCGGGTCTTCTCCCTGGATGAGCCAGTTGATGTTGAGCTTTGCGCCTTCGCTCGAGATGCGGACGCGAAAGCCGAGGTCGGCAGCGAAGTCTTCGTCGATGCCTTCCGTCTTCTCGGTGACCAGCGGATGCAGTGCCAGAGCCAATCCGCTGTGGGCCATCGCGCGCGCTTCGAGGTCGCGATTGGTCTGGCCGTGGATTTGGATGTCGGCCTGAATCCACTTGGCGTAGGCAAACACGGCAGCCGCGAGAAGGATGAGCGCCCACAGCACGAGCATGAGCGCCGAGCCGGAGCGCCGCCGTCCTCGTGCGGTTGCCCCGCGGCGGCACAGTCTTGGAGAAATGGAGGCGCGGGGATGCGACATGCGGCGCCCATAGACCGCCGTGGCTGGCCCCGCGTTCATCGCTTGATGGGTGGCCGCGCGCCGGGCGGCGGCCGCGCGCCTCCGGCCTTCCCCGTGCCGTCGCCCGGCTGCGCACCATCCGCGCCGCCGACCTGAATCCCGGCGACCGGCTGCAAGCGCGAGGCCGGCACGTCGAGCACCGCTTCGTAAGGCGCGTCAGACGCGTTGCGCCAGATCGAGACGGTCACCAGCGTCGGCCGCACGTTGAGATCGTTCCAGCGCTCGACGGACGCATTAAGCCGCGGATCGAAATACCGAATTTTGATCGCCGCGATTCCGCGCATCAGCGGCCGCCAATCGTACTTCTGCGTGCCGGAGCCGCGCGTAAAAAAATCCGCGTCGATCTTCGCCGCCGCTTCGCTGGCCACCACTTCGCGCCGGAGACCGAGCTCGAGAATATCGGGGGAGTCTTTCGCCGGCTGAAGGGCAAGCGTCACGCGATAACTATCCGGCGCGGCATCCGTGAGCACGCCGTGGCCCGCCGAGCACAGCCACGTCATCTCATCGCTCGACAGATCGTGAAACTTAAACGGCGCCCCCACCAGCGCGCCCTGTCGCCGCGGCGGGATGTGATTGATCTGCACCTGCAAAAATTTCACGAGCGCCTGCATGGACTGGCGCTCGTCGTGCAGCTCGGTGGAAAATTTCAGCGCCATGAGATTGGCCGTGATGAAGCGAAAGAGGCCGAAGGTCATGAGCGCGATGATGAGCGTAGCGACCATGACTTCGAGCAGCGTGAAGGCGCGGGAGCCTGGGGAGCGCACCCGTCCCGGCTGCTGGTCGCGGCCTCCGCGCCGCGACGAACTTTCAAAAGCGCGCGCTCCAGCAAGAGATCCGCGCCACGAAGACCCGCCGGGCTGTTCTGCGGGCGCGAAGCTCTTGCCCGAAGCGCGCGTCGCTAAAAATTCGTCGCAGCGGGGCGCCGCGACCAGCGCCCGAGACGGGCGCGCTCCCCGGACCTCACTGCTGGCGCGGATAGACATAGAAGGTGAGTTCGCGGGAGTGATCCTGATTATCGCTCCGCCACAGCAACTCGAGCCGCACGGCATACACACCCGTGATGTCCTGGCCGTTTTCGTTTTTCTTTTTCAAAACCGAGCGCGTGGTCTTGAGCTTCATGCCTTCCCACATGCCTTTGAGTTCCTCGGTGCTCGAATCGTTGAGCGCGATCGAGCCGCCCTCGATCTCCGCCATGCGATTGGCCAGCAGCCGGCCGGCGCGCGCGTCCTCCTCCTTAAAGTGCTCGGCGGCCAGGCAGAAGTTCACGCACTGTCCCAGCGAAAGCACCCCGAGCGCGAAGATGAGCACCGCCAGCATTACTTCGATGAGCACAAAGCCGCGCATCTTCATTTCACGTTGGTGTCTTTGAGCATCCCGCGCACGGTGAGTGGATTGTACTCCGCCATCCAGCTTCCCGAGGGACCCGTGTAGTAGATGTTTGCCGCCTCGCAAAGTCCGCTCTCCCAGAATGGCCACTCCGCCGGCGGATTCTTTACCAGAGCCCACGGGCGCTCAATCGTATAACTGTGCCCCTTGTCGAATTGGAAGCGTTCAATGTCTTTGTCCGCGTCGATGACGCTCGGGTCGGTGGGGGTGAGCGTCACGCCTTCTTCGTCGAAAATGAGCCGGTAGCCGCGATGCTCGATCACGCTCTTCGACTGCGCGGTGTGGACGAAGTCATCGAAAGATTCAAAGGTCGCCTTCAATTCCCGCTCCCGAAAAAGCCCCACCACGCCCGGCACCGCGAGCGAGATCATGAGCAGCGCGATCATGATCGCGATCATGATCTCGATGAGAGTGAAGCCGTGGCGGCGGGACATGGCGCGGGGAAGGTAGCACGAGGAGAGTTGAGTGTTGAGAGATGAGTGTTGAGTGTTCAAAGAATCCCTGCGAAGCCGGCGCTCGAGTGGAAACGTGGAGGCCACTCACCCCTCAACTCTCAACTCTCAACTGTTCTCCCTCCTCGCCACCGACATCGCTTCATCCGCCCGCCGCGGCATTCTCGCCACGCGGCACGGCGCGATCGACACTCCGGTCTTCATGCCCGTGGGCACGCAAGGCTCGGTCAAAGGCATCTCGCCCGCGGAACTCCGCGGCCTCGGCGCGCAGATCGTTCTCGGCAACACGTATCATCTTTTCGTCCGGCCCGGCATGGACGTGATGCGGCACTTCGGCGGGCTGCACGCATTTATGGCGTGGGATGGGCCTCTCCTCACCGACTCCGGCGGCTACCAGGTCTTCTCGCTCGCGCGGCTGCGGCGGATCGTCGAGAAGGGGGTGCACTTTCAAAATCACATCGACGGCGCGCCCATGTTTCTCGGGCCGCGCGAGGCCATGGAAATCCAGGCCGCGCTCGGAAGCGACATCGCGATGGCTTTCGACGAATGCCCGCCCTATCCGTGCGAACGCGACTACGCCGCAGCGAGTCTCGCGCGCACTCTGCGCTGGGCTCGCGAGTGCCGCGAAGTCGCCACGCCCGGCTTGCAATTTGGCATCGTGCAAGGCGCCACCTTTGCCGATCTCCGCCGCGAAAGCGCCGAGGCGCTCGTGCAGATGAGCTTCGATGGCTACGCCGTCGGCGGCGTGAGCGTGGGCGAGCCCGAGCGCGAGATGATGCTCGCCGTCGAGCACAGCGTGCCCTTTCTCCCGGCCGACTCGCCGCGTTACGCGATGGGTCTCGGCACGCCACCGCAGATCGTCGAGATGGTCGCGCGCGGCATCGACATGTTTGACTGCGTGCTGCCCACGCGCCTCGCCCGCAACGGCACCGCCTTCACCGCCGCGGGCACCATCAATTTGAAAAACGCGCCGTTCACTTTCGACCGAGGCCCGATCGAAGACGGCTGCGCGTGCGAAGCGTGCCGGCACTTCAGCCGCGGCTACCTGCGTCATCTCGTGAAGGCGGAGGAAATCCTCGGCCTGCGCCTCATCACGCTGCACAATCTGCACTTCTATCTCGAGCTCATGGCGCGCATCCGGCGCGAGATTGAAGCGGGAACATTCGAGGTGTTTCGGCGGAAGTTCGTCGCCGGTTACCGCTCGCATTCCGAGGCGGATGCGGGTAAGTGAACGCGCATGGGTTCCGCCGAAATCATCCCGCAAGTGGACAGTCTCTCGTCTGCCGAACGTGAGAAGCTCGCGACCCATTTGCGCGCGCTCAACATACTCGACGATCCGGATTATTTTACCGAGATCGGGCGGCGAGCGGAGGAGTTGGAGCGGGGTGAGAACTGCCTAAGCCCCGAGGAGTTGATGGCGAAGCTGCGGCAGCTCGGGCGCGCAGTGTAGCAAGCTGGCTGTCAGCCGATCCGGCCGGCACATCACCGCACAGCCGTGAAGATCGTCCACTCAATCACTCCCGCTTCGCGTCTCTGTCGTGCTTCGTTTCGACCCGTGATTGTGGTGCCAACGATGGGCGCGCTCCACGCCGGACATGCGGCGCTCATCGACCGCGCGCGCAAGATCGCCGGAGCGAAGGGCACGGTGGTCGTCAGCATTTTTGTGAACCCGGCGCAGTTTGGGCCGAAGGAAGATCTCGCGAAGTATCCGCGCACTTTTGCCGCCGATCGCAAGCTGTGCGCGGCGCGCGGCGTCGATGTGATTTTTCATCCGACGGCGGAGGCGATGTATCCCGGGGACTTCTCGACTTTCGTGGATGAGAACGCCGTGAGCCTGCCGCTGTGTGGCACGGCACGGCCCGGACATTTCCGCGGCGTCTGCACGGTGGTGCTCAAGCTTTTCCAAATCATCGCGCCAGACGCGGCGGTTTTCGGGCTCAAGGATTTTCAGCAGTGCGCCGTGATCCGCCGCATGGTGCGCGACTTGAATCTGCCCGTGCGCATCGTGCCGGTTGAGACGGTGCGCGAATCCGACGGCCTCGCGCTGAGTTCGCGCAACCGCTTCCTGTCGCCCGTTGAGCGCACGCAAGCTCCCGTGCTCCGGTGCGCCTTGCTCGCCGCGCGCGACTCCGGGGAAACCAGCGCCGCAAAGTTGCAGCGCATCATCGCGAAGACCATCGCCGCCGCGCCGCTGGCCCGCATTGATTATGTGGAGATCGTCGATGCCGATTCGCTGCGCCAGCTCAAGACCATCGGGCGCAATGCCGTCATGGCGCTCGCGGTTTTTTTTGGACAGACGCGGCTCATCGACAACCTCTGGATTCGCTGAATGAAACGCTTCCACTTCGTCATCATCGGCAGCGGCATCGCCGGCTTGAGCTTTGCGTTGAAGGCCGCGGCGCACGGCACGGTGGCCATCATCACGAAGCGCGCGCGCTCAGAGTCGAACACGAACTACGCGCAAGGCGGCATCGCGTGCGTGACCAGCGCCGAGGACACCTTCGAGCTGCACGTGCGCGATACGCTCGAAGCCGGCGCGGGCCTTTGCGACGAGCGGCTCGTGCGGATGATCGTCACCGATGGTCCCGCTCGCATCCAGGAACTCATCGACATCGGCGTGCATTTCGACGAGCGCGCGGATGGCTCGCATCAGCCCGAGCTGGCGCGCGAAGGCGGACACTCCAAGCGGCGCATCCTGCACGCGCGCGACATCACTGGCCGCGAGATCGAGCGCGCGCTGCTCGCCGCGGTGGCCGCGCATCCGGAGATCGAGGTGCTGGAAAATCACATCGCCGTCGATCTCATCACGCTCGGCAAGCTCGGCTACGCCAGCGCGGATCGGTGCGTGGGCGTCTATGTCCTCGACGAAGCCGCCGGCGTTGTCTTCCCGATCCGCAGCGACCGCATCGTGCTCGCCACCGGCGGCTGCGGAAAAGTGTATCTCTACACAACCAACCCCGGCATCGCCACCGGCGACGGCGTGGCGATGGCCTGGCGCGCCGGGGCCAAAGTCGCAAACATGGAGTTCATCCAGTTTCACCCGACGTGCCTCTTTCATCCCGAAGCCCGCGGGCTGCTCATCTCGGAAGCGGTGCGTGGAGAAGGCGGGCGGCTTATCGACTCGGCGGGTCGCTCCTTCATGGAACGCTACGACACCCGGCTCGAGCTCGCGCCTCGCGACATCGTCGCGCGCGCCATCGACGCCGAAATGAAGCGCACCGGCGCGCGCTGCATGTATCTCGATATTTCGCACAAGCCCCCCGCGTTCATCCGCGACCGCTTTCCCAATATCTACGAGACGTGCCGGCTCCAGGGCATCGACATCACGCGCGAACCCATCCCCGTCGTCCCCGCCGCTCACTACCAATGCGGCGGCGTGCTTACCGACGGCAACGGCGCCTCGAGCCTGCGCGGCCTGCATGCCATCGGCGAAGTCGCCTGCACCGGCTTGCACGGAGCCAATCGGCTCGCGAGTAACAGCCTGCTCGAAGCCGTGGTCCTGGCGCATCGCTGCTGCGAAGCTATCCGCCGAGAACCCAACAACGGCAGTGAAACGCCGCCACACATTGAGTTACCCGCATGGATCAGCGGCGATGCGGCCGATGTGGATGAGCTCGTAGTTATCTATCATAACTGGGATGAAATCCGCCGGCTCATGTGGGATTACGTGGGCATCGTGCGCACCACCAAACGCCTCCAGCGCGCCGCCACCCGACTGCGCAATCTCCAGCAGGAAATCCAGGAGTTTTACTGGAACTTCAAAGTAACTACCGACCTTCTCGAATTACGCAACCTTTGCACCATCGCGACGCTCATCGTCGATAGCGCCCTCATCCGCAAAGAAAGCCGCGGGCTTCATTACACGCTCGATTACCCGCACCCCGACGACCGCTACCGCCGCAACACAGTGCTCCGGCGGACATAAGTAAGATGGAGCGCCGCCGTCCCCGTGCGGCATGTTAGGCTACCGCACGAGGACGGCGGCGCTCCGAGTTACTAACTCGCTCTTAGTCGCGCCAGGTCCAACTAAAGAGACTGCTAATCGCCGCGTCATGCACGGCATTGAATTCATCGAAGCCCGCCGTAACGATCACCGCCAGCTTTTGCTGTTCATTCAGATCCACCGATGCGACGGAAGTAAGGAAGCGGCGCCCGGAAGCAGTGTAAGAAAAGGTAATCTCCGTGCTGCCAAGTCCGTCCATGGTGAACGGGCTCTCGCAGCGGCCGCTGAGAGTCGCCTCGGCAGCATCTTCCGGCAGTAACGCGCGCGCCCATGCCTCAGGCTCCTCGGCGGCTGCGCTGCGAGGGCGGATGCGAAACTGCATGACTGCGTGCGAAGCGTTCGGCGGGTAGAGACGCAGCAACTCCCCGCTGTCGCTACTTAGCCGCCATGCCCCCGGAGGTTGATAAGCCACCTTCCGCGCGCCGTCGGAAAAGAGCACGATGGGTATCTCGATCCCCTCCAGTTCGCGAGAGCCGGCGCTCGGAGTAAGATCGAGCGCGCGGAGCGAACTGGAGAAGGTTAGCGCGGCGGCCAGTAACGCAATTTTGAGGAACATACTTGGTTAGCGTTGAACCCACCGGCCGCGTTCATACACTCGCGCGGCTCGGAATCCTGGAGGGTTCGTGTCTTGTAACAGCGGATCATAATACCAGCGCCGGCTCGGCGGCGTGTAATCCGCCTGGATCCAGGCACGGGTCGCCTGTTCGCTGTCATAGAGCAGCGCCAGGGCGCCATAGATGGTCAGGTAAGTGCCATTCCAGTTTTCGTGAAAGCGAGTGAAGTTCTCGATGCCGCCGCTGTAAGAGCTGATCGTAGTCGGCACGTTGCCGGCCACGATCGCGGCATTGATGGTCGTGTTACTCGCAACTCGGGAACTCTGCCCGAGTAACGAGTTGGCGTCATTCCATGCGTTTGAGAGGATATTGACAGCGTCGCCGGCAACCACCGCCGGGGCCCGGGTGTAAGTCACCACGTTCGGACTCGGCGCATCGACCGGCGGCGTGTAAGAGATGGCGGTGTTCGAGGCCGGCCTCACGCTAGAGGTTGTGCCGGTGTTATAGTCGCCTTGGATATACACCATGTTGGGACTCACGATACTCAAGCCCGTGGCTGGTAATGTTGCCCCATTCACCAGCTTGACTCCACGAGACCGGGAGCTTGTAATATTGCTGGAAGTTCCCGTGGCCGAGTTCACCACTTTCGTGCTCACGTTGGTGCCGTTGCTGGTATCCTTCACGTAAAGCATCAGTCCGTCGCTATTGCCCACGTTATCGGAGATTGCATTGGTCGAAAGGGCGAGTGTGATCTTACTTACATCGACCGTCACGACGCGCACGTTATCGCCATCGCGGACATCGCGCAAAGCGGTGTTCAGAGTGAGGGCGCCGTTAATCGCGGTAAGTTCCGGTCCGCTGGCAAGCGGCGTTCCAGAACTTCCTTTATAGATGGAGACGTTATTGTTTGCATCGACGTAGATGCGGTAATCGCTGTTATTAGCCAGCCGCTCGCTCGTTGTGGAATCGAGTTGCAGTGGGTCGCTACTTGCGCCGGTCTTTTCTTCGATCAATTCGTGATAACCGTCATTGTTCACGTTACCGTCCGAGTCGCTGTCGTTTAAGATAACGTCATCGAGAAAGGCGGAGTCCAGGCTGGTATATGGCGTGTCGAATAGCTTTTGTTGCTGTCCGGGATGGGGTGGATTGTTGACATCCCAATTGTCTCCCAGGCCACCGGTGTTAATGGTTGGCGCCGTTCCGTAGCGTGGATCGTCCGTCCGGTAATTCAGGGTGTGCGTTCCGGTAACAGTGACGTCCTTCATGAAATGGAGCGAGTCGTGGGCCGTGTATAAGTCTCCGCCGACGTAAACAGTGCCAGACACATACATGGGCGGTCCGGGATGAAATTCGGTGTTGGCATGTATCCCGAAGTAGAAGTTATCGAAAATGTTCCTTCCTCCGCGCACGAAATCGCGCTGCATGGTTATCGTCTGCGGGCCAGTCGGCGTCGCGAAATTTACCGTCACCGTCGCGAGATAATGCAGCCGCACACGGAGCCGCGAGTTAGTCCCATTTTCTGGCACTGGACGGCCAGCGGTTTGGACGAGGAGAGGAGTTGCCGGGACCACAGTGGAACTAATGAGAGTGATGCCAACAGGGCGGGGAATCGTGGAGGCTGGAGGCATCTGGATTAACGGAGCCAGCGAGGTATCTGAAAGTCCTAACGATCGATCGTTGGAATCGGTCACATTGATCATGGCGGATCGCCATTGGTCATAGAGGCTTTCCATTACTGCATCGCCGAAAGCGACGGCGCTCGCGCGGGTGGCACTTCGGCGCGCGGTGAAAACTTGTGTACTCGTGATGGCGAAGATCGTGGCGACCAATGACGCGAGTAACGACATGGTGAAGAGGACTGCCAGCAGTCCACTGCCGGCATTGGAGCGAGTGTTCATAGCGTTAGATACTTAGTTGGTGGAGGAGACTGGGGTGGGAAGTGTCCGGGGAGGAATGACGGTCTGGAGAGTTACTGTTCCATTACTAAAGCGCCGCGCAGTGTAGTCGCCATCGTATGCCTCGAGCGAGACTCGCAGGTTAAGCCCATCGGTGGCGGCGGTTGCACTCGGATAGAGGAGGGCAAATGGCTTTGGCGACGTAACGCTTCTGCGAAGCACCGAATAACTGGCCTTTGCGGCGCCGGTGTAATTCTTGTGATACCTCAGTTCGTTGTTGAAGACGGTGTAGGCAACTTCGCGATAAATGTAGGCGGTTGTTATGTTACCTGCCGTGGTCGCATCGATACTGAAACCCAAGCCCGCAGGATCGGAGATCGTGATCGTTCCCACCGGCACGTTTGGCACTGCGGAGATATCGAATTCACGCGAGATAAGCGGAATAGTGATCTTGTCTCCGACTTGAGCGAGAGCGGCCCCGGCAGGGACGAGGGTAATATCCCGAGCGCTGCTGGTTGCGTTGGCTGCGAACGGATAAGGACCGCCAAGGAGCCGGCGGAAGCGGACGCCATTTGCCCGAGTGCTGATTAGCTTCTGGCTTTGCTCGTCCGCACTTGCCGTCGCGGAGACTGTCGCGTCGGAGTAAGTGATTCCGTCAAAGTTGACCAGACGAAAAGGGGAGCCGGAGTCGTGCAAGTCGTGGAGAAGTTGTTGATCTGATGTGCGCACGATTTCGTGCGTGTGATTAGTGGCGAGGTTGCGTGCGATCATGCGCACCGCCGTGGAGCTGAATGCCAGCAATCCCACCGTGATCGCGGCGAAGAGCGATGACGCGAAGAGGGTTTCGAGTAACGTGAATGCGGCGCGGCGGGAGCGTGGCATAAGTCGGGTAAGTGATCGGTCCTAAATGTCGTCGCTTGCTCGGAGCGTGGTTAGGTTGGTCGTATAAGTGCGGCCCCGAAAAACGAAGCTAACCGTGACGGCCGCTCGGACCGTGCGCGCCGACAAAAAGGTTATCTGGGTCCTGCGGGTGGCACTCACCGCGCTCGAGAGACTGGTGAATGAACTGCCCAGGCCCGATTGGGTATTGAAAGCGTCGCTGTTGAGCGACAGGCCGGTCTCTGTCACGAGTCCGGGCGTTAGGATGGGGGGCGGGCCAGTTCTAAGGTTCCAGCCCGTGGTCAGGACTTCGTCGATTCTTTGTTGGGTTAGCGCGAGCGCGAGGGTGTGCAATCCCGCCGCGGTGGCCCAGCGGTTGATTTGCGTCATCGAGACGGCGAGAGCGGCGACGAGCACCACGAGGAGGGCGCCTGCGACTGCCACTTCGACCAGGGTAAAGGCTGCCGAGCTGCCGGGGCGGTGCATCGAAGGGAGGCTAGGAGAGCGCGGTCTCATATTATGGAAATTATGAGCACCTGCCGGGCCAGAGAAATGTGCAGCGCCAAGATTCTTAGCCCGGACGATGCAGTGGGAGCGGTCAAATCGGCGGACGAGGGCGTCCGCGCTACGCATGCAGCGCCAACCTGCCTGCAGGCCTGCGTTGACTTTTTGGGTCGCCCTCCTTAATGACTCCGCACGATCTGCCCGGCGGGCGGCGGACCTTCCTTGCACGGAGAGAGTCGGCCTCGCCATTCGGCGAGGCATTCGATCGGCGGCGGCGTTTCGCCGAGAAAGCGCACAGCGCTTGCGGCGAATCGCGCGGAGTCTCCGCTGGAGAGCACGCGCAGTGTCCCAGCGCCACCCGGCGCCAGGCCGGGATGCCGCGCGCGCCATTCCCCAAATCTCCGCGCGACTTCAGGTGCTGGATTCAGCACGGACACACTGGGCGGCGTGAGCTCGCGAAAGGCGCGGTCGAGCAGCGGATAGTGCGTGCAGCCGAGCACCAGCGTGTCGATGTCGGAAAATGCGGCGAGGTAGCGCTGAACGGCGAGGCGGGCGAGATCGGTCTCTTCCCATGCCTCCTCGACGATCGGGGCGAGGAGCGGCGCGGCTTCTTCACTGACTTGGACTGACGGAGCGAGCTTGCGCACTTCGGTGCGGAAGGTGTGCGAAGCGACGGTGCGCGCGGTGCCGAGAAAGCCGATGTGGCCGCGCGTGAGCGCCACCGCGGCTTCGGCGGCCGGGATGGTGACGCCGAGGACGCGGCGGGCGGCCGAGCCGTAGCGATGTTGGAGATGCCTGAGCGCCACGCACGACACGGTGTGGCAGGCGACGACGATCACGCGGCAGCCTTCGTCGAAGAGCCGCTCGACGCATTGCTCCGCGAAATCGAGCACCGTATCCACGTCGCGTCCGCCGTAGGGCGCGCGGCCTGAGTCGCCGAGATAGATGTAGTCGAGCGCGGGCAGTTCGCGGCGCAATTCGCGCAGCACCGTCAGTCCGCCGTAACCGCTGTCATAGACGCCGACGGGCGCCATCCTCAATTCGCCCGCGGAGAGCCGGAGATTGGCTCCGGCGCAGGCGCGGCGGGCGGCGTCGCTTGACTTGAGATGTCCACGCGCGGACCCGTGGCTTTCCCGCGCTCCGCGGCCACCACGCCGATCTGCGTGCCGACGGCGCGGCGATAGTTTTGCACTGCCTGGTAGATGCTCGCCGCCATCAATTGCCGGTAGGACGGAGTGGCGATCCACTTGGCGTCGTAAGGGCTGCTCAAGAATCCGCCTTCGACCAGCACGCCGGGAATCTTGAGATCGCGAATGACCACGAAACGCGCGCGCTTGATCCCGCGATCAACCATCTTCGAGCGCGCGACAAATGCGGCGTGAGTGGCCGTCGCGAGGGCCATATTCTGCGCATCGCAGATGTTGCCGGCGCATTCATTCAGATCGGAAACGCGCGGGCCGTCGGCCATCATGGAAGGCACTCCGCGCGGCGCGAGCGTGTAAGTTTCGAGCCCCGTGCCGAGGCCGCCGGAATTAAAGTGCACGCTGATGAAGAGTGAATTGCGCGTTCCGTTTGCGATGGCCACTCGATCGTAGAGCGGGATGAAAACATCCGAGCTGCGAGTGAGCACCACCTTGTAACCGCCCTGCGCGAATAGGAGCCGCGCGCGCTCCACGACATCGAGCGCAAATTGCTTCTCAAATCCGTAACTCGAAACCGCCCCGTTGTCGTGTCCGCCATGACCGGCGTCGAGCACCACGGTATTGATCGCCTCCGCGCCCTTGATCCGGCTCGGGCGCAACACGGGCTCAATGACTTTGGCGAGGTCCATCCGCGACATGCACAGCCTTCCATTCTCTTCGAGCACGGGATAACTCAGATTGAACTTCAGACCATTGATGAAGAACTCCACCGAGTTGGCGGTGCCGCGCAAGCTGCTCGCGCCGATCTTCATCGTGATCTCATTGTCCACGTGGCGCACATCGCTAAGCCCGTAAAATTCGGCGATATTTTCGAGCGTCACGTAATCGCGGCCCTGCACTTTGAGCAGCGTCCAATCGCCGCCAGCCAGCGCCCCCACAGCAATCGACAAAAAAACTACCAGTATGGAAACCCGGCGCATGGACGCTGATGGTAACGAGAGAGCGCGGGTCCGCAATGCTTCTTTGTTGCAGTGCAGAACCCGCTCGCCGGGGCGGAAGCCATACGTCATCCTCGGCCTCATGCGCGAAATTCTTTCCGGCATTTTCACGTGGGGTTCGACTTACGCGGACAGGCCTTGGGACTTGAACGGGTACGCCTTCGGGCTCGAAGGAGGCGCCGTGCTCGTCGATCCGCCGGCGCCCGAGGAGCGCGATTGGCCGCGCTTCGATGCGCTCGGCCCGATTTCAAAAATTGTGCTGACCAACCGCGATCACGTGCGCGATGCCGAGTGGTTTCGGGCGCGGTATGGCGCCCGCCTCGTGGCAGGCGCGGAGGAAGTCGCGCAGTTCGCGCCCCTCGCGATCGACGAACGCGTGCGCGAAGGCGACATGATCGCCGGCGCTCTGCGCGTGATCGATCTTCCCGGCAAATCGCCAGGAGAGATCGGTTTGTATCTCGATCCCGCACACCACGCGGCGGCGCGCGAAAGAGGCGGCATCGTGCTGCTGGGCGATGCGATCATCGGGCATCCGCCGGGAGAGCTGGGCTTCATCCCGGAGCACAAGCTCGACAGCCCCGCGCAGCTTCGGCGATCGCTGCTCAAGCTTGTCGATTACGAATTCGAGGTGCTCTTGCTTTGCGACGGACACGCTGTGCTCAGCGGCGGCAAAAAGAAAGTCCTCAAGCTCATGGTGACGCTGTAACCATGAAACCGATCTGCCCCACACACGGCCGACGGAAGAAAGCGATCGCGATTTGGAAGGTGATCGTCTGCGTGGCGGCCATCGCTCTGCCTCTCATCGAGCTGGCGCGCGGCGAGCCGCCGCGGCTGCTCATCATCGGCGATTCACTCGCGGCCACTGTCGCAAAGCCGCCGGCGGATCGTCCCACACTCACCGGTTGGGGGCAGGTGTTCGAGAGCTTTTTGCGCGAAGGCGCGAGCGTGCGCAATGAGGCGCGATCGGGCGCGAGTTCGACGAGCTTCCTAGTGCGCGGCTCCTGGCAGAAGGCGATCGAGGGGCCGGCGGCGGATTACCTGCTCATTCAATTTGGCGGCAACGACATCAAGCCCGACGAGCGCTTCACCGATCCAGCCAGCACTTATCCCGACATGCTGCGCGGCTACATCGGCATGGCGCGCGGCCTCGGCATGAAGCCCGTGCTCATCAGCAATGCGGCGACGCGCACCTTCGATGACAAGGGCAGGATCACGACCACGCTGGATGCTTACGTCGCGGCGATGGAAAAGGTCGCCACGAAGGAGCGCGTGCCCTTCGTGAACTTGCACGCCGCGAGCAAAGCGCTCTTTGAAAGGCTCGGCGAAAGCGGCAGCGCGCCGCTCAACGCCAGCGCCGAAGATCCGGTGCACTTCTCGCGCGAGGGGGCGCTAGCGATGGCGGGACTCGTGGCCGAGGGCTTGAAGCGGACAGTGCCGGAGTTGGGGAAGTTCATCACCATTCCGTAGGCGCTCCGACTCAGCTCGCGCCGAGGAATTTTTCCAGCGCGCCGCCGAGCAGGTCGTGCACGTCGCGCTCGATCTCCGCGCGGGTGGGCTGCCAGCCGGTGGCGGCGAGGTCCTCGTATTTGTCGGCGAGCACCCGCGCGATGATCGGCCGCGAGTGCGCCCATTTGTAGGTGAGTTGATCGAGCACCCGGCAATCGCTGTGCTGCGGCGTGCAACTCAGGCCGATGAGTTCGAGGCGCATCCGCGTGATCTCCTCGATGATCGACGGGTTGTTCATAAACCACCAGCAGCCGAAGACGTGCAGGTTGCGGAACTTTCGCGCGGCGACGCAGAGGGCGTGCTGATTTTCGCGCGCGAGCATGGTGCAGAGAAACTTGTTTTCTGGAAACGCGTCGCACAACCGCTCGACGGCGCCCACGTCCGCCGGGCCGACCGAATCGCCGGCGAGGCGAAGCTGTGGATTGGCGGCGCGGCGCACGCCGATCATGAGCGCAAAGGCCTGTCCGTGCTCGCGGCCGTGCGGCATGAGGCAGCGCTCGAGAAGCTTCGTGGTGGTCGAGTCGTCGGGATACTGGAAGTCCGGCGTGAAGGAGACCATGCAGTACTGCGCGTCGATGCGGCGCGTCCAATCGGCGAGGAAGCGGCGCACTTCCTCCGCGGTCTTGCCGGAAAAGTCGGCGCTCACTTCATAACCCCACCCGCGCAGCCGCGGCACGGTGCCGGGCCAGTCGAAAAAAAGCGGATCGATGCGCAGCGCCGAGACGAAGCGCGGATCGCGCGCAAACCCGCGCTCCCACACGGGCCGCTCGAGATCGTCGAAGGGCGAGTTGGTCATGCACACCTTGCGCACGTTGGCCAGCTCGCAGCTTTTGGTGATGTAATCCTCGACCTTCCACCCGGCGAAAAATTTTCGCAGCGCCGGAAGATCGCGCCGATTCACATCGAGCCCGAGCCGGTGCAACACCGTGAGCACGCCGCGGCACGCTTCCGAGATGGGCGAGTGCTCGATGAAGAGCGCGGCCCAAATGCGATCCGCCTGCTGCTCGCGAGTGAGCGCCCAGAATTTGTCGTAAGGAATATCGAAGTAACGAAAGCCCTCGGCGATGAGGTAGTGATAAGTGAGCAGCTCATCGATCCCCCAGAGCAGCAGCTCGCCGAAAGCCGCGTCGTAGAGATGCGTGTGAATGTCGAAGACGGGCGTCTTCTCGACGACATCGGCGACGGTCTGGCGAAGGTGTGGAGCGGTCACAGGGAAGGTTTCAGACGTGTGATTTTTGGAGGTCGCGCCCGAGCGCCGGATATTTCATCACTCCACACTCCACCATGCAATGGATTCAACGCAGAGACGCAGAGGACAGAGCAGGGAGAAGGACGGTTGGCTGTCGGGGGCAGGATCTTCCCCTCCTGTGTTGGGACAATGGAATGGGGACAAGAAAGTTTTTAGTACTTCAGAAGAATTCCTTTTTCCCAATTCCTCTGTCCGTTCTGGTTAGTCTTCCACGCGGGCGCCGACGGTCGCAAGCGGAGCGAGGCGGTCGAGGGGTTGGTGGGCGCTCCACATCATTCCGCGGAAAATGAGGATGCGGTAGAGCGGGTCGTCGAAGGTCCAGGTGAAGTGGCCGGGGATGCTCACAAAGACGCGGCCTGGGCCCATTTCGCGCGTCCACATTTGCGGGCGCGGAGCGGCGTCTTCGAGGCTGGTGGCCAGCACATGGGCGTGTGCGGCGGCGAGGTCGCCAGCGAGGTTCCAGTAGCATTCATCGGGGATTTTCCAGTCCTCGAAACCGATGGCGAGCGGGTGGGTGTGGTCGAGCATCCAATCGCTCGCGCCGTGCCGAAACTTCGAGACGCCGCCGCGCCAGGCCAGGCCGATGCGTGAGGCGAGCGCGTCGGTGTGCGGGCCGGCGTTCATGGAAAAGTGGAGAAACACGAGACCGCCGCCGCGGGCGAGAAACGCATCGAGATCGGCGCCGAGTTTTTCCACTTTCGCCGCGTCATTCTCCCGCGCCCATGCCGGGTTGTAGGAATTGAAAACGACCACGTCATTGCGCAGCCATTGTGCGGCGGCGGGCCACGTGTCGGCGGTCTCGACGACGAGGCCCTCGGCGAAACCAAGCAACCGCGACCAGCGTTCGCGCCACAGCGGATAGTCGTGCATGCCGGGCACGTTGTGGCCGGCGTCTTTTTCCGACGCGCATAACAGGATGCGCAGCGGCGTCGCGCCTGCGCTGGGTCTGGCGACGCTGGCGAGGATCGCGTCCACCTCGCGTTGTTTGCGCGGCGATGGCGCGCCGGGAAGCATCAGCGGCGCGGGCTCCAGGGGCGGCTGGAGCAGGAAGGTCATCAAGTCGCGCAACCGCTCGGGGCCGAGCGCCACATCGAGGCCGGGCGGCATGAGCGAGATGGCCAGCGGCTGGAAATCGGCGACCTGCGCGCGTTCGAGTTCGCGCGTCTGACCGCTCACTTCGCAGAGCCAGATTTTTTCCGGCGTCTCGCGCACCAGCACGCCGGTGATGGCGCTCCCGTCTCTCATCGTCGCGAGGTAGGCGGTGTGCTCGGGATTGATGGCAGCGCTGGGATCGCGAATGTCGCGCAGCACGCTCGAGTAATCGCGGAAGATGAGATTGGTGAGGTCCGGACCGACGTGATTGCCCTCGCCGCGGATCGAGTGGCAGACCGCGCACGCCGCGTCGGTGAAGAAAAGTTTTTTCCCGCGCAACCAGTTGCCGCCTTTGAGTTCGGGAAGGTCGCGCGCTTCCGCGAAGATCGGCCCGCCGACGGTGAGCGGCTCGGCGTAGGGCGGAAGCACGCGGCGCAGCGGGAAGGCGCGCGGGCGCTCATCGCGCGAAGTGAACCAGTGCGCGGTGAGCCGCGCATCGCCGGTGCCGGCGAAGAGCGTGAGAGCGAAAGGCAGCCACGTTCCTTTGTGCGTGGTCTGCGTGACGCTCGCATGATGCAGCGGCCCCTCGGCGGCCACGGCGATGTCCTTGCCCCCAGCATTCAGCGCAAAGGCGCGCGCCGCGGTGAAGACGACGGTCACTTCCTCGGCAGGCCGCTCCCAGTCTAGCTTCGCGGCCGGCTGCACCGCGGGCTGCAACATCTCGCCGAGATCGAGCTGACCGCGCAGCGAGAGCGTGCCGGCGATGGCATCGAGTTGCGTCCACCAGCGTTCATGCGCCGCGCTCGCGGTGGTGAAAGTGCGCGCCACGCCGAGGTCGGGATGCGGCAGCCAGCCGCTCCATTTTTCCGCACCATCGGTCGCGACCCATTGCGCCTCCACGCCGCTCGCATCCGCGCACACATCGAGCTGGCCGGCGAACGGACTGCCGGGGACACCGTCGAGATTTGCCTCGATGCTGATACTCGTCGGAGCCGCCTGCGGGCGCGGCGGCGTGGTGATGATGAGCGTGCGCGCATCGTCCCTCCAGCGCGTGCCGGAGACGGGCACGGGAAAGCGCGGCGCGGCGAGTTGATCCTGCACGGCCTGGTAGCCGGGGCGGAACATTTCGAAGCGATCGCCCGCCCGCACAAACTCGCCCTGCGTGAGCCGCACCTTGCCGGCGATGCGCTCGATTGCGTCCGCTCGCAACGGCGCATCGAAGGCCACGCGCAACTCCGTCGCGCTCTCGCGCCACGCCAGCGCGGGTTGGGGCGTCGCCGGCTCGAGGCGCGTGATTTTGTAAATCTCTCCAAAGCCGCTCACGCCCGTGCCCCAATCGGGCTTGCCGCTGTGGCACGTCACCACGAGATCGCCGCGCGGCGAGACGCACGGATCGATGGGCAGCGCGCCGGTGAATGCGGCGACGATCTCCGTGCGCGCCACATAGCCCGCGGGCGTTTGTGCCAGATGCGTGCGATAGATTTTTCCGCGCGACTCTCCCGCCACCAGCGCCGCGCCGCGCCACCACGCCGGGCCGAAGATGGGTCCGCCATTCACGGGCTCATCGAAAAACAAACCGCACGCGCTCTGATGTTGCGGTCCGTAATCGAAGACGCTGGGCTCATCCACGACCTCCGGCAAATTCCGCGGATGCTGCGGCGGGAAGCCGTAATGCCGGCCGCGCTGGATTTGCAGCAGTTCATCGAAAGGGTTGCCATTTGGCAGCCACGTCGCGCCTTCCTGGTCGGTGGCAAAGAGATCGCCCGCCGCGTTGAAAGCCAGGCCCACGCTGAATCGTACGCCACTGCACACCGTCTCGCGCCGCGCAAAATCCGACGACACGCGCTGGATCGTCCCGCGTTCTCCGCTCGCGCGATACCGCGCTGTGCCGCTCTTTGCATCGAGCAGATAGGCATTGGTGAAATCGTGAGTGCCGAGACCGAAGAAGACATTCCCCTCCCGGTCGAGCGCCAGGCCCAGCGCGTCGCTCGCCCCGCCGCCGGACGAGCGCTCCTGCGCCGTCCAGCCGGTGGCCACGGTGATGTCCTCGTCGCCGCGCCCGTCGCCGTCCTTATCCACGATGAGCGCGATGCGCCCGCGCGTGGCGAGGAAGACGCCTTGGCCGCGCGGATAACCCGGCGGCGTGAGCGCGAGCCCGCCGATGAATTTCAACTTCGGATCCTCCCAAAAAAGTTCCGCTTTGTCTTCGACGCCGTCGCCATCCGTATCGTGCAACCGCCACACGCGGCCGTCGTAACCCGCGGCGAAGAGGCTGCCATCCGCGGCGTAGCGAACGAAGTTCACGTTGGTGAGCTGCACCGGCAGCCGCCGCACCGCGAAGCCGGGGGAAAGCACTTGCACCGGCGGCGCATCCTTCACCGTCTCGAGCGGCACACCGCCCGCCACCGCCGCTTTCTTGATCGGCTGAACGCTTGTGTATTTCGCCGCGAAGTAGCGATCAAGCGCCTGCACCTCCTCCGCCGCGAGCGCGTGGTCGTAGGCCAGCACTTCAAAGATTTCGCCCTCGAGAAATCCCTGAGCTTTCGGCGGCTCGCCGTGACCGACCATGCGCGCGCCGATCGTGAAGGCATCGAAGCGCAACGCGGGTGAGTCCGCCGCGCGGTCGCGCGAGCCGCGGGCAACGCCATCGACAAAGAGCCGCACGCCGCTCGCGCCGGAGCCGATGACGAGCGCGAAGCGATGCACCGCGCCGAAGTCCAGCGGAGCGCCCGCGAGTAGATTGGTCTGCTTGCCAAAGCCCGCGCCCTCCGCGTTGACGAAGTTGATTTTTCCCAGTGAAGCCGCGCTGCCGAGATCAAGATTGAATCCGCTCACGTAGTCGTTGCGCCCTGCTGCGTGAGCCGCGGCGAGCGCGCGAAACCCACCCGCATTCGAGAGCGGCGCAGCCACCACGAGCACCGTCGCCTCGCGCGGCGACCAGCCTTCCGCCGTCGCCGCAAAGAAAGTCTTCGCTCCATCGAAGCGCATGGCATTGACCGGAAAGTGGGGCGCGAGACGCGGCTGCGCGGCGGTCGTGGGCTGGCGCGCGTCGCGTCCCTGCCCCGAGCCATCCGGCCACGAGTCGATCGGCGCATCCGCGCCGGCTTCCGGCAATCCGCGCGCCGCCCGCGCCTGCTGCACCCGCGCCGCATCGAGCCACAAAGCGAGGCCGTCCCGGACCGGCAGGTTCTTATCCGCCCACGGTTCAAGTGCGACGGCGGCGGTGGCGAGCAGGAGTGTGAAGAAAGGAACGGCGAGGGATTTCATGGCGGAATGCGATGACAACAAGCCACCACGCCGCGGGCGAGCGTCATCACACCGGAAGTTCGCCGACCAGTGCATTCCAGAGCGCATCCACCGCGGAGGCGAGCTGCGCGTCAGTGGCGCAATACGGCGGCACGAGCACGAGCACATCGCCCACTGGTCTCGTAAGGAGACCAGAGCGCCGCGCCCTTTCGCACACGCGATGGCCGACGCGGCGCGCGGCGGGGAAACGCTCGCGGGTGATGAAATCCCGCACGAGTTCGATGGCGCAGAGGGTGCCTTCGCAGCGCACGTCGCCGACATGCGGATGCTGCCAGAAGCGTTGCGCGAACTGCGCGAGAAGCTCGGCGCGGCCGCGGATGTGCGCGAGCGAGTGAGTGGTCTCGAAGAGCGAGAGGCTGGCGAGCGCGGCGGCACAGCCGAGTTGATTGCCGGTGTAGCTGTGGCCGTGGAAGAAGGTCTTGAACTCGCCGTATTCCCCGAGGAAGGCGTCGAAAATTTCCGCGCTCGCGAGGGTGGCGGCCAGCGGGAGGTAGCCGCCGGTGAGGCCCTTTGCGAGGGCGATCACGTCGGGCCGCACGTCTTCCTCTTTTTGAAAAGCGAACATCGCGCCGGTGCGGCCGAAGCCGGTGAGCACTTCGTCGAGCAGGAGCCACACGCCGCGCTCGCGGCAGAGCGCGGCGACTCGCGCGAGGTAGCCGGCGGGGTGCATGGCCATTGAGCCCGCGCCTTGCACGAGCGGCTCCATCACAAAGGCGCTCGCGCTTGCGCCGGCTTCTTCGAGGGCGCGTTCGACTTCGCGCACACATTCCCACCCGCACCGGCGCGCGAGCCGTGCGTCCACGCCGCGCTCGGGTGCCGCGCGATTGAATGGGCAGCGGTAACAAGCAGGGCAGGGGACTTCGCGCGTCTCGAAAAGCAGCGGGCGATAAGCCGCGTGAAAGATCGCGCTGTGCCCCACGCTCATCGCGCCGACGGTGTCGCCGTGGTAGCCGGCGGCCAGGGAGAGAAAGACGCGCCGCTCGCTCTCCCCGCGCTGCACCCGCGCTTGATGGATCATCTTCACGCCCGCCTCGATCGCGGTGGATCCATCGTCGGAAAAAAAAACGCGCGATCCCGCCGCGCCGTCAAACCAGCGTACCAATTCCGCGGCGAGCCGCGGCGCTACATCGTTGGTCAAGCCGAGGAAGGAACTGTGCGCGACGCGGCCGAGTTGCGCGTGCAGCGCGGCGTCGATTTCGAGGCGGCGATGGCCGTGGAGATTGGTCCAGATGGAAGAGTTGCCGTCGAAGTATTCACGCCCCTCGGAGTCCCGCAGCACCGCGCCTTCTGCCTCGACGATGACGAGCGGCTCGCCCGCCATCCACTCGCGCATCTGGGTGAATGGGTGCCAAAGGTGGAGCTTATCGAGCGCAGCGAGATCGGGCATTTGATGTCCACGGAAAACACGGAAGGACACGGAAGGGGAGAGAAATGCGGAGCAGAGATTCTTTCTGTGTCTTTCCGTGTCTTCCGTGGACCCCCCTCGCGGCTATTTCGCGGCCGGCTGCATCGCCCGGAGTTGCCACTTCGCGAGCTCGATCATGAACCGAAGCTGCGCCGAGTTCATGCCGGCCTTGGCGGGATCGGCGCTGAATGCCGTGTCCCACTCTTCTTTCGCCGGAAGATAGTGCATCTCCTCGCGCAGGCGCCGCGAGATTTCGTCCATGTGCGCCGCGCCGTAGAAAATGGCGACGCTCTGGCCGGCCTCGAGCTTGGCAAGTTGCGCGCGCAGATCGGCGAGGACCACTGCGTTGCGCTCCGTGAGGATGACCTCGAAAAGATCGCGCAACGCCGGCGAGATGCTTTGCGCCATGCCGATGAATTCGCCCGCGCGCCCGAGCACCTCCACCAGGATCGCCTTGGTCATCTCCTGCATCTCCGGGGATTTTCCGAGCGCGGCGATGAAGCCGTTGATCATCGCGCCCAATTGTCCTTCGCCACGCAGCGCGTCCATGAGCATGTCGAAGGTGCGATCGGCAGGTGGTTCGCCGTTGGTCTTCTCCGCGGTGGCCGCGCTCTTGTCCTTCACGGCGGATTCGATGGTATCCACCTTCATGTCGCTGTTGATGAAATGCGGGCGGCGGTAGTCGATCGCATCGAGTTGAAACACCAGCCCGAGCGCCCGAGCCAGTCCCGCCTGCACGCCGGCTTCGTGCGTCGCGGCGCCCGGGCCGCGTTTCACTTCTTCGATGCCGATGCCTTCGTAGAGCACCACGGTGTGCCGATCAAGCCGCGCCTGGATGGCCGCGTAATATTCCGGCGTGCCGATGTGCGCGACGCCGATGAGCCACACCGCCGGCCCCGCGCCGCTCGCCGGCCGGAACTCCGCGCTCAGCGTCTCGACCGCCGTGGTCTTGTCCGCGCGCTCTGCGGTGCGGAGGAAGCCGGTGGCCGCGGGCGGTTCGGCGAGCGCCGCGGAAAACAGGAAGAGCGAGAACGCGAAACAAAGAGCTTTCATGCGAGCAACGACGCGGCCCTCATCGTGGTGGAAGCGAGGCGCGTCAATGCCGGGGAGCGCCCGGGACGCGCGCGATCCCCGGACGCTCACGCCTTCCCTGCTTCCTTCGCCCAAGTGTCCTTGAGGGTGATCGTGCGGTTGAAGACAAGCCGGCCGGCTTGCGAATCCGCATCCAAAGCGAAGTAGCCGAGCCGCTCGAATTGATAGCGTGCATCCGCCGTCGCCTCCGCGAGCGAGGGCTCGAGCTTTGCCGTTAGAACTTCGAGCGAGTGCGGGTTGAGGAAGCTCTTG
Organism: Chthoniobacterales bacterium; assembly: GCA_038238555.1. Classification (GTDB taxonomy): domain Bacteria; phylum Verrucomicrobiota; class Verrucomicrobiia; order Chthoniobacterales; family Chthoniobacteraceae; genus JANNXQ01. The sequence goes on along the minus strand of JBBRXP010000042.1, from coordinate 609 downwards.
AAGTCCCCGCCGGCATCCGGCTCGGGCACGGTGAAGAGCCGGTCGTAGAGCCGCACCTCGGCGTCGATGGCGTGCGCGGCGCTCACCCAATGAATGGTGCCTTTCACTTTGCGCCCCGCGTTTGCGCCGCCGCTCTTCGAGTCGAGGTCGGCGGTGCAACGCAGCTCGATCGCTTTGCCCGCCGCATCTTTCACCACCTCGTCGCACCGGAGGATGAATGCGTACTTCAGCCGCACTTCGCCGCCGGGCTTGAGTCGGAAAAATTTCGGCGGCGGAGTTTCCTGAAAATCCTCCTGCTCGATCCACAGCTCGCGGCTGAAAGGCACAGTGCGCGTGCCGGCGCTTTCATCCTCGGGATTGTTCGTCGCGGTAAGCTGCTCGGCGCGGCCTTCCGGAAAGTTTGTGATCGTGACCTTGAGCGGACGCAACACGCAGAGCCGGCGCAGCGCGCGCCGATTGAGGTCGCCGCGGATGGCGTGTTCCAGCACTGCCACGTCGGTCACACCGTTGTACTTCGTCACGCCGATGTGGTAGGCGAAGTTCCGCAGCGCCTCGGGCGTCACGCCGCGCCGGCGCAGGCCGGAGAGGGTGGGCAGGCGCGGATCGTCC
>JBBRXP010000041.1:0-37548 GCA_038238555.1 Chthoniobacterales bacterium | reverse complement strand
TGTTGCGGCTCTCAACCCTCAACTCTCAACTCTCAACTCCCCCAACCAGCACGCTTGCCATCCCGGCCGCAATCGCGGCTGCGATTCCAGTCGCGGTATCTTCAAATACCAGGCAGCGCTCGGGCGCGACGCCAAGACGCCGCGCAGCTTCCAGGAAGGGATCGGGCGCGGGCTTGCCTCGGAGATAATCTTCGGAGGTGACGATCGCATCGAAGAGATCCGCGATCCCAAGCGCGCGCAGGGTGGTTAAGACGATCCGCCGATGCCCGCCGGAAGCCACGGCCAGCGGCTTGATGCCGTGAAAGCGCCGCGCAAAAGCGACCACCGGTTCGATCGCGGCGATGTCGGCGCTCAGCGCGAGAAAGAGCGACTCCTTGCGCTCGACGGTCTCTTCCACCGGCAACCCGAGACCGTGCCGCTCATTGAGCATCTCGACAATTTGCGCCGGCCGCACGCCGCCCAATTCATAAAACATCGCCTCCGGAAAAAGAGCCGCGTTCGCCCCGAGCGCCGACTGCCACGCGCGGTAGTGCGTGGGCATGGTGTCGGCCAGCGTGCCATCGCAATCGAAGATGAAAGCGGCGAAGTCGCCGGGGGGCAGTGCGGGAAGTGAATGGTGACTGGTGATTGGTGGATGGTGCCGTTCCTGATTCGTCATTACCATCCTCCAGTCACCATTCACAAATTCCGCTTTGAGCCGCCGTGCGCCGGTGCTAACCAATCCTCCCATGGCAGACATCAAATTCCAGTGCCCGGAATGCCGGCAGAAGATCGCTGTCGATCCAGCGGGGGCGGGGATGAAAATCGAATGTCCGACTTGCCGCAGCGCGCTGGTCATCCCGGCTTCCGCGGACGCTCCGGTCGAGGTGGTGCTGCGGCGCAAGCTCGGGGTGCTCGCGGGTGGCGCAACCGAGGAGATGGCGGCACTACGCGCGACGGCGAACAAATCGCAAGCGGAACTCGCGGCGATCACGAAGGAACGCGACGCATTGCGCCAGACGGGCGCCGAGTTGCAGCGCGTGAAAAGCGAACTCGAAAGAACGAAAGCCGAGCACGACCGGCTTGCGACCCGGCCCGAGCCGCAGCCGATCATCGCGCCCGAAGCACTGGCCGCCTTGCGCGCGGATGCGGAAAAATCGAAAGCAGATCTCTCGGCGCTCACTACCGAGCGGGACGCATTGCGGCAGGCGGGCGCCGAGTTGCAGCGTCTAAAGAGCGACTTCGAAAAAACGAAAACCGAGCGCGACCAACTCGCGACCCGGCCGGAGCCGCAGCCGATCATCGCGCCCGAAGCACTGGCCGCCTTGCGCGCGGATGCGGAAAAATCGAAGGCCGATCTCGACCAGCTCCAGCGCGAATCCGCTGCCAGCGCAGCGGAGCGGGATGTCGAGCTGCAGCGGTTGCGCGGCGAGGAAGAGAAGCTCAAGACGGAGCTCGATCTTTTGAAAAAGGAGCGCGCCGAGGCGCTGAAAAAACCTGTGCCGCGCAAGGCGCCGGCTTCGTCGGAGGAGATGACGAAGCTGCGAGCGGATGCCGAAAAATCCGCGGCGGAGCTTGCCCGCGTGCAGAGCGAGCTGGAAGCGGCCGGCGCGGAAGTGCCGCGGCTGCGCGGCGAGGGTGAACTTCTCAAGAGCGAACTGGAAAATGCGCGCAACGAAATAGAGGAAGCCGCGAAGCTGCGGGCCGACGCCGAAGCTGCGCTGCGGGCTGAATCCGCCGCAAAGCTCCAGGAGACGCACGAGCGCGCGGAGCAGCACGAACGCAGCGCCGAGGAACTCCGCGCGCGGCTCGGCGAGCTCCAGCCGCAGCTCGATGCCACGCGCGCCGAGGTCGATGCGGTGCGCTCCACGCTCGATGAAACGCGCAAGCGGCTCGAGACGTTGAGCGCCGAGCACGACACGCTCCAGCAGCGGCTCGCCGAGCCCAATCCGCTCGAGGCCGAGCTCAACGCGCTGCGCGAAAAAGCGCCGGCGCTTCGCGACGAATTGAGTGCGGTGCAAAATCAAATGACGCTGCTCACCGCCGAGCGCGACGCCGCTCACAAGCGCCTGGAAGAACTCACCGCGGTGAGCGAGGAAGCGCGCGCGGAATTTGCCGACATCCGCAAGAAGCACGACGCGGTCGTGGCCGACCGCAACGAAGTGCGCCGCCAGCTCACCGTGCACGAGGAAGGTCTCCAGAAAGCCGCGCTGTCCGCCGAGGCCGCGCGCAAGGAGCACGCGCGGCTCAAAGGCGAGGCGATCGAATCCAACAGCGAACGCGAGCGGCTCAAGAGCCAGTTCACCGAGACCAGCGGCAAGACCAAGGAATTTAAGCAGCGCGTCGAGGGCCTCCTCGTCGCTCTCCAAGCCCGCGAACGCGAGCTTCACGAAGCCCGTCAGCCCGTCGAGCGCATGAAGATCGAGCTTGATACGACCAAGCGCGACCTCGCGGAAAAAGAGACGATGGTCCGCGACCTCAAGACGAGAAATCTCAAGCAAGCTGCCACCGCCGCCACCGCCGCCCGCGAGGCTCAGCAGGCCGAGGCCAGCGCGGCCGCGGCGAAGATCGGCGCGCTGGAAGAGGATGCCGCCAGCGCGGCCAAGGAAACCGAGAGCGCGCGGGTGCTCATCGAAACGATGCGCGAGGAGCGCAATCAAGGCGCCAAGCGTGTCGGCGCCCTCGAGGCGCAGCTCGCGGAATACTCCGTGCAGCTCGAGATGCTCCGCGCGAGCGAAAAACAACTCGCGGACAAATTGGGCTCCGCCGAGCGCGCCGGCGATTTGAAGAATCATTCGCTCGCCACCGAACGCGATCGGCAGAGCGCGGACCTCACGCGCTTGAAGACCGACCTCAACGCCGCCAACGACGAACTGCGCCGCGCCCGCGCTGATCGCGACGCGATGAAGCTGGCCGCCGGTCCCGCCGGATTGGACGTGGAAAAAATGCACGCCATCGAGAGCGAGCGCGACGCTCTCAAAGGCGAACTCGACCTGCTCAAAGCCGCGCTCGAACGGACCAAGCAACACGTCAATGTGCTTCAGTCGCGCCGCGACCAGATGCGCGATGAGATCGCGCGCTTGAAGGTCGCGCTCGGCCAGGCGCCCGACGCAGTCACATAGCTGCGACGCCCTCGTCGCAGGAAGTGCCGCCGGCGCCCTCGCCGCCTCTGTATGACGATCGCGCAGACTCTACGAGCCGCCTTTGAACACCGCCAGGCTGGCCGGCTCGCGGAAGCCGAAAATTGCTGCCGGCAAATCCTCGCGCTGGAAACCAATCACGCCGACGCCTTGCACTTGCTCGGATTGATCGCGCATCAGGTCGGCAGGCGCAAAGTGGCTGTCAGCCTGCTTCGGCAGGCCATCGCCGCCAATCCGGCCGCGGCTTCCTACCACAATAATCTCGGACTCGTGCTCGACGCGGACGCAGCCATCGCCGCATTCCGCACCGCGCTGCGGTTGCAGCCGGATTTGGCGGAGGCGCACAACAATTTGGGAAACGCGTTGCGGGCCCGAGGGCAGGCGGCGGAAGCCATCGCGGAGTTTTCCGAAGCCATCGCGATCAAACCGGACTACGCGGAAGCGCACAACAATCTCGGCATCGCGCTGCGCGAGGAAGGGCGCATCGACGAAGCCATCGCCGCGTATGAGCGAGCTCTCGAGTTTCGTCCCGATCTGCCGGCGGTGCACAACAACTTGGGGAATGCACTGGCGCAGCAAGGTCGATTCGATGCCGCCATCGCAGAGTTTGAGGCGGCATTGCGCATCGCGCCGGACTACGCGGAAGCGCAAAACAATCTCGGTAACGCGAGGAAGGACTTCGGCCAGCTCGACGAGGCGCTGGCGTGTTATCGAAAGGCCAGGTCTCTGCAGCCGGGCAATGCCGCGTGGCACAGCAATCTCCTCTACACTTTGGAATATCTCGACGGAGCCGACGCGCATACTTTGCGCGCCGAGCAAGCGCGCTGGAATGAGGGGCACGGCGCGCCGTTGCGGCGATTCATCGCGCCGCATCGCAACGATCACGCGCCCGGTCGCCGGCTGCGCATCGGCTATGTGTCGCCGGATTTCTGGCATCAAGCGGAATGCCATTTCGTCGTCCCTCTGCTTGAAGCGCACGACCGCGAACACTTCGCCGTGCACGCTTACTCGAGCGTGCGGCGGCCGGATTTTGTGACCGCGCGATTGCGCAAGAGCGTGGAACATTGGCGCGATGTGCTCGCCCTTTCCGACGAGCAACTCGCGGCGCAAATCCGCGCTGACGGTATCGACATCCTCGTCGATCTCACGATGCACATGCGGGATCACCGCCTGCTCACCTTCGCCCGCAAACCGGCTCCAGTGCAGGTTTCGTGGCTCGCGTATCCGGGGCGCACGGGATTGGAAACCATCGACTACCGGCTCACGGATGCGCTCATGGAACCTGCGGACGCGGGCGAAATGGAGACCGCGGAGGAGCCGATGCGCCTGCCCGATTCCTGGTGTTGCTACGAGCCGGTGGGCGAGTCGCCGGCAGTGGCGCCGCTGCCGGCCTTGCAACGCGGTCACGTGACTTTTGGGTCTCTCAATAACTTCTGCAAACTGAACGACTCGGTGTTGCGAAGATGGGCGCGGCTGCTCGCGGCGGTCGATGCATCGCGGCTCTTGTTACTCTCTCCGGAAGGCGAACCTCGCGCGCGGCTGCGAGCGTTTTTTGAAAATCACGGCGTCGGCGGCGATCGGCTCGATTTCGAAAGCAGCCGCGGCCGGCGCGACTATCTCAATCTTTACGCCCGCATCGACATCGGCCTCGATCCCTTTCCCTACAACGGAATCACGACCACGTGCGACGCGCTGTGGATGGGCGTGCCCGTGCTCACGCTGCCGGGAGTGCGGCCGGCCTCGCGCGCCGGCCTGAGCCTGCTCACGAGCGCAGGCCTGCCGGAATGGGCCGCGCATTCCGAGCAAGAGCACGCGCAACTCGGAGCGCAGTGGGCCAGCGACATCCCGCGTCTGGCGCAACTGCGAGCGATCTTGCGCCCGCGGATGCAGGCCTCCTCGCTCATGGATGCGCGGCGCTTTGCTCGCAACGTGGAGGCCGCATATCGAGAGATGTGGCGACGGTGGCGCGCGAGTCGGGCTGGATAATGCGGCGGAGATTCTGCAAGTTGCCGCCATGCGTCTTCTCATCGTCCTGCTCTCTCTCGCCCCACTTTTTTCCCACGCCGCCGCCGACTGGCCGCAGTGGCGCGGACCGCTGCGCAATGGCGTGGCGCCTGATTCGCCGAAGTTGCTCGATGCGGTGCCGCCCGAGGGCCTCAAGGAATTGTGGGAGAGCGAGCCCATTCCCGCGCAAGATGAGGGCGGCCTCGCAAGCCCTGTGGTGGCCGATGGGCGCGTGTATCTGAGTGTGGTGTGGCACAGCGATGAACCGAGCGAAACGCGGCAGATCGGCGATCTCGCGCTGCGCCAACTCGGCTTCCAATCGCCGGCCGGGCTGGGCAAGCAAGTCGTGGCCGAGATGGAAAAAACGCGGCTCTCGATCCCGCCCGCGGTGCGCGGCAAGAAGCTCGATGAATTCATCGACGAGTGGATCGCCGCGCAGCATCTCGACAACAAACAGAAGCAACTCTATCGCGGCTTCATCGAGCGGCGCTTTAAGAAAGGCGCACTGGCCATGCCGCTCGAAGTCCTCGATGCGCTCGACGCGCACAAGGACCGCCTCTTCGCCAATGACGCGGAGATGAAGCAATGGCTCGCGGAGCAAGGTTGGAGCGATGAAGTGAAGGAGCAGATCGTCGCCGCGGTGCCGCCGACGCGGCGCGTGGCCGAGGACGCCATCGTGTGCCTCGATCTCGCCACGGGCCGCACGCTTTGGAAAACGACGGCGCCCGGCGCGCCGGTGGGCCGCGGGGCATCGTCCACCGCGTGTGTGGCGGCGGGAAAAGTTTTTGCGGTCGCCAGCTCGCGCGTGTGGTGCGTGGACGCCGTCTCGGGCAAGATCGCGTGGGAAACGCCGCTCGCCGGAAAGCGCGGCATCGGAAGTTCGCCGCTGGTTGCCGATGGCGTGCTCATCGTGAATGCCGATGGGCTCACCGCCTTCGACGCAAACACGGGTAAGCAAATGTGGAAGGACGCAAAGGCCGGCGGCAACAACTCCTCGCCCGTGATGTGGAAAAATTTCGTGCTGTGCAATGGCCGCGCCGATTTGCAGGCGTTCGATCTCAAGACCGGCTCGGTCGCGTGGACCGCGCCCGGCGGCGGCGACGCCACGCCGGCCATCGACGGCAACATCCTCGCCGTGCAAGCGCGCAAGCCCGAGCTTGGCCTCGTGATTTACCGGCTCGCCGCGGACGGCGCGACGAAACTCTGGAACTTTCCGATCGATGCGCTCCGCACGCAATCGAGCCCCATCATCCATGACGGCGCGGTGTACCTCATGGACGACAACGTGCACTACTGCTTTGACCTCGCGGACGGCAAACAGCGCTGGCAGGCGCCCGCGCAATCGGCCATCGCCTCGCCCGTGCTGGCCGACGGCAAGCTCTTCGTGATGGCCAACAGCGGCAACACGCTCTTCATCGTGAAGCCCACGCCGACCGAGCGCATCGAGCTGGGCAAAGCCACGGTGCGCGCGCAATGGGTGCCCTCGCCGTGCATCGCCGATGGCCGGCTCATCCTGCGCATGAAAGACAAGCTCAAGTGCTGGAGCCTCGCGGCGCAGTAGCGGCGTTCCCTAAAAATCGAACTGGTCGATGTTCTCCTTCGTGAACGTGAAGGGCTGGCCGAGCACGATGCTGTCGCCTTCCACTTTCATCTCGCCGAGTTTGCCGGCCACGAATTTCGTCGCGCCGGGTTTTAGCTCACCTTTCGCGACGGCCACCGCCGCTTGCACCGTGAGGTAGCCGAGGTCGAGCGTCTTCCATAAGATGACGGCCTGCGTGACGCCGGCGTGCACGTAAGCGCGGTTCTCGCTCGGCAGGCCGAGGCCGATCACTTTCACCACTCCCATCTTGCCCGCCTGCTTCACCGCCTCCGCCGCACCGGGCACCGCGGGCGAACAGATGGCGATGATGAGTTTCAAATTTGGATACGCGCTGAGCAGTGTGGTCGCTTCGCTCTGCGCCTTGTCTTTCGCGTCGTCGCATGGCCGCAGCGCCACCATCTTGAGCCCCGGATATTTCGCGGCGCGCCGCTCTTCGATTTTCTTTTGCCACGCGATCATGTTCTGCGCGGTGAGTGAGGCGGTGATGATTGCAAATTCCCCCTCGTCGCCGATCTGCCGCGCCGCCTCGTCCATGAGTCCAAAGCCGATGCCTTCCACCGTCGCCTGATTCACAAAAAATTCGCGCGCGTCGGGCAGCGCGTCGGCGTCGTAGGTGATGACTTTGATCCCTTTCTGCCGCGCCTTGCGCAGTGCGGTGGAGATGCCTTCCTTGTTCTCGCAAGCGGCGGCGATGGCATCGACGCCGAGCGCGATCCAGTTCTCGACGATCTCGTTTTGTTTGGCCGGATCGGGATCGGTGGGGCCGTCGAAGATGAGGTCGATGCCCAGTTCGCGCGCCGCGTCATCCGCGCCTTTTTCGCACGAGAGGAAGTAGGCGTTGCCCTTGCTCTTCGGCATCAGCGCGATGGTGAGCTTCGGGGCGCCGCCCCGCTTGCCGCACGCGGCGAAGAGAGTAACGGCCAGGAGGAGTGAGAGAGCGGGTTTCATCGGGCGGGAAAATGTGCGCGGGCGCGGCGCCCGGCCAGAAATTTTGCGAGCGTGCCGCCGGTCAGGGCTAGCAGTAGCAGCGCGCCGGTGAGCACGCCGGCGACTTCGCGGGGCTGGCGCGCGTGGACGAGTCCGTTGTTGAGCACGGCGATCGCCGCGACGCCGAGCAGCGTGCCATGCACCGAGCCCACGCCGCCGAAGATGCTCGTGCCGCCGAGCACCACCGCCGTGATGGCGTAGAGCTCGTAACCCACGCCGGCGTCGGCTTTCGCCTGGCCGAGTCGCGCCGTGTAGATGATGGCCGCCAGCGCCGCGACCGCACCCGCGAGCACATAGACGAGCGCGAGCCGCCGCGCGACTGGGAGGCCAGCGTAACGCGCACCTTCCGGCGCAAAACCAATGGCGCGGAAGGAGCGGCCGAAGGTGGTGCGATGCACGAGCAGCCACACGCCGAGGGCGACGGCGAGGAAGAGCCAGACTTGAGTCGGTAGTCCGGCGAACCGCTCCTGGCCTAGGTTTAGGAAGGATTGAGGAAAATTTGTGAACGTATCGACGCCCCGCGTGATGGCCTCGGCGAGCCCGCGGAAAAGCGAATACGTGCCGAGCGTGACGATGAGCGGCGGCAGCCGCAGCCCGGTGATGAGCGAGGCATTCAACCCACCCGCCAGCGCGCCGATGCCGAGTGTGCAGACTGCGGCGACCGCGATCGGCAGATGCGCATCGCGCCACATTTTTCCAAAAAGAATGGCGCACAGCCCGAGCAGCGAGCCGAGGGAGAGGTCGATGCCGCCGGTGAGAATGACGGGCGTCATCACCAGCGCGAGCAGGCCGATCTCAACCGAGTGGCGGAGGATGTCGAAGGTGTTATCGAGCGTGCCGAAGCGCCGGCCAACTGCCGCGAAGCAGCACCACTCGGCGAGCAGCACGAGGAGGAGGAGCATCTCGCGTGAGTGAATGGTGACTGGTGATCGGTGAATGGTGCTCACAATCCTCCAGTCACCAGTCACCAGTCACAATCTTCTTCGCACTCCCTCAGCGGCCACGGCGAGCAGGATGATCGCGCCTTGGATCGCCTTCTCCCAGTACGCCTCGATGTGCAGGTAAGTGAGCGCGGGATTGATGCACGAGAGCAGCAGCACCCCAGCCAATACGCCCCACAAATTTCCGCGACCGCCTGAAACTGCAACGCCGCCGACCACCGCGGCGGCGATCGCTTTCAACTCGAGACCCATGCCGGACTTCGGATCGACTTGCGGCGACTGGACCACGTTCATGAGTGCCGCGAGACCGGTGAGCGCGCCCATCAAAACAAAAATCAAAAACGTGGTGAGCCGCGGGCGCAGGCCGGCAAGCCGCGCGGCTTCGGCGTCGGAACCGCGGGCGTAAATGAAGCGGCCGGCGGCGAGATTTTTCATCGCCCACGCCATCGCCGCGAGCAGCAGCATGGCCGCGCCGATGAGCACGCCTTGCCCCATCCGCTGCGCGAGACCAAACCATTGCAGGCCATCGGGCAGATTCACAAACGCGCCTTGCCGGCCCCATCGCAGACTCTCGCGCGCGATCACCATCGTGGCGAGCGTGACCACGATGCTCGGCAGCCGCAGCGCGGCGATGAGCGCGCCGTTGAAGGCGCCCTGCGCCGCGCCGATGAGCACCGAGGCGCCGAGCACGAGCGGCAGCGGCCACCGCGCGGCGGCGAGCAAACCGGCGCACACACTGCACACGGCGAATTGCGAGCCGACGGAAATATCGATCTGCCGGCAGATCATCACGAGCGCCATGCCGCAGGCGACGACGAGCGTGGGCGCCTCGCGCGCAAGCCGCGAGAGCAGCGGCTGCGATTCAAAGAACGCGGGCGCTGCCACGGCGAGTACGAGCAGAAGCAAGACGAGCGCTGCGGCGACGGAGAGCTCGCGGAAGTGGCGCGTCATGATCTATCGGGGAGCACGCGCGTCTCGCGTGTTGGCTGTGGCGTCCCGCCGCAACGGACTTTCAGAAGCGCTCGAAGTCCGGTGAGTCTGTGAGCGACACAGGTCTTCGGAAAGTTCTTCGCGGCGAGGACGCCGCAACTAACACCCGGACACGCCCGCTTCACGCCCCCTCCATCCCCTGCCCGAGCGCGGCGCTCATCACGGCGGGCGCGTCGCTTCCGCCGGGCAGGAGCGCGGTAAAGGTGCCGGCGCGCATCACGGCGATGCGGTCGCTCATGCCGAGGATTTCCGGGAGGTCGCTCGAGATCAAAAGCACCGCGAGACCTTCCTGCGCGAGATGGCGGATGATCTTGTGAATCTCACTTTTCGCGCCGACATCCACGCCTTGTGTGGGCTCGTCGAGGATGAGCAGTTTTGGTTTCGTCGCCAGCCAGCGCGCAAAGGCGACCTTCTGTTGGTTGCCGCCGCTGAGCGATGCGCCGGGAGCATCGGGGCCGGCGGCTTTCACGGCCAACTCGCGCATGAAATCGAGAGCGAGCCGGCGTTCCGCGCGGAAGCGCAACCACGCGCCGGGGAAGAGCGTGGAATGGATGGCCATGGTCATGTTTGCGGCGATGGGCAACTCGAGGATGAGACCGTGCCGGCGGCGATCTTCGGGCACGTAGGCGATGCCGCGCTCGACGGCCTGGCGTGGGCTGGAGATGCGCACGGGCTCGCCATTGAGCGCGACCTCGCCGGAGTCTGCAGGTGTGAGGCCGAAGAGGATGCGCGCCAGTTCCGTGCGGCCCGCGCCCACAAGACCGGCGAGGCCCACGATCTCCCCGGCGCGCATGTCGAATGTCACGCGGTGAATCCCGCTCGCCTCGCAGCCGACATTTTTCAGCGCCAGCACCACCGCTCCCGGCGCCCTCTCGGCGGGTGGAAAAATCGAGCAGACTTCGCGGCCGACCATCTCGTGGATGAGCGACGCCCGGTCCATCTCCTCGACTCGGTTTGTGCTCACGCTCTGGCCGTCGCGCAGCACCGTCACGCGATCGGCAAGCGCAAAGATTTCCTCAAGCCGGTGCGAGATGTAGATGACGCCCGCTCCGCTCGCGCGGAGGTCGCGCACGATGGCAAAGAGCAGGCGCTGCTCGGGCTGCGTAAGCGAGGCGGTCGGCTCGTCCATGATAACGATGCGCGCGCAGGCGCCCAGCGCGCAGGCGATCTCCACGAGTTGTTGCTCGGGCATCGAGAGCTCGCGCACTTCGCGCTCGGGGTCGATGTGCGCTCCGCAGCGCGCCAGGAGTTCGCTCTCGCGCGCGCGCCGCGCTTTCCAATGCACGCAATGAAAGGGGGAACTCTTCTCGAGCCGCAGTGCGATATTCTCCGCGACGCTCAGATCGGGAAAGAGCGCGGGTTGCTGATAAATGCAGGCCACGCCGAGCGCGCGCGCTTTTGCCGGCGAGAGATGCGCGACGCTCTTCCCGTCGATCTCGATGCGCCCGCTCTCGGGCTGGTGCGCGCCGGTGATGACTTTAATGAGCGTGGATTTCCCTGCGCCATTCTCGCCGAGCAGGGCGTGGACTTCTCCCGCGCGCAGATCAAAGGACACTCCATCGAGCGCGCGGACCGCGCCGAAGGATTTCGTGACGTGGGTGAGTCGCAGCATTGGGGAAGTCGAGTGAGCTGGCGCCACTCAACTCTCAACACTCAACTTCCCTTCAGCTCCTCCGCAGTCCACGAGTGGGTGCGGTCCTTGAATGTTGCGCGGACTTTGGCCACTTCGGCGGGCGCGACGGGCGCGGCATTGTGCTCCCACTCGCGGCGGATGTAGGTAAGCACGGCGGCGACCTCTTCATCCGAGAGCTGCGGAAGCGGCGGCATCTCGAGACGCCACGTCGCGCCGTCCACGGCGATCGCGCCCCCGAGTCCGTGCAGCAGGATGCGGATGGGGCGATCGGCCGGACCGAGCACCCAGTCCGAATCGAGCAGCGGCGGCGCGAGGCCGTCGAGCCCGACGCCGCCGGGCTGGTGGCAGGCGATGCAAAGGCCGTTGTAAGTAGCGCGGCCTTTCTCGAAGAGCGCTTGTTGCTCCGCGGTGAGCGGCACGATCACGGGCGGCGGCGGCACGCCGGGCTTGCCTGGCCACGCGAGCCGCCGGTCGAGCGCGGCGACGAGTTTCTTTGCGTCGGCGTTGGCGCGTGCTTGCAACCCGGCGAGGGCGGCAGGTTCGGAGTCGAGGTAGAAAAGTTTCGCGCTCTTGCCGCCGGTGGCGCCCGCCATCGCGCCGAGCAGCGCGAGCTGGCGCGGGCTGCCGGCGGGCTGCGCAGCGACGAGATCGAGGAGATGCGCAACGCGGGCAGCGCGGCGGTCTTTCATCACGCAACTGGCGAGCAGCGGAACGATGTCGGATTCCTCTTTCGCCGCGGGTTGCTTGAGCAGTGTCTCGATGAATTCGAGTTCGCGGCCGCGCAGGCCGCTGGCGATTGCTTCGGCCAGCAGCGGGCTCCCGCCTTTGCGGACGAGAGTCACGAGTGCTTGCTCCACTTCCGGCGCGGGCTGCGCGCTGAGACTGAAGGCGAGTTGCACGCGCACCGCCGCGTTCGGATCCGCGACGAGCTTCAAAAGCTCTGGCGCGAGCGTGCGGTCGGCGAGACGCACGGCGGTGGCGCGCACTTTTTCGTCCTTATCCTGGAAGCGCGGCGTGAGGATTTCGGGCGTGAGCGCGGCGAGACCTTCGAGCGTCCATAGCGCATGAACTCTGGCTTGCGGGGTGGGCCCGCTCGCGGCGAGCGCCTTCACGGCATCGACCACCGACGCATCGCCGCGCTCGATGAGCACGCGCTGCGCGGCGTCGCGCACCGCGCCATCGGAGTGCGCGAGCAGCGGCACGATGGCGGCGCTCTCGCGCGACAACTTCACGGCGCGCGGCTTCGCTCCTTCCGGCACGATGCGGTAGATGCGGCCGCGATTGCACGGCTGCTCGAGATTCCGGTCCTTGATATTGGCGATGAGATAATGCGTGAGGAAGAAGCGGTGCTGAATGACGCCGCGCGCCATATCCACCACGTAGAGCGCGCCGTCGGGTCCGGTGCAGGTGTTGACGGGGCGAAAGCGTTCGTCGGTGGAAGTAAGAAATTCCCGGTCCTGGTAAGCGTTTGTCGCCGTCACCACGCCTCCGCTTTCGGTGAGGATGACGCGTTTCACGAGATTGCCCGCCGGCTCGGGGATGAAGGCATTTTCTCGAAATTCCGCGGGGAAAAGATCGCCTCGATAAATGCTCGCGCCGCCCGCCGCGGTGGCGGTGGCCAGCGTGCCGTCGTCGCGCAATTGTTTGTCCTGGTAGCCGCGGTTGACGCCGGGCGTGGGATGCGAGGGCCACGTGGTCTGCTCCTCAATCACTTTGAAGTTGAGCGACGCGGGTTTCACGAGGTTGGGATTGCGCGCGAAGTAAGCGGCTGGAAAGAGATCGGCGCGCAAGAGGTCGCTGTTGAAATTAAAAAAGAGGCGACCCCAATCGTCCTGCGCGAGGCCCCACTGGCCGCGCGCGCCGGCGGCCGCTTCGGCGATGAATTTTCCTTTTTGAAAACGAAAACGCTGAGGATGGCTTCCACACCAGATCCAGTTGTCGAGCGCCCAGAGCGGCGTGTTGGCCATGTGCTCGGGCTGGCCGCCGGCTTTGCCAAATTCCGTGGAGACGATCTCCTTTTCATCCGCGATACCGTCGCCATCGGTGTCCCGATAATAGGTCAAATTTGGCGGCTCGCCCACGAGCGCTCCATCGCCGAGGGCCATCACGGCGCGCGGCATCACGAGCCGGTCCACAAAGACGGTGGCGCGATCCATCGCGCCGTCGCCGTCGGTGTCTTCGAGGCGCGAGATGCGGCCGATGGGTTGGTCTTCCCCCGTGCCATCGACATCGTGCATGTAGCCGCGCATCTCGCACACGTAGAGCCGGCCTTGGTCGTCGAAGCTGATGGCGACGGGCGAGTCGATCATCGGCTCGGAGGCGACGACCTCGGCCTTGAATCCCGGCGGGAGCGCGAAGGTCTTGAGTTCCTCCTGCGGCGAGAGCACGGGCGGCGGCGGAAACTTGAAATGCAACTCAGGGCTATCCGGCCCGCGATCCTTGGTGTGGGAGCCGGGGACAATTTTGTCCACTGCGGCCGCGCGCTCGGCACAGAAAAAGAGGACGGCGAGTGCGGAGAGAAGGCGGAGCGGTGGAGTCATTGGCGGCGGATAGATAGGACGGCAGGTGAGTGCCGGCACTTACTTTTTCGTGCACGGAGAGGCGTTGATTTAACGGCGTGCTGCCTCGGGCTTGAGCGGCACGGGTTTTTTGGTCTTCAATATCTCGCGCTCGGAGGGCAGCTCGTTGAGTTTGCCGCCGAAGATGAGCCGATTCGGGCGCTCGCCCAAAGTCTTGAAGGCGGCCTTGGCGTAGGTGGTGGCGACTTTGAGATTTTCGAGCACCACGCTCAGCTCTGCCATGCGCGCATCCACGCTCTTGTCGGTGTGCGTGAGAAAGCGGTCGGCGCTGGCGAGAGTGTCTTTCAATTGATCGAGCGCGACTTTGAGTTTTTCGAGGTCGCTCTTGATCCCGCCCTGGCTCTCGGCGATGAGGCCGTCGATGCGCTTGAGCGCACCATCAGCGGACTCGGCGGTCACTTTCAAGGAATCGGCGAGCTGTGAAATGAGCGGCAGTGCGTCGCCGATGCCGTCCCGAAAAGTATCGAGCGCGTCGCCAGTCTTGCGCAGGAGCGGATCGAACTGCCGCAGCGTGGACTCCGCGGTGCGCAGCAGCGGATCGAGCGATTCCACGAGCGGGCCGATCTTTTAGATGACGGCATCGAGGCTCGTGGCCCCCGCGCCTTGCAACACTGTGCCGCGGGCGAGCTGCGGCGCCGTGGCGGAGCCGGCGGAAAAGGCCACGAATTTCTCACTCAACAAAGTGTTGCTCGAGAGTGAGACGCGAGTGTCGCGCGCGATCGGTGGCACGCTGTCGGCGAGCTGCACGGTCACGCGCACAGCGTTGCCCCGCTGCTCCTCGGGCGCGGCGGCGCGCTCCTCGGGTGAGAGCAGTCGGATGCCGGCGACCGACCCGGCGGGCGCGCCGGCATAGCGGACTTGTGAGTGAACGCGGATGCCGGTGACGTCGGGAAAATCCACCTCGTAGCTGCGCCCGCCCTTCTTCCCGCCCCAGCCCGACAGCGCAAAAAGCAGCGCGCCCAGCAGCACGAGGCTGCACGCGACGACGGTGAGGGCGACGAAGTAATCGGAGAGATTTTTTTTCATAAACGCGGAACGGGGAACGCGGAAAGCAAAATGTGAAAACCGAAAAGTGAATGGGCTCGCGGCGGTCTCCTTTCCGCGCTTCGCGTTCCGCGTTCCGCGTTTCGATCATTCTCCCGAGAAGGCGGTGCGCTTGTGCCGCGGATGGCCGAGCAGGCGCGTGATGTAGTCGTCTTGCGAAAGCTTCATCGGCACGGGGCCGTCGGGTTCGCCTTTAATGAATTGCTGCACTTCGGGATTGGGGTGCGCGCGGATTTCATCGGGTGTGCCGGTGGCGATGATCTTGCCTTGGTTCGGCCCGCTTCCGAGCATGATCATGCGCGAGCCGATGCGGAAGGCACTCGTCATGTCGTGCGTGACGACCACGGCGGTCACGCCGAGTTTGCGCGTCATTTCCTGGGTGAGGATATCGACCACGCTCGTCATGATCGGGTCGAGCCCCGCGGTCGGTTCGTCGCAGAAGAGCAGCTCGGGATCCAGCGCCAGAGCCCGCGCGAGGCCCACGCGCTTTTTCATGCCGCCGCTGATCTCCGCGGGCTTGAGATGCTCGAAGCCGGTGAGGCCCACCATCTCGAGTTTCATCTTCACCATGAGATCGACGATGTTTGGCGCCAGCTCGCTGTGCTCGGTGATGGGCAGGGCGACGTTCTCGCCGACGGTGAGCGATTGCAGAAGCGCGCCGCCTTGAAAGAGCACGCCGATCCGCCGCCGGATCTTCGCGAGGTCGTCATCGTGCATCGCGGTGATTTCCTCACCGAAGATTTTCACCGAGCCGCTCGTGGGCTTCATGGCGCCGATGAGATGGCGCAGCAGCGTGGACTTCCCGCAACCGGAGCCGCCCATGATGATCATGGTGTCGCCTTTCATCACGGTGAAGGACACGCCGTCGAGCACCGTGCGGCCGCTGAAATCGCGGACGAGATGGGAGACTTCGATGACGGGAGGCATGGGGAATGACGAATGACGAATGACGAATGTTGCTCCGACGCGGCTCGTTCGTCATTCGTCATTCGTCATTCGTCATTCGTCATTTCCATTTCGCCCAGCGATCAAATTGCGAAAAAGAAAAACCCCGTCAGCACGGCATTGGCAATGAGCGTAAGCAGCAACGACCACACGACCGAGCTCGTGGTCGCCTGCCCCACGCCCTCGGCGCCGCCTTCCACGGAGAGGCCTTTGTGGCAGGCGATCGTGACGATGAGCCACGCGAAGACCACGCTCTTGATGAGCCCGCTCGTGAGATCCCACGGCGCGGCGCGGTCCACGGAGCGCACGACATAGCTCGCGGTGTCGATGCCCAGCGCAAAGCGGCAAATCGACCAGCCGCCGGCCATTCCCACCCAGTCGCCAAAGACCGTGAGCACCGGAAGCATCACGAGCATCGCCAGAAAGCGCGGCACGATGAGGAAGCGGATGGGATTGATGGCCATGACTTCGAGCGCCTCGATCTCCTCGGAGACCTTCATGGTGCCAAGCTCCGCGGTGACGGCCGAGCCGCTGCGGCCGATGACGATGACGGCGATGAGCAGCGGCCCGAGTTCGCGCAGTAGCGACACCGAGACGAGGTCCGGCACAAAAGATTCCGCGCCGAGCTTGCGCAACTCGCCGGCCGATTGCATCGCGAGGGTGAGGCCGATCGAGAAGGCCGTGAGCGCCGCCATCGGCAGGGCGCGCACGCCGATGAGGATCATCTGATGAAACACCGCCGAGACCTTCCACATCCCCCCGCGCAACGGCGCGAGCAGCGTCCAGTAAAGGATCTGGCCGTTGAGCGCGAAGTAACCTTTCACGCGCCCAGCGCCGCCCGCGCATCGGAGAGCGAAGCGTGGACGGGAAAGACTTCACCGAGCCGCACGAGTTCAAAGACCGTCAGCACCCGTCCGCTCACGCCGCCCAGCGCGAGCCGTCCGCCGTGAGGCAGCGACTTCTGCACATATTCCACGAGCGTCGCGAGGCCCGACGAGTCGATGTATTCGACTTGCGTAAAGTCGAGCAGCAGCGCGGGCCGCTGCGCCTCGGCATGCCCGGCCAGCAGACTGCGGAGCACGGGCGATTGATACAGGTCGATCTCGCCCGCGAGCTGCACGATGTGCAGACCGTCTTCGACGAGCTCGCGCGCTTGCATGGCCTTGGCTTTAGCAGCGCCGCCACGGGCACGGAAGGGGAAAGTAGGCGAGCCATGGGTTTCTGGCGTTTCGCCGTTTCGCGGCGAAGATGGGAGCCGCATGTCCGCCGCGCGCCTTCCCATCCAGTCTCTGTGCCTCGAAGAAATCGAGGCGCGTCTCACTTTAATAGGCCAGCCTAAATATCGCGCCGGCCAGGTCGTTCGCTGGCTCTACGAGAAGCGCGCAAAATCTTTCGATGCAATGAGCGACCTGCCCGCGGCCTTGCGCCGGCAGCTCGAGGAAGCCTTCGCCTTCGATGCACTGGAACCTGTGCGCGTGCTCGGCTCGGAAGACTCCACTCGCAAGTATCTCTTCCGGCTCGGTGATGGCGCGCTCATCGAGAGTGTGCTCATCCCCGCTTCTCCCGCGCTTTACGGCGAGCCGAGCGACCGCCGCACACTCTGCGTCTCCACGCAGGTCGGCTGCGCTTATGGCTGCAAATTCTGCGCGAGCGGCCTCGACGGATTTGCCCGCAACCTCGGCGCGCACGAGATCGTGGGCCAGTTCCTGCGCGTGGAGGAACTGAGCGGCGAGCGCGTCCACAACGCAGTGTTCATGGGCATGGGCGAGCCGCTGGCGAACTTCGAGAATCTCATGCGCGCGCTCGCGATCCTCAATGCGCCGTGGGGTCTTGGCCTCGGCGCTCGGCGCATCACGCTCTCGACCAGCGGCCTCGCTCCGCAGATTCGCCAGCTCGCCGAGCAGCCGCGGCAAGTGCGCCTGGCCATCTCGCTGCACGGCGCGACCGACGCGGTGCGCGACCGCATCATGCCGGTGAACCGCAAGCATCCGCTGGCCGAGTTGCTCGACGCGTGCGCTTACTACGTCGAGCGGAAGAAGCAGCGGCTCACCTTTGAATACATCCTCATCGAAGGCGTGAACGACCGGCTTGAAGACGCCGCGGCGCTCGTCCGCGTGGCGCGTCGAGTGAAGGCAAAGGTCAATTGCATTCCCTACAACGCCGTCGAGGGACTCGAGTGGCGGCGTCCGAGCGAACAGCGGCAGGACGCCTTCATGGCCGTGCTCACAGCCGCGCACATCCCCGCCACCATCCGGCGGGAAAAAGGCCACGACATCGCCGCAGCGTGCGGCCAGCTCCGGCGGCAGGACAGCGGACAATGCCTCGCCACTTCTGTTGCCCGACGCGCTGCGGTTTGAGATCGGGAATGCGCCGCGGGCGGAAGACAGGAAGAAGCCGCTTGACGCTCGCCGCGCTGCTTCACTACCACAGCAAGCGCGCCCAGCGTGGCTCCAAATCCGAGCGCCGCGCGATGGCGCACTCACCCTCAACAAAACAGAAACACAACCCATGAAGAAGTTCCTCCTCACCCTCACCGCCGGCGCCATCGCGCTCAGTCTGCCTGCCGCCTCCTTCGCCGCCGACAAGAAAAACCCCGCGTCCGACGGCGCAAAGAAAACGCCCGAAGCCGTCAAGGGCGAACCGAAAGATACCACTGCGAAAGCTGCGGGCGACGCCAAGCCGATCCCGATGCACTCCCGAGTCGATGCGATGAATGCCGCCGGTAAATCCTTCACGCACAAGAATGCCGACGGCAAAGAAGTGAAATTCGTGCTCACCGACAAGACCGAGATCAAGCAAGGCGACACCTCCGCGAAATTCGGCGACATCAAAGTAGGCGACTACGTGAGCGGCCTGCGCATGAAGAAGAGCGACACAGAATACGAAGTGGTAAAAATCACCAAATTCGGTCCCGAGGAAAAGAAACCCAAAGCCGCCCCCGACGCGAAGCCCCCGGAAAAGAAGACCAACTAAACTCCGCGCGCACCGCGGCGGCAGCAGTGTGAGACCGGCGTCCGGGCGAATCCGGACGCCGGTTTCTTTTCGCCCTGCGCTATAAAGAGGCGGCCCCGGAAGTCGCCGGCGGGGCGTAAATCGCGCGGCCCGAAAACTTCCGGCATTGTGTGGGATCCTTGCCTCCACTACCGTGGCTGCCACCATGAAACCCGTAATCAATCTCGAAGAAAAAATCGGCAAGACCGTGGGGCGGCGCGTCCTGAAGGATGGCTTCGCCTACGGCATGGGGTTGCAGAAGACCGGCGCCCAGCTTGCCCGGACTTTCGGACACGCGCCAATGCCGAAGGGCGCCTTTAAGTTCCAATCCCATGAAGAGGCCGACGCATGGCTGATGAAATATCGGACGCGGAAGAATCCGAGTTAGTCTCCCGACCGCCGCAGGAAGAAGACCTCGTCGCGCTCTGCCGGCGGCTCAATGAACTCGGAGCGCGCTACCTCATCTGCGGTGGCTTTGCCATCATTCAGGCGGGCTATCCGCGCTTCACCGGCGACATCGACTTGCTGGTGGATGCGTCGTTGGAAAATGAGGCGAAAGTTTTTGCGGCTCTTGAAATCCTTTCAGACAAAGCGGTGCGCGAACTCAATCCCGGGGATATCGCCCGCAACGTCGTCTGCCGCGTGTCGGATGAGGTGCTCGTCGATCTCATGGGAGCGGCGAGCGGGATCGAATATGCGGAGGCTTCCCATCACGTGGTCTTGCGCGAAGTGCAGGGCGTCGCCATTCCCTTTGCCTCGCCGCAATTGCTCTGGCGCATGAAACGGCACACGCATCGCGAAAAGGACGCGCCCGATCTGCTTTTTCTGCGCCAGCTTTTCGAGGCCCAAGGCATCGCGCCGCCGGAGTGATCGGGGACGGGGCGGAAGATAGCCATCCTGGCTGTCTCGGCACGCGGGCTTCCAGCCTGCGGAGCGGCTCCCACTCAAGCTTTGCAGGCAGGATGCCCGCAAGCCGAGTCAGGCTTGAAGCCTGACTTCCGGTGTCGGCCGCGGGCGCGATTCTCACTCCGCCAGCAGGAATTGGAAGTCGTCCATCGTCAGGCCGCGGGCGAAGGATTCTTCGCCGAGGATGTCGGCGGCCAGCACCTTCTTTTGCTTTTGCAGGAGGCGGATTTTTTCCTCGATGCTCTCTTTCACCAGCAGCCGGTAGGCGATGACTTTGCTGGTTTGCCCGATCCGGTGGGTGCGGTCGATGGCCTGGTTTTCCACGGCGGGATTCCACCACGGATCGAAGAGCACCACGTAGCTCGCGGCCGTGAGATTGAGGCCGAAGCCGCCGGCGCGCAGTGAAATCAGGAACACGGAGGCGCCTTCGCTTTTTTGAAAATCCTCGACGAGCGCGCCGCGGTCCTCGGTGTCGCCGGTGAGCAGAAACTGGCGCCAGCCGCGCGCCTCGATCTCGGCGCGGATGAGCGCGAGCATGGTGACGAATTGCGAGAAGACGAGCACCTTGTGCCCTTCCTCGATGAGCGGTTCGAGCAGGTCGAGCAGCGCGCCGAGCTTGGCGCTTTCGGCCTTCGCGGCCTTTTCGCTCACGAGCGCGGGATGGCAGCAAATCTGCCGCAGCCGCAGCAGCGAGGTGAGAATATTGAAGCGCGCCTGGTCGAGTTCGCGCGAGGTCTTGAGCTTGAGCAACTGCGCCCGCGCGCGCTTGAGTTCGGCGCGATAGAGCGTGGCCTGGTCGCCGTCCATCTCGCACACGAGGTCTTCCTCGATGCGATCCGGCAGATCTCGGGCGACTTCGTTTTTCGTGCGGCGCAGCAGGAATGGGCGCACGCGCGCGGAGAGGCGCAGCCGGGCGAGCGGATCGTTTTTCTGGTCGAAGCGGCGGGTGAATTGCGCGCGATTGCCGAGCACGCCGGGCATCGCAAAGGCCATGATGCTCCACAGATCGAGCAGCCGATTTTCGATGGGCGTGCCGCTGAGAGCGAGGCGGTGCGCGGCTTTAAGGGCGAGCGCGATGCGGGCGGTCTGCGACTCGGGGTTCTTGATGTACTGGGCTTCGTCGAGGATCACCACATGCCACGGCGCGGCGGTGAGCTCGCTCTCAAGCAGGCGGAGCTGAGTGTAATTGGCGACCACGAGATCGGCCTCCGCGCGCGCCGCGGCGAGGGCCGCGGCGTCGCACGCGCCCTTCGTCAGCAGGCGGACTTTGCTCGTCGGGAAAAAGCGCGCGGCTTCCGAGGACCAATTGGCCATCACGCTCTTGGGGCAGACGACGAGGGAAGGCTGCGCGAGCGGCCCGTCGGCGGTGTCGCGCAACCACGCGAGCCAGGCCAGGGCTTGCAGTGTTTTGCCGAGGCCCATGTCGTCGGCGAGGATGCCGCCGAAACTGTTGGCGGTGAGGTAGGCGAGGAAGTGAAAGCCTTCGACCTGATAAGGCCGCATCTCCGCGTGAATGGCCGCGGGCACAGGCGGCGCGACGCGCGTCTGAATTTCGCCGGCCTTGCGCTCGATGGCCGCAAAGTGACGCTCGGGGAGCAGCCGCGCGGCTTTGCTGCCCGCGAGTTGCAGCGCGTGGAGCCGCTGCGGTTCGCTGGAAAATTCGCGCGCGTTCAGGCCGAGATCGGCGAGCTGCTTTTCGTCCTCCTCGGTGAGCTGGAATTCCAGTCGCCGCCAGCCTTTCGCGCCGAGCCGCACAAAGCCGCCGTGCGCGTCGAGCAACAGTCGGATTTCCTCGGGCGTGAGCTCCGTGTCGGTGACATCGAGCGCTACGCGCAGGTCAAACCAATCGACGCCCGCCTCCTCCACATCCAGCCGCACGCTGGCTGCGATGGGCGCGCCGCGGAGCGTGGCCAGCAGGGGATCGAGTTCGACCTCGATGCCCGGCGGCAGCGCGGCGATCCACGCGGTGAGCTCGCCAGGAAATTTTTTGCCGATCTGCCGCTCCCATCCTTTTTGATCGTACGTCCAGTTCAAGCGCAGCGCCTCGACGGCGTCCGGTGTGGCG
This sequence comes from Chthoniobacterales bacterium, assembly GCA_038238555.1. Classification (GTDB taxonomy): domain Bacteria; phylum Verrucomicrobiota; class Verrucomicrobiia; order Chthoniobacterales; family Chthoniobacteraceae; genus JANNXQ01. The sequence continues at coordinate 15,744 of JBBRXP010000041.1, read as the reverse complement.
CGCAGCGCGGAGCGGTCCACCCGTGCGATCAGCGCTGGCAAAGGTTTCGCGGACACCGCGTCCATCCATCCGTCCTTCGTGAATCTCTGCGGCGGCGCGGCGTCATTGAGTTCGGTGCGGATGTCGGCGACGAGCCGTTCGCCGCCGCCATACGGCGCGGGCTCGACCGTGCAGCGGAAGATCACGCGCGCCCGGAGATCGCGCGTGCGCTCGGCGATCCGCGGCGGCAGCGTCGCGCCGATGGCATCGAGCAAAGCCACGCCGTGGCTCGTCTCCAGCGCCGGCGCGGGCACGCAATTGGTCTCCGCGACGCTCAGCCCGCAGAGGGGCGGCGCTTCGAAGATCGAGTCCGCCGTGACGTAGAGCGCCGGCTCTCCATCCACCGCCACGAGCACCGGCGGCAGCGGCGAGCCATCCGCGCGCGCGAGCGTGAAGCGATAGTCCTCGGTCTCCGCCGATGCCGGCTCGATCCGCCACTGGAGCCGCTCTTCCTCACGACGGAACGGCAGGCGCGACGGCCCGAGCACGCGCTCGGCAAGCAGCGGATTGCGCAGCAGCTCGTTGAGTCCCGCGGCGGCATTTTGCCCGTCGTAGCGGAGCACGCCTTCCTTTGCCAGACCGGCGCGGAAGGCCGCCCAGATGAGCGCGCCCGACTCCGCCAGCCGCAACATGCCTGAGCTAAACTCGCGTTCCATTTGTGTGAAGCACGTCTTCTTCACCAACTCAAAGTCCGCGCCTGCTTCGTCGCGCGCCTCTAGCCGCACGCCGCTCGGTTCGAAGATTGCGCGCAACTCCAGGAGCCCGCTGGCTCCGCGTTCGGCGCGCGCCGCAAAGTGCCCGAGCTGCTGGCTCCAGTGCTCGATGGCCACGCGCCGCTGCCAGCCGGCAACGAGCGCATCGACTTCCGCCTCCGGCGTGATCTGCGCGAGAAAGGGCGGCGCCTTCATCTTCCGCCCGCGCAGGGAGTGGGCGATGTAGAGCCATGCCTCCCAGGCATCCCGCGGCGGCGTGGGCCAGAGCTGGTGCATCTCGTAGTGCCAGCCGCTCCTGCCTCCTATGATGGGCACGAGCAGATACTCGGCGATCCGGGCCGCGCCCGCGTGCCACTGGAAAAGATTGTCGATCGCCGTGGCCACGCGTTTTTCCGCGCTCTGCATTTTGCGCCCGAGCCTCTGCTCGATGGATGCGTGAAAGGGATCTTTCGACGGCGTGAGTTTCACCCGCTTGGTGGCCGCCGCCGGCGCGCGGCGCGGAGTGGAATGGGTTTCGGCCGTCCAATCGAGCAGCGCGCTCATCGCGGCGTAGCAGTGCTTGCAATCGTTTTCCATCGGACACGTGCAGACGCCGGCCCATTGTCCGTCCTCCGGGAAGAAGTCCACCATGTAGAGTTCCGAACCCAGCACTTCAACGAAGAAGCCGCCATCGGCCGCAGCCTCGATGCGCCGCACCGCGGACCGCGCGACCAGGCCCTGGCCGCGCTTGCTGGTGGCTTGTGAAAAGTCGCGCAGATACTCGCGCGCCGCCGGCTCGAGGTGTGGAGCGATCAACATATTTAAGGGCGCGATCTTAACGGCAGCGGCGTCCTTTCCCACAAGCCGCGCGTTTACGCGGCAGGCGGATGCTGGAAGGTGCAGGTGACCTGGCATCCACCATTAGGCCCGCGCGCGACACTCACCTCGCCGCCGATGAGCCGTGCGCGGTATTGGAGGATGTGCAAGCCCAGCCCGCCGCGCTTGCGGCCGCCGGCTTTGAAGGACCGCCCATCGTTGGTGATGCGCAGGATGGGCACGCGGCGGATCGCCATGCACTCGATCGAAATCCGGCGCGGCTGCCCGTGCTTCACGCCGTTTGTGAGCGCTTCCTGCGCGATGCGGTAGAGGTGAATCTCGGCCGGCTTTGGAAAGCGAAAGCTGCGACGGTAGTCCACTTCGCAACGCACTCCGGTGAGCTTCTCGGTGCGCTCGGCGAGATCCTTGAGCGCCACGCGCAGGCCGCCCTGTTCGAGCACCACGGGATAGAAGCCGCGGGCAAGCGTGCGCGTGGAGGTGACGGCTTGCCGCAGCATTTCCACGATCTCGGCCACGGCCGCGGTCTTGCCGTGCTGCTGCTGCTGAAGGTCGCGGTGAACGACTGCCGCCAGCATTCCGATGCCGGCGAGTTGCTGGCCGAGTTCGTCGTGAAGATCCTGCCCGAGCCGCCGCTGCTCGCGCTCGCTAATGTCGAGGATGCGGCTCTCGAGCCGCAAGCGCTCGGCGATTTCCCGCACCAGATCGCGGTTGGCCGCGTCGAGTTCCGCCGTGCGGTGGGCCACTCGCGTTTCGAGCTCGGCGTTGAGCGCGCGCACTTCGGCTTCCGTTTTTTTCTCCTCGCTCACGTCGAGAAAGACGGCGACGGCCGAGACGATCTTGCGGCGCGCATCACGGATGGGCGCGGCATTCACGCAGATGACGCCGCGCGTGCCATCGCCGCGTTCGATCATGAGCTCCCGGGCGGCGACCGTCTTGCCGCGGATGGCGATCGCGAGCGGGTATTCGCGCGGCGGCAGCACGCGGCCGTCGAGCCGAAAGACTTTCCACTTTGCATAATCCGCGATGCGCTCGGCGGGCCGGATGGGATGGCGAAAGATGCGTGCGCACTCTTCGTTGCCCCAAGTGATGCGGCCGCTGGGGGCTTCGGCGAAGATCACGCCGGCGGGCATCTGCTCGATGACGACCGCCAGCTCGCGACGCTCGCTCTCGAGAGCCGGGAGCAACGCGCGACGATCTTCCTCGGCGCTCGCTTTCACAAGTGCGGGGCGGCTGGCTTGAGCGGTGCGGCAAAGGCGGGCGCGCCTCGCACCTTCAGCTTGCGCTTGAAAACTTTGTCGCCGCACGTCGCAAAGAGCGTATCGAGCGCCGCGCCGCCAAATGCCAGATTCGAGACACGCCCATTGGGCGTGGGCAGGATGCAATTGACGCGGCCCGCCTGGTCGCAGATCTGGATGCCCATGCGCGTGGCCACGTAGAGCCGGCCGGCGGCATCCACGCGCATTCCATCCGCGGCGGCATCGTCGTCGGTGTCGAGCGCGTGGAGATGAAAGTAGCGCTGTTTGTCGCGGAGAGTGCCGTCGCGCTGGATCTGGTAGCTCCAAACCCAATGGCTGCGGGCTTCGGCGACGTAGAGCAGCGATTGATCGGGGCTCGCGGTCACGCCGTTCGGAAACTTCAAGCCGCCATCGACGATCTTTTTTTCCCCGCCGGGCCGGATGAGCCACACCTTGCCCGCCTCGCCCGCGGGCAGCGGCTCGGTTGCGTAGATGTCGCCATTGTGCAGCACCACGATGTCGTTGCCGCGGATGTCGGCGGCGATGTCGGCGCTCGCTCCTTTTTCATCGCGCGCCACGATCTTCTGCGCGCCGGTCGCCACCGCGTAGAGCCGGCCGTCGGGGCCGAAGGATTGGCCATTAGCGCGCTGCGAATCGGCAACGAATTCCGAGACCTTTCCATCGAGCGCGATCTTATAGGTCTTTGAATTCGGGATGTCGTTGAAGAAGACCTCGCCCTGCGCGTTGGCCGCCGCGCCTTCGGTAAATTTCCCGCCTTCCCACACGAGCTGCCAGTCTTCGCCCGGCACCACGATTTCCTGGAGTTGCGAGCTTCCCGCGCCGGCCTTCACGGGCTCGGGCCAGCCGCGCCACAGAAAGCGCATCGCGTCGGGGAAGACGGCGGTGGCGTGTTTGGCGTTGTGGCCGCCGTCGCCCCACACGCTCTGGTGCTCGTAGCCGGCGAAAGTGAACGCGCGGTCCATCATGTTATTGGCCATCCACCAGTCGCCGCCATACGCGTTGTTGTCGTTCGAACCATCGACTTGAAACACGCGCAGCGGTTTCGGCTCCACCTTGCGAATGAGCCCTGGGAGCCGATCCCCGCCCCGCAAGCTCACAAAAGTGCCGACGTTCGTGAAGACCCTCGTGAACGCATCGGGCCGCTCCCACGCCGCGTTGAAAGCGCAGATGGCGCCCGAGCTCGAGCCGCCGATCGCGCGGTCGTTGCCGGAGGTGCTGAGCACGATCTTGCGCCCGTCGGACGCCGTGTGTGCCTCCACGGCGGGCAGCAATTCTTCGAGAACGAAGCGCGCGTAGTCGGGGCCGAGGCCGTCGTATTCGTAGCTGCGATTGAAGCGCGGCAGTGCGGTGGCGGCATCGAGCGGTTCGACCACGCCCGGCTTCACGAAGACGCCGATGGTCACCGGCATGTCGCCCTTCGCGATGAGATTGTCGAAGACCGTGGGCGCCTGCCATTGCACGCCGTCTTGATTCACATAAACGCACGCGGGCTTCGCGCCGTCGTATTGTCGCGGCACGTAAATGGAGACCTCGCGCGTGGTGCCGGGAAAAATCTTCGAGCGGTCGAAGGTGAACTTGATGAGCTCGCCGCGTGGCACGTTGTCGTGCGGCTTGGAGTCTTCGGTGAGCGGATGGTCCGTCTCCGCGCGGAGAAACGGAGAGAGGAGTGCGCAGGCGAGCGCGATTGGGAGGGATTGGAATTTCATGGGATACAAACGGGGGCGACTGGTGTGCACCAAACCGGCGCGCTCGGCGAGCAGGGAATCGCGCCGGCGCGTGCAGCGGATGGCGTTCGATGTTAGCCTCCGGCGCGTTTTGAAAAACCCGTCGATCGAACCCGTCTTGCGGAGCCTCGTGGCCGTGCGAAAGCGACTCCTCGCACAAGCCTTTCTCGATCGACTGGCAAGCTCAGCGCTCGCACTCGCCGCGGTGCTGGTGATGGTCGGTGCGTGGCGAAGATGGGCGCTCCTGCGCGAGCCGTGGGATGGCGTGCTCGGCCTCGCCGCCGCGGCCGCGGCCGCCGGCATCGCGCTGATCTGGACCGCCTCGCGCGTGCCGCGGCTCGAGCGGGTGGCGCAGTGGCTCGATCGCGCGGGCACCACGCGCGACCGCTTTCTGACGGCGCTCACATTCTCAAAGACAGAGCCGTCCGGGATGCGCGCGATGGCGGTGCGCGAATGCACGGAGTTTGCCGGCCGCCGCTCGGACTTCCGATCGCTCGCGCGGCTGCGGAGTCCGCGGCAGCTCGGCTTCCTCGTCGTGCCGCTCGTGGCCCTCGCGCTCATGCAGTGGGAGGCGCGGATGACTTTCCGCCGATTGCGCGCCGATGCCGCCACAGCGCGCGCCGCGGTGGAGGACCCGGCTCGGCAGCTCGAGCAACTCGCGCGAAAGATCGAGCAGGCCGAAGACTCGAAGTCCGAGGACTTGCAAAAAATCGCGGAGCAATTGCGGCAGCGAGCGGAGCGCCTCCGCGCGGAAGCCAGGAATCCCGGCGACGCGCAGAAGGCCGCGTTGCGCGAAGTCTCCGAGCTCGAACAACTCGTGCGCGAAATGCAGAAGCAGCCCGCCGCTTCGCAGGAAATGCAGGAACTCGCCAAGGCGCTCGAACAAAACGAAAAGACCCGGCCCGCTGCCGAGGCTCTAAAATCCGGCGACCTCGCAAAGGCAGCGGAGGCACTCGAGAAATCCTTGCGCGACCTCGCCGCCGCCAAGGACGAGCGCACCCCCGAAGAAGTGAAGCACGCGCTGGAACAAGCCCTCAAGCACCACGCAGCGCAGCAGAAACTTTCCCAGCAAATGGAGCAGCTCGCGCAGCAGATGGAGCAGAGCGGCGCCGGCGGCAAGGCCATGCAGCACCTCGCGCAGATCCTCCGCCAAATGGGGAAGAGCCAGCAGTCGCAGCCGGGTCAAGGCGGGCGGCCGCTCACCGAGCAAGAGGCAAAGAACCTCCTCGCCGCGCTTCAAAACATGAAATACGGCGAGGGCCAGGACGCACCGCAGGGCCAGCCCGGAAATGGCGACGGCAAAGCGACCGCGCAATCTTTCGGCGACCCCAAGAGCGACGCCCCACCCGGCAATCCGCAATCCTCCTCCGGCCACCCCGGCAGCGAGCGCGATATGGGCACGACCGCCACGCCCTTCGGCGACGAGCGCAATCCCGCCGGCAAGGACGCCAAGTCCAGGCAACTCGCCGGCCGCCTCGGCGAGGGCGAGACGCTCCAGCAATTCCTCCCGAGCACCGGCGACGCCTCAAAATCCAATCGCCGTTACAAGGAACTTTACCAGGCCATGGCGCCCGCCGCCGAAGACGCCGTGTTGCAGGAGAACATCCCGCTCGGCTCCCGCTTCTTCATCAAGCGTTACTTCGAGTCCATCCGCCCGGTCGAGTAACGCGATTTCTTCAACACTCAACACTCAACTCTCCTCCCGGCCCTCACCGATTCTTCCCCGAGCTGCCGCCGGTACCGGAGGGATCGAGGGCAATGGGCAGCCGCACCTCGGGGATGTCTTTGAGCGTGAAGGTAAGCAGCACGCCGACATCGGTAAGACTTTTTTGCGTGCCCCTATTTTCCCGGACTAACAGACCTAGAGAAGCGACCCAACTCGATAAGTCCCGGTGTATCTCGTAACTCTGAAACTCGATGACAGAAGTTTGAAACTCATACTGCTCCCGGAAGCTTACCGCCCAGTTATCGCTGATACGGAAGTAACCTCCGATATTTAGAAGGTTCGAATCGAAGAACACTTGGTTACCCGTCTTGATGTAACGATGGCCCACGTTGAACTGCATGTTTTCCGTCGCCAGAAAGTTGAGCGACGTATTTACCTCCGTGAAGCCCCGGTCGAAGATCGGCAGTTGCGCATCCACTTGCAGGTTCACCCAGGGCAGTGGCGTCCAGCGGAGGCGATTCTGCAGGTTGGAGAAAGTGCCGTCGTCCACGGGGCTGCTTAGTCCGAAGTCGGGGCGGTCGATATTTGTGTCAAAGTAAGTATCCATCTCGAGCCAGGTAAAAGTAAGATTGTCCCGCCGCGTTTGCAGCCGGTTGCGCACGCCCAGGCGCAGGATCGACCAGTTATCGATACTGTCGATTGTGTTAAACTGCGGAAAGTCGATCGGCTGCAGTTGCGTCGAGCGGCGAATCCTGTCGAACTGCAAAATCTCGTCGGGATTCTTGCCAGTCCAGACATAGGAGAAGTTCATGTAAGGCTGCACTACGTGTCGCAGACCATCGAGGCCCCACCTCCGCGACTGCACATCTTCATAAGCTCGCGACAGCTTAAAGGAACTCTCGAACCCAGCGTTCACCACCGGACGGAACACCGGGCCGCCGGTGCGCAGGCGCTGGGAGATGGCCGGCTCATTAGTTACTCTCGCAGTCGGCACCCCGGTAAGTGGATCGACCACCGCGCCGGAGTCCGAATAATAAGTGCCCCGCACGCCCACACGAGGAACCAAAGACAGCCAGCCGCCTAACACCGCCGGGTAGATTAGTTGATGAAAGGTATCCACGCGCGCACTGGCATAGTCGGGAAAGAGGGACCCCGTCGCGAAGTTACTCCGGAAGTAACCGGCGCTGGTCTCTCCTTCGTAAATGATACCGCTCTTTCCAAAGACCGGCCTGCGCTTCAAATCCAGCGCGGCCTCGGGCAGACGCTCCGTGCCATCCTGGTCGGTATTGAGTTGCTCCCTGGCCAGCAGGGTGAACGTGTAATTCTCATCCCACTTGGTAACAGCAATGAGGTTATCGGGATTCGGATTCTGCCGAAACTCATGCTCGGCAAAATCCTGCAAAAAGCGGCGGTCGCTTAACTTATTAATGTCGATGGTCGAGTAGATATCCTCGGTAAGATAAGTGCGATCCTGGAGAGATACCCGGTAACGCGCGGGATCGATGGGTTCGCGGCGGTTGGCTGTCCTGTTAATACCCGGACTGGAATCGTCGATAAAGTAAGACCGGAACCGGCCCCAGTTGCGGCCGGTCTTTGATTCCTTGGTCTTCTCCGCGGCGTCCGAGTCGGAGGCGGTGTCAAAGACCGAACTGTGGCCCAGCGAGCCGCTCTTCCCCGGCCAGCGAGCGTCGAAGCCCAAGCCCACGCCGCGATCGGCCAGCAGATCCACGCGCAACATCCCGGAGGTCTGCTCCGCGAGCGGAAAGGTGTAATGGGCGAGAAGATAGGCACCCCATACTCCCGAGTAACCTGGCACTAACGTAAAACTCTGTTCCCGGTCGAGCGATTGATAGAGATACGGAAACCAAAAGATCGGAGTTCGCCCCACATAGAGCCGCACATTGGTAAAGACGATGCGATCCTTTGCATAGATGCGCACCGTGCGGGCGCGAAGCTGCCAGTCGGGCTTTGAGTTATCGCTGGTGGTAAAGATGCCATCCTTCACCAGATAAGCATCCCCGCCCTGCGAGGTGAGCGTGCTGCCGCCAAATCCGAACGGCGCAAAGTCTCCGCGAAAATCCGCCGCATTCAGCACCTTGGTCTCCAGGTTATAAAGCGCGCGGTCGCCGGTAAAGAGCTGCCCGGCGCGGTAAAGGCGCACATTGCCCGAGAGCAGCACGTCGCGGGTGTCGGGATTGTAAGTCGCGTAGTCGCAGTAAATCGTGACGTCGCTATAACGGATGATCACGTTGCGATCCGCGATGGCGATGCCGCCCTCAAAGCGCGTCTGCTCGGAATTGATCTCGATGGGCACGTCGCCAAAGCTTCCAAACTGCGCCCGCGAGGCGGCAAGCGCGGCGCAAAAAATAACGAGAGTAAGCAGCAACCGATTCATCGAGTAAGTCGGCGACGCTAGCGACCGCGCGGCAAGCTTGCCAAGCAAAAGGCCGCGCGTGTCTTTACCGCGAACCGGCGGCGCCTTGTCCCATGAGCTTGCACTGAGTTGCGCCCGGCTGGCCACGCCGATCTTTTTGAAGACCGAGTAAAGCCCCCCTTTCACCGTGCCCAGGTTGCATCCGAGATCCGCGGCGATTTCGCGTTGGCGCGGCGTGAGGCGGGTAAGCTCGGCCAGCGCCCGATGCGACCGGGATGTTACTTTCGATCCGCGAGCAACCGCGTGTTCAAAGAGGATGAGGAAATTCGGATCGCTGATCAAATCGGAGCCGGGTTGGAGCAAGGTGACGCTGGCCGCCATGGCCGGCGCCGGGGGATGATGCAGCGTGCGCTTGCGCAACTCGCGCGCTGCCGGGGCTGCCGAGGCTCGCGTCCCACTGCGCCTTCATCGCGGCGCATGCGGCGCGCAGTGCGACTGGCACATGGACAGTGGGTTTCAGCGACCGGGCGGTCGCGCCGTTTTTCCAGCGCGCGCCGCACTCCGCGGCTTCGCGATTGTGGTAGAGCGGCTCGATCTGCCAGTTGAGCAGCAGCGCGGGCAGCGGCAGATCGCGCACGAAATGCTGAAGGCTGCGCAACGCGGCGCGGCCCTCCGCCAGGAGCGCCACGCGGCGCCGCGCGCGGTCGATCTGCGGGTGCAGTGCGGCAAGTTGCGCGATTTCCTGCTCAGAGAAATCGCCCTGGCTGGCTGTGCGATAAATGCAAAACACGCAATCGACCACGGGCGCCGTCTCCTTCTTCCAAAAGAACAACGCAACGGAATGCCGCCACCGGTAAGGCCGCATGAAGAGCCGGTAAAATGGCGTGCGCACGAGGGCCGCTTGCGGCGGCAGCACGCCCGCGTGGGGATTACTTTGATGCCGGGATTGGCCTGCAGCTTGGGCATGCCGAGGTGGACTCGGCTGATCTCCCGCATGAGTTCCGCGCTGAGGGTCATGCCGTTCGAAGCGATCCACGCGCCCCAGCGTGGCATCGGCGAGCAATGAAACATGGCGCTCGCGTATTCACCCGGCACCGTGGCGAGCAAGAGCCTGAAAACGGCTCTGGCAAAGGCGCGGCCGGCGGTCGCTTCCTGCAATGCCGCCCGCGCCCTCTCCGCCCGACGTGCCATCGCGGAGCGCGGGGAGTCAGATTTTTTTCGCGTCCGCTGTGGGCGAAAATGAGCTTTTTTGCGCGCCATGAGATCGGTTTCCCCTCTCGCATCGGCCCCGGACAATGCCACCGCATTTTGTCACTCAAGTTATGCAGACGAGCAGCGCTGCATCCCGCCACGGTGGGCGACGAACCCGCGGTCGCGGTGTCGCTCGCGGTGGCAAAAGGTCTTTACTCCGTGTTACTCGGCGATGTCACGCTGACTAATATGGCCGCCCTCCCCGCCAGCGTCTTTGCCAACGCCGACGTGCGCTTGCGCGTGTGGTTCGACGACGGCGTCGCTGGCTCGCAGTTACTTTCACCCGACCAGCGGCTCGCGCCCGCATCTTATCTCGCCGATGGCGCAGTTACCTCCACGACCATCAGCGATGCGGCGATTACTTCGGGTAAGATCGCCGCCAGAGCAGTCAATGGCAGTCACATTACTCCCGGCTCGCTGGACTTTAGTCTGCTCACCGTTCCAGTCGCGCCGGACCCAGGGCAGGTGCTCGGCTTCGATGGAGCGAGCCTTACCTGGCTCGCGCCCGGCGGAGGCAACGGAGTGTTCTCACTTAACGGAACAAGTGCCTACTACAACGGCGGCAAGGTTGGTATCGGCACCAGCACTCCGGCCAGTAAGTTGACGGTATATACCTATATCGGCAGTTACGCTTTTGGGACAACACCCGGCGTGGTGCATAGCGATGGTAACGTGAGTCTGGGCACTTCCATAGGCACCTTTGGCTTCGCCGATGGCGCCGGAATGAGAACCTTCAGCAATCATCCCCCTCAATTTCTTCGTGAATAACGGGCCGCCCAGCATCACGATCGACGCCAGCGGGACCACCATCGCTGCAGGACTGGGCACCGTGGGCGTCGGCTCCCCCAACGCGGAGTCAGGACTAACATTCAAACGCCAGGGCCTAAATAACCGCGCCGACGTCCGGTTTGATGGGACGACAATTAAATTGGTAGCTGGTCCCGGATCTGGCCGCCGTCTTCGACTAATGGCGTCGCGATCAATACCTCCGGCAATGTCGGCATCGGCACGCCCAGCCTACAGGCCAAGCTCCATGTCGTTGGCACCACGCGCACCAGCGTGCTCACTATCACTGGCGGCGTGGACTTGGCAGAACCCTTTCAGATGAAAGAGGAGGAGTTGGAGAAAGGATCAGTCGTTGTGATCGACAACGAACATCCGGGTCGGCTCAAGCGCAGCACGAATAGTTACGACCGCCGGGTTGCCGGCATTATCAGTGGCGCCCATGGCATTAACCCGGGCATCTCGCTGCACCAGGCAGGCGCGGTCGAAGGCGGGCAGAATGTGGCGTTGAGCGGACGAGTCTATGTGCTGGCCGATACTTCGAACGGAGCGATCCAACCCGGTGACTTACTAACTACTTCCGATACCCAGTGTGCCCCGAAACGTCCTCGACAATAACGGAAACATTACCTCCACTTCGACGGTGGTAGGCGCCGCTCCCGACGCCGCGGCGGCGATGCTTCCCAATGGCAGAATCCTCTGCGCGCTCAGCGGCACGCTTTATAACGACCCGCGCTCGGGGACGAATATCTCCGCCTACTGGATGAGGCAAACCAACCCCTTATTTCCAGCCCCGGTAAGTTTCTTTGAGTACAATCCGGGGTGGATTTCAATTACAATGGAGTGGAACGGGGTTCATTCGCGGCGCCGTATAAGACTCTCCATGCCGGCCTCGACGCCGCTTCATTACTTCCAAGAGAGGGCAAGGACCATCCACATCAAAGGTCCGGGCTCCAGTGCGGAGTTATTCTCAACGCCCATCTCAATCCCAGTAACCATGATCTCCACCGGAGGCTCCGCGACCGTGGGCCAATGAGCATGCAAGCCATGAACACGAAATGCGCCGTTCTACTTACCAGCGCCGTCGCCTTTCTCGCGGCGGTGAATCTCCACGCCGGGCCGCGCCGCAGCGTGAGCTTCGTCATACTCACCGATACTTCCGATGAAGGCGGGCGGCACACCTCCTCCGCGACTTACTCGAACGATGGTAGCCTCGGTAACATCGCGGGCGTCTCCCATGTCGCCGCGCCTGCGGAGAGCGCCAAGAGCGGTTGCATCGGCCAACTCTACGAAGTTGCGCGTTCGTGCTCAACGCGAACCCGACGACCATCAACGAAGGCGGCACGCTCCAACTCGGCGCCGCGCAACTTCTCGACGACGCGACGACGCTCGCGGTGGATGCTTCGACGGTAACCTGGAGCGTGGCGAGCGGACCACTTACCTCCAGCGATGCGAGCGGACTGGGGACGGCGGGCATCGTTTACCAGGACACCGCGGCCACGGCGCAGGGTAACTACTTGAGTTATACCAGCACTCTCGCGCTCACCGTGCTCAACGTGAATGGCGAAGATCTGGCCGGTTACTCGGGCGACGGCATCGACGATGCGTGGCAGGTGCAATACTTCGGCCTTCCGCCCAACCCGAACGCCGCGCCCAATGTGGACTTCGACGGCGCCGGCCAGACCAACTTTTTCAAGTTCATCGCGGGACTTAATCCGCTCGATCCCAACTCGCGCTTTGTCTTAAAGATCGCGCCGGTGCCGGCCCAGCCCGGACAGAAGAATTTGATCTTCAATCCGCGCTTGAGCGACCGCACTTACTCGGTAACGACCAAGCCCAATCTGCTCACCATCGGCGGGTGGAATTCGCTCGTCTCTTTCTTGCAAAACGATAACGGAACGGTGCGCACAGTCACCGATCTCAACTCGAGCGGCGCCGCGAAATTCTACCGCGTCGAGATCGCCAAGCCGTAAGCCGGTGCCGGTGGAGGGGAGGAAATGGGCTCGAGATGGATTGGGCGGGCAGTCGTAAAAAGGATTGCCTCCCCATCAGCGATCATTCATCTACACGCATCGTTTTTTCCCCGAATGAAATTTAGCATCAGCAAAGAGAAACTCCTGGCAGGGCTCCAAACCGTGCAGAACGTCGTGAGCACTCGCACCACTCTGCCGATCCTTTCCAACGTCCTGATCCAGGCCGCCGACTCACAGTTGCGGCTGACCACCACCGATCTCGATGTGGGCGTGAGCGGCACCGTCGAGGCGCAGGTGGACAAGGCCGGGGGCACCACACTGCCCGCGCGCCGGCTTGCCACCATCGTCCGCGAGCTGCCCGCCGCGGAAGTGCAGGTGGAGGTCGATTCGAAGAATGCCGCGTCCATCCGGTGCGGGCAGAGCTTCTTTAAGATCATGGGTCTGCCCGAGGAGGAGTTTCCGCCGCTGCCGAAATTTGAGGACGCAAAAACTTTCACCTTCAGCCAGCAACTGCTGCGCGACGCGCTCAAGAAGACGAGCTATGCGATCTCCACCGACGAGACGCGCTACGTGCTCAATGGCATCCTCTTTGCCTTCAAGGAAAACAAGCTCACCATGGTGGCCACCGATGGGCGCCGGCTCGCGCTGGTGGATATCGAGGTGGAATTTCCGCGCAGCCAGGAAGCGGACCTCATCATCCCCACCAAGTGCGTGACCGAACTCCAGCGAATGCTCGGCGAGGAAGGAGACGTGAAGATGAGCGTCGGAGGAAACCAGGTCGCCTTTGAAGTGGGCGGCACCTTTTTGGTTTCAAAACTCATCGAAGGTAATTACCCGAACTATCGCCAGGTGATCCCCGGCGACGCCAAGGAGCGCATGACGCTCGAGCGCGAACTTTTCCTCAACGCGGTGCATCGCGTCTCGCTGCTCTCGAGCGAAAAGTCGAACTCGGTGAAACTCGTCTTCTCAAAGAACAACCTTGAGATCGCCGCCAACACGCCGGACGTGGGCGAGGCCAAAGAGTCCATCGCGGTGCCTTACAAGGGCCGCGAATTTTCCATCGCTTTCAATCCGGAGTTTCTGATGGCGCCGTTGCGCAATCTTTCCAATGACGAGGTCTATCTCGATCTCATCGATGAGATGAGCCCGGGGGTGATCAAAATCCAGAGTCCGTTTCTGTATGTGTTGATGCCGATGCGCATCAGCTAAGTGCGATGCTCGAGGAGAGGCGACACTCTTGTCGCCTTGCGCGACGAAGTCGCGCCGGAGGCCGTTCGCCAACAGAGCGCGTCTTCCGAGTCGAACGCCCGTCGGGTAGCCGCTGCGCGGATCAAGGCGACAGGAGTGTCGCCACTCCTCGGGGCTTCTTATTTCGCTGCCTTGGGCGCGTCTTTCGACGACGCATCGGACTTGATGGGTTCGTTGCGTTTAATGCCCCATTTCTCGACGACTTCCTTGGCGTCCTTGTCGCCTTTGCCGGCCATGTCGAGGAGATCGTTGAAGAGGTTGACGTACTGCCCCTGGATCGCTTGCGCCTGTTTGACGGTTTCCTTGCGCTGCTCGGTGAGGTCGGCCAGTTGGGCCTGCGCGGACTTCAGGTTGTCGGCTTGCTTGTCGAGGTTGCTGAGCTGCCACTTCATGATGTCGGCCTGCTTGTTGGAGCTGCGCAATTCGACGCCGAAGAAGATAGCGAGGGCAAGCGCGAGGATGCCCAAGGGGATGTGCAGGCTGATGTCGGAAGCAGAGCGGTCGTCGAGGTCGGGGTTGTTCATGGAAAAATCAGTTGGCCGGCGTCGTAGCGGGAGTTTTTTCAGGAGCGCTGGCCGGTGGTTTCGCCGAGTCCTTGTTCTTGGCCCTCTCCTCTTCGAGAAGTTTGCGGATCTGCTCCTTTTCCTCCGCGGTGGTCTGCACTCCGTATTTTAGGAGCAGCGCGAAGATCTCTTCGTTCTTGCTGCGGGTGCCGGAGACTTTGAGGTTCGCGATGACTTGCGGGCCCGCCTGTTGCGCGAGTTGTTGGGCGGTGGTGACCTGCTGCTGCTGGGCTTGGATCACTTGCTGTTGCTGCTGGATGTCCTGCTGCTGAGCGGTCACGTCCTGAGTGCGTTTTTGCAGTTCGGTTTGCAGGGAAAGATTCGAGCCGCCCCGGAAGAGCATGATGACGCTGAGCAGCACGGCGAGAGCGGAGGATCCGAGGGAAAGGATGGAGGCGGAATTCATTAGGGGCGGGTTTCTCGTGGAGATTGCGTGTGCGGTCAAGAGCCAATTTGAAACCTGAAAATTGAAACCTAAAACCTGAGTCGCTCCGCGCCACGCGCGCTATCTTCCACTCAGGTTTCAGGTTTCAAATTTCAGGTTTCAGGTCTCCATTCTCACTTCCGCAGAGCAGCCGTGGAATCACGTTCCAAGAGCGCTACCGGCAGGAGCGTCCGGCCCGGACCGCCCAGCGTGGGCTCGGTGACCATGCGGTCGATCCCGCGCACTCCAGCCGCGCCCATTTCCTCCGCGGGAAGGCGCACGGTGGTGAGCCGCGGGCGGGCCAGCCGCGTGCATGGGTCATCGGCACATCCGATCACGCTCAAATCGCGCGGCACCGCCACGCCGCGCTCGGTGGCGCGTGTGATCACGGCGGAGGCGCTCGCGTCGCTCAGGCAGAAGATGGCGGTGGGCGCGGGCTTGTGGGTAAAGAGTTCATCGAGCGCGGCGGTGCCGGCTTCGTCGCTGAGATCGCCGTAGATGATGCTTTGCGGTTCGAGCGCCACGCGATGCTCCTCGCACGCCAGGCGCACGCCGCGGTTGAGCTCGATGATCTGCGCATCGGTGGTCCCAAACGGTCCCGAGACGATGGCAATGCGGCGGTGCCCGAGCCTGGCGAGATGCTCGATGGCCAAACGCGAGGCCCGCGCGTAATCGGGCAGGATGCTGTGGACGCCGGGGAGGGGCACATCGTAGCCGAGGCTGACCACGGGAAAGCCGCGCCGGGTCAGTGTTTGAAAGAGCGAGTGATTGGGGTTGCCGAAGCAAAGATATTTCGACGCGACGCCCGAAGAGAGCGGCTGCGGGAGCGCATCGGGCGCGGTCACGTAATCATGCTTCTCGTCGTAGAAGGCGATGGTGAGCGGGTGCGAGGGATCGGGCACCGCCGCGATGGC
>JBBRXP010000040.1:0-37607 GCA_038238555.1 Chthoniobacterales bacterium | reverse complement strand
GTCTTGCTCTCGGCGGCGACGCTCACGGGCGCAGTCTCCGCGGCGCTCACGGCGAGCGTGAAGTCGCGCGTGAGCCGGGCCTGCACGGCGTCGATATTGAAATCGGCCACGGTCCAGCGCACGGCGCCGCCGCGGGCTTCGCGCGCGATGTCGCCCGACTTGCCGACGATGCGGATCGCGCCGACCCAGCGTTCGGGCTTCGCGTCGGCGGTGAGCAGGAGCGTGCCTTCGCTTGCAGCGGAAGGAATCGTCGCGGGCGCGCACGTCACGCCCGGCGGCAGACCTTCGGCGCGCAGTCCGATCTCGCCCGCGAAGCCATCGCGACGCAACGCGACGACCTTGATGCCGATCGTGCCGCCCGCGCGGAGCAAAGGCGCGCGCGGCGCGGCGGTGCGATCGTCCTTTTTCTCCGCCGGCGGCTCGGCGAGCGCGACGAGGTGGAAGTCGGGCGACTCCTTGCGGATCGCGAGCCGATAGACGTTGCGCGGATCGTTGCGCGCGCCGCCGGAGAGGTCGCGCACTTTCACGCGCACCGGCCCGTCCTCCTTCGCCTCGAAGCGCAGCGCGGGATCGTTGCTCATGGTGCTGAAGCGCGGGCCGCCGACGTTCGTATCCGCGCCGTAGGTTTCCTGCGCGTCTTGCACGAGCAGGAACGGATTCGTCGGCAGGCCGAGGCGTTGCGAGATGACTTCGATCCACCAGACCTCGCCCTTCTTCGCGTCGAAGGTGAACGTGTCCACGTCGCCCGCGGGGAAGAATTGGCCGGCGATTTCGCACGGCGGCGTGACCTTCTCCTGCTCGCCGATGACAGGCGCGCTCGCGAAGCCGATGAAGACGGGGTTCGACGATTTCAGCCGATACGAAAAGCCGTCGAGCGCGGCGGCGGCGGGGAGAGTGAGTCCGTCGGCGCGCGTGTCGCCGGTCGCGGGCACGTCGATTTCAACGGCGAGTTTTTCGAGTCCGCGAAAATCCGACGGTGCGCCGCCGGGGAGGTTGCGACCGTAAAGCGTGAACTTTTCCTTCGCGCCCGGAAGCGCGCACGACGGCAGGATGAAGTCGATGTGCGGGCAGGCGGTGAGCGTGAGACGATAGAAATGCTCGGCGCCGCCGGCGAAGGCGAGGTCGTGGAGCTGGAGCAGAAACGTGCCGTCGGCGGGCGCGGTGAAATCGAGCAGACCGCCGCGGCGACTTGTCTCGAGTTCGTGACTCGCGGCGTCGAGCACGGTGAGCACGGGGGTCAGGCGCGAGTCAATCTCGGCCGCAGCGCAGTCGATCATCAGGCGCTGGCCTTTCTTCGCGGTGAACTTGAACCAGTCCGCCACCGCTGCCGTCGCGGTGCCGGCGATCGTGGAATCGAGCGGCAATTCGAGCGCGGTTTCGGGCGTGATGTTCGCGCCGGGCTTCGTCGTCTGCGGCAGATCGCTCACGACGAACGCGCGCGGGTTCGACACGCCGAGCAGGCCGGAGACGCGCACGTCGTAGATGCCCGGCGGCACGTCGGGCGCGATCTTCACGACGAAGCGTTTGTCCTTCGGCTCGGCGGTGATGCCGGGATGCGAGAAGTGCAGCGCCTTCGCCTCGTCGAGATCGGCGCCGGTGATCACTGCTTCGATTTCCGTGCCGGCCTTGCAGCCGGGCGGGAAGATCGTGTCGAGCCGGATGACGGGAAGCTCCGCGGCGACGCACGAAGCGACGCAAATGCACAGGAACCCAAGCGCTCGTCTGGCCATTCGGCTCAATGATTAAACAGGAATTCCTTCGTGTTGAGCACCGCCCAGAGCAGGTCCTCGTAGCCCTGGCGCTTGCTCTTCGCGGCGTCGAGCGGCTGGCCGTCAACGGCTTTGCGCGGCTTGTCGAGATGCGCTTTCGCGAGCGCGAGTTCGCTCGCGTCGGGCGGACGCGCGTAGGCGGTGAGGTAGAGTTCGCGCAGCTTCTCGTCGTCGCTGCGCGGATCGGCGGCGAGCTTCGCGGCGGCGCCGGTGTCGGCCGCGAGCTTTTCCTGGATGTCCTTTGCGTTCAACAAATGCAGCGCTTGCGCGAGGCTGGCTTCCTGCGTGCGCTCGCACTCGCACGCGCTGGATGATTCCGGCCGGCCGAAGACGGTGAGGAAATACGAGCCGGCGTTGAAGCTGTTGTCGGGCAGCGAAATCGCGCGCGTGCCGGCGGGCAGACCGGCGAAGTTGCCCGGCGTGCGCGTCACTTCGTTGATCGAATCGAAGAGCACCTCGGCGGTGAGTCGCTTCGCGTAGTAGCGGGAGAAGTTCTGCCGGTCGGGCTTGTTGTAGTTATTCGGCACCGCGCTGAGCTGGTAGGTCTGCGAGCGGGTGATGTCGCGGATGAGCACCTTCAAGTCGTAGCCGCTCGCGATGAAATGCTGCGCGAGCGCGTCGAGCAGTTCGGGATTCGACGGCGGGTTCGTCTCGCGCATGTCGTCCTCGGGCTCGACGATGCCGCGGTTGAAGAAGTGTTTCCAATAACGGTTCACGAGCGTGCGCGCGAAGAACGGGTTGGCCTTGTTGCTCATCCAATCGGCGAGCGCGAGGCGCGGATCGTCGTCGGGTGCGATCTCCAGCGGGCCGGTGATGAGCGCGGCGGGCTTCACCGGCTGCTTCGTCTTTTTGTTAACGGCGGTCGCGACGCCGCGCTTGTGGAAAATGATTTCGTTCTCCTTCGCCGTCGTCGTGGCCTTCCGGCCGATTTGCGAAAAGAACGCGGAGAAGCTGTAGTAGTCGTTCTGGCTCCACTTCTCGAACGGATGATGATGGCACTGCGCGCACTGCATCCTCATGCCGAGGAAGAGTTGCGCGGCGTCTTCGAGTTGCTGCTGCGGCTCCTTCACCTGCCGATACCACGCGACAGGCGGGTTCTCCGCGATGTCGCCGGTCGCGGCGAGAATGTCGCGCACGATTTCGTTGTAGGGCCGGTTCGCGCGGAGGCTTTCGCGCAGCCAGCCGTGAAAGGCGAACGTGCCCGGCGCGTCGGCGGGCTTGGTGCGTTTGTTGCGCAGCAGCGCGCTCCATTTGTTCGCGAAATTGTCCGCGTATTCCGCGCTCGCGAGCAGCGTGTCGATGAGCTTGTCGCGCTTCGCGGGATCCTTGTCGGCGAGGAAGCGGTTCGTTTCGTCGAGGCTCGGCAGACGGCCGGCGATGTCGATGCTCACGCGGCGGATGAAGGTGGCGTCGTCGCACGGATCGGACGGCGGCATCCCCATCGCCTTGAGCTTCACGAAGACTTGCTCGTCGATGTAGTTGCGCGCCGGCGGCAGATTCTCCACGAGCGCGCCGAGCGGCACCGTCGCGCGGAACGTGGCGACCTTGCCCTGGTAGCGCACCATGATCGCGACATCGCCCGGCTGATCGAAGAGCTTCACGCGTCCGTCCTCATCGACCTCGGCCATCGATTTTTCGTTCGGCTCGTAGAGCGCGCTGTGAGTGACCTCGCGTTTCGAGCCGTCGGTGTAGTGCGCGATGACGGCGAGTTGCTGCTCGCCATTGAGCGCCATGGTCCGTTGCGCTGGGAGCACTTCGATGCGCGCGATTTTCGGATCACTGTCCTTTCCAAACGGCATCCCTTCCGCGATCCAGCGCACGAGCAGCGCGTAGTCCTCGGACTTCGGGTTGAGCCGCTTGCCGCCACCGTGAGGCGTCGCGTTGAGGCCCTTGAGCAATAGGAGGCTGTTCTCCGGCGCGGCGGGGAAGACGCGGCGTCCGCGCGCTTCCTTCACAATGTGCTCGTAGTCCTCGGCGGGCTCGAAGCCGAGCAGCGAGAGCTTGAATCCATTCTGCCCGCTCGCCTTGCCGTGGCAGCCGCCGGCGTTGCATCCGGCCTTCGTGAAGATGGGGACGATGTCGTTGGTGAAGTTGATCGGCTGCGCGTGCGCGGCGAGCGGCGCGAGCAATGTGATCAAGGCTGCGCGTGTGAATCGCATCAGATTAGCTCCTTCATCGGCGCACAGTCCTGCGGCACGAGATACTGCGGACGGCCCGTGAGGTCATCGATCGTGGTCTTCGTCACGTCGATGCCGAGGCGATGGTAGAGCGTCGCGAAGACTTCGCCGAACATCACGGGCCGCTCGGTCGCTTCGCCGCCGAGGCGGTCGGTCGCGCCGATGACCTGCCCGTGGCGCATCCCGCCGCCGGCGAGCAGCGCGCACGAGACGCGTGGCCAGTGATCGCGGCCGGCGTCTTTGTTGATCGTCGGCGTGCGTCCGAACTCGCCCCACACGACGACCGACACATCCTTGTCGAGGCCGCGCTCGTGCAAGTCGGTGATGAGCGCGGTGAGGCCCTGGTCGAGCATCGGCAAGTCCTGGCGCAGCGCGTTGAAGTTGTCGCCGTGATGATCCCAGCGGCTGAACGCGACCGTCACGCAGCGCGCGCCCGCTTCCACCAGACGTCGCGCGGCGAGGAAGTGCTCCATCAACTTCGGCCCGCCGTCATTGCGGTTGTTCGGGTCGCCCTTGCCGTAGCGCGCGGCGATGCGCAGGTCTTCCTTCGTCACGTCGAGCGCGTGCAGCAGTTTGCTCGAGGTGAGCACGCCGAAGGCTTGTTGATTGAAAGCGTCGAGCCCGTCCATCACGCCGCTCGCATCGACATCGCGGCGGAATTGATCGAAGCCATTCAGCAGCGTGCGGCGATCGGCGAGGCGGTCGAGCGTCACGCCATTGAGCGTCATGTCGTCCATGCCGCTGCCCTTGTTCGGCTCAAAGGGCGCATGCGCGACGCCGAGGAAGCCCGGCTCGCCGCAGCGCGCCCATTCCATGTGGCCCATCTTTGGCGCGAGCCCGACGAAGGGCGGCACCGCGGGGTCGATCGCGCCCTGCATCTTCGACAGCGTCGAGCCAAGCGCCGGCCATCCGCCGAGCGGCTGGCCTTTGAAGGAGCGGCCTGTGAGGCATTGAAACGCGTCGTGCCCGCTGTCGCAGTCGCTCATCGAGCGGATCAGCGTGCAGCGATCCATCATCTTCGCGAGCCGCGGCAAGTGCTCGGTGATCTGGATGCCCGGCACGTTCGTCGCGATCGGCCTGAACTCCCCGCGAATCTCCGCCGGCGCGTCCATTTTCAAATCGAAGATGTCCTGATGCGACGGCCCGCCGGGTAGGAAAATCATAATCACCGCCTTTTGCGAGCGCCCCACTCCGGACTGGGCCTCGGCGCGCAACATCTGGGGCAAAGTGAGTCCGCCGAGTGCGAGCCCGCCGATGCGCAGGAAATCGCGGCGCGAAAGGCCGTCGCAAAAGCGGCCGTGGCCTTGGGCGTGAAGCGTGAGCATCGTTTCGGAAAAGTTCAGGAGGGCGCGTCACCAAACACAGCCCGCGAAGTGGCGGATTCTTAGCGATCTAAGACACTCGCGTCCAGACGATCACTTCCCCTGTGAGCCCGGCGCCCAACCTTCCTGCCCGCACGCGACGGGCATCTCGCGCCGCGCGGCGATCCAAGCTGGCGCGATCGGCTTGCTCGGACTCGGCATGAACCACCTCGCCGGCTTGCGCGCGCTCGCCGGGACGAACGCCGCGCCAAGTCGGTCATCTACATCTTCCTCTCCGGCGGACTCGCGCCCAGCATGACACCTTCGGGGCAATTCGGCGGCCAGATGGGACGCCAGCACGAACCGTGGTTTGTGGAAATGTCGCCGTATCATCCCGCGAATTACGGCGCCTATCCGGAGTATCTCTTTCATCATGCGGACGGACCGATGATCGACCGCGCGCTCGTCTTTGAGGCGCCGCACCTCGCGCTGCCGCAAGGGCTGAACGAGGAGCGCGTGTTGGATCGCGCGGCGCTGCGTGACGGCCTGGAGCGGCAGTCGCGACTCTACGACGCGACGGCGGAGGACGCGGGCTTCGACCGCTACCGGCAGGCGGCGATCTCGCTACTCACCGAGAGCGGCGTGCGCGACGCCTTCGACTTGCAGAAGGCCGACGCCAAGTCGCTCGACCGCTACGGTCGCAACAGCTTCGGATGGTCGCTGCTAATGGCGCGGCAACTTGTGGAATCGGGCGTGAGCCTCGTCCAGTTAAACCTCGGCAACAACGAGACGTGGGACACGCACCAGGCGGCGTTCCCAAACCTGAAAAACATTCTCCTGCCGCCAATGGACCGCGCGGTCAGCGCCCTGCTCGACGACCTCGACGCGCGCGGCCTTCTCGACGAGACGCTCATCGTCATGGGCAGCGAATTCGGGCGCACCCCGAAGGTCTCGAAGATCGCCGGCGCGACGCTGCCGGGCCGCGATCACTGGGGCGCGAGCCAGACGGTGTTCCTCGCCGGCGGTGGCGTGCGTGGCGGGACGGTCATCGGCGCGACGGACCGGAACGGCGCCTACCCCGCCGAGGCTCCGCAGCGTCCGGAAAATCTCGCGGCCACCATGCCAGTGACGAGGAGCGCCGCCACGGTGGCGAGACGTAATGCGAGTGTTTTCATAAGGGGGAGCTTGGGTGCTTCGATGGCGAGGCGGCCCCGAACATCCTGCTTTCTTCACCGCATGGCAGCCCAGAGGCTGGGAATCCGTAACGTCGCAGTATTGACGAGAGCGCAGGACAGCGGGAAAAACGTGGCGGGTCAAGGTCAATCTTCTACCGTCCGGTGGCACCAACGCCGTCGTGACCAAATCCGCGAAGGCTCGTCGTGTTTGGCCCGGACACATGGGGAGCCTCGCTACCCGGAGCCAGCGTGGCGTTGCTTACATCGAGATAGATGCGACCTGTGTCCTCCGCCGCGGGAAGCCATGTTGGAAGCGCTGAAACGGCGGTTCGGTGCGAACGATTTCGATGCCCTTCTATCGCCACTCACACCGCGCTGAATGACGAGCAGTCGCGCAAATCCCATATCTGGCCAGCGAACAAACAACAGTTGACGCACGAAGACGTTCCAGCCTTCAGCCCATTCTGGCCGCATGTTTGGCTCGCGGTGCTGAGTGCATGGGAGACGACCGCGTGCTCTCCCGGCGCCACCGATATTTTCGTGCTCGGGCCTCTTGCCGAAGAGTGCGGCTGAGCCGGTGTTTCGGATAGTCAGAACGTCTCTGGCTGAATATGCAAACGGCGTGCGAACCATCCCAATGCCAAGCAACTCATGGAGTGCGTGGCTCGGGAGGTTCGCCAGATGGCAATGGTGGCGGCGTAGTCGAGACGACGAAGTTCTTTCGGCAAAAAGCGGGAACCCATTTCGGGGCTCCCGCTTCTTTTTCCAGCGTTCGATTAGCACCTTTTCCGGAAGAAAACGGCTTGCAACTTCCCAACATCAAACGAGGCGAGAGTCAGCTGTTGGGTTTGCGGCGACTTGTGGCGGTTCGTAGCCGAGAAAGGCAATGACACGCGGGCGGGACTTGGGGCCAATCGGCACGACGTTGCGTTCCCACTTTTCGACCGTCTGATAGACTACCCCAAGCAATTCAGCGAGATGCGTCTGTTTTAGCCCCCGTTCAATGCGGGCCAGTCGGAGGTGGTCGCCAAGCGTTTCCACCACAATCGGGGCATGCTTGATTTTCCGCCAATGTCTGGAAGCCTTCGGAAAAGATGCCGTCACTTGCCGCTGACAACTTCCCAACAGCCCGCACGGTAGCCGTATCCATTCGTTACACCGCCTTTTGCGTCCGGAAAGATTCGCCGCGTGACGGACCACGGAGGGTGAGGTCGTTGGGATTTTCACCTAATTACGAGCACCAAGTTATTGTTCGTTACACCGGTGGTCCAAAAGAAAGGCGGTGAAGTAAAAACACACAAAGTTACATCAAAATGGAGTGCTCCGCATTCATTTGAGCAGAATCACCAACGCTGATTCTTTCGCAGCTTACCGAGGAATGAGCGGTCAGACAGAGTTGGTCTTAGTAAGAAGAGAGCTCAGGGAACAACAAATGAGTTTTGCTCAGTTCCGAGTATGAGACGAAAAGGGAAGTTACGCGCAAGAAGCGTTTTTTTGGGAGATGGAAGAGTTGCTGCCGTACGGTGGTTGCTCGCCTTGGTCGAGCCGCGCTATCCGCACGGCTTGCTGTGTCCCGGCCAACCGCGGAAGAGCACTAGTCGGGGCCGCGATCGTCGCCGCTGGGGATGGACGCGCGCTGGCCGCGCCAGCCGCCGAACGATGGCGGCTGCGGAACTCGCGAAATTCATCGGGCGTGAGCTTGCCGTCCTTGTTCGCGTCGGCGTCGGGCCACCGCTTGAGCATGTTCTGCAACTGCTCCTCGTTGAATTCGCGCTGCGCTCCCATCAGGGCACCCGTGGCAAGACCGGCAAAGCCGATTCCGGCCAAAGCTGCGGCGAGGTGGAGGAGCGGGCGTGGTGTTCGAGTGGTGGAAGCTGAGTTTGGCATCGGGGTTTTCATATCGCTTTTGGGTTCGCGTCTGCGTTCCGCAATTGGTCCGGCGCTGAGGCGCCGCCGGGTCGGATAATGTTTCAATCGCAGGCGGCAGCCGAGCTTCCCATTTCGCTTCGCCGGACAACTGCTGATGGAAGCGACCGTAACCTTTAGTTGATAGTATTAAGCAGCCCTTGCAACCTTCCCGCTGCCCGTTGGTTTTGAGTGTTGACCTCAACACATCCAGTTCCCATGCCTGCATCCGACTCAAAACTGCTGGCTCCATACCGCGGTCCGTGGAACGAACAGAAAGCCCGCCACTTTCTGAATCGCACGGGGTTCGGAGCGACGGTGGAGGAAACCGAAGCCGCCCTCAAGGAACCGCTCGCCGCCGGGCTGCAACGCCGGTTGCATTACGAGAACACGCCCGATGCCTACCCGAGCCCCGAATGGGCCGTGCCGCCCACCGCGGCGCAGATCGCCGAAATCCACAAGTCCGGCGAAAACGCCCAGGCGGAGATGCGGAAGATGAGGGCGGCGGGCGAGAAGGACCGCAAGACCCTCGCGCGCGTGCTCCGCGGCGCGCGAAACCTGGAGCAGGAACTGGAGCGGCGCGATGCACTGACCATCTATTCGCAGAAAGGGGTGGCCTACACGTTTGAACTGCAAAAGTGGTGGCTGCGCCGGATGGCGGAGACCACGCGGCCGTTGCAGGAGAAGCTCACGCTGTTCTGGCACGGGCATTTTGCGACCTCCAACTTCAAGGTGAGCAGCGCCTATTACATGTGGCTGCAAAACGAGACGATGCGCCGCAACGCCAGCGGGAATTTTCACACGATGATCATGGAGATGAGCAAGGACCCGGCGATGATCAAGTGGCTGGACAACGACTCGAACGTGAAGGAGCACCCGAACGAAAATTATGCGCGCGAGGTCATGGAACTCTTCACGCTCGGCGAGGGAAACTACACCGAGGACGACATCAAGCAGGCTGCGCGCGCCTTCACGGGCTGGAGCTACAGCCGCGCCGAGATGTGCTTCAAGTTCAACCCCGCGCAGCACGACGACGGCGAGAAACTTTTTTTCGGCAAGAAAGGGAACTGGAACGGTGGCGACATCGTGAACATGATCTTCGAGCAGCCGGCGTGCGCGAAGTTCATCGCGAAAAAACTGTGGACGTATTTCGCCTACGAGGAACCGGAGGCGGAGCTGGTGGACGGGCTGGCGCAGGTTTTCCGCGAGGGCAAATACGAGTTGAAGCCGCTGCTGGAGCGGATGTTTTCCTGCGACGCCTTCTTCTCCGAGCGTGCCGTGCGGACGCAGATCAAGAGTCCCGTGCAGCTCGCGATCGGTTCGTGCCAGCTTTTGCGGCGCGAGATTCCCGATCCCATCGAGTCATTCTCGGTCATCGTGAAGGCGCTGCGGCTGATGGGCCAGGAGCCGCTGATGCCCGCGGACGTGAGCGGCTGGAAAGGCGGTCTGACGTGGGTCAACACGTCGAGCCTGCTGATGCGCTACAACTTCGCCAACTTCCTCGTCAACGGCGTCCCCACCGCCGACATGGTCGGCCTGCGCACGGCCAAGCAGGAATACATCTCCGAGGCCGTCGCGAAGGTGAAGGAGAAGGAGAAGGCGACCGCCGTTTCAAAGGCAGACCAGGTGAAACGCTCGACCATCGCGCCGCTGGCCGTGGAAAAACTCGGCGACCGCGCGGCGTTGAAAAACTCGGACGCGGTTGTGCGTCACTTCGCGCGGGTGCTGTGGGACGGCCAGGCGGAGGAGGAGAGCCTGCGGCAGTTCAAACAATTCCTCGACACCAGCGAGAGCGGCGCACCCGAGCCATTCCGTCCCGAGCAACCTAATGCGAATCAGAAAATCCGGGGGCTGGTCCATCTGATGATGAGCACCCCGCAATACCAACTCTGCTGAAACCAAGAGGAGCCAATCCATGAACACCCTGAACCTTCACACCCGCCGCGAATTCATCCGCCGTGCCGCCGGCATCGCGTCGGTCGCCTGGACGGTGCCGACTTTTCTTGACCGCACGGCTTGGGCACTGGACGGCAAGTCGCCGGCTGCGGCGGACGGGCGCATCCTGCTCGTGGTGCAGTTGAGCGGCGGCAACGACGGGTTGAACACCGTCGTGCCGTTCACCAACGACGACTATTACAAGGCGCGGCCCAAGCTCGCCGTGCGGCCGTCCGAGGTGCTCAAGCTCAACGACCATTTCGGCTTCTGCCCGGAATTCGCCCGCCTCAAGCCGATCTTCGACGAGGGCAAGATGGCCATCGTCGAGGGCGTGGGCTACCCGAACCCGAACCGTTCCCATTTCCGCTCGATGGAGATCTGGCACACCGCGAGCGACTCCGACAAGAACGAGCAGCATGGTTGGATCGGGCGCTACTTTGACAACGCCTGCAAGGGCTGTGACCCGACCGCGGCGGTCAACATCGGCAAGCTCGCGCCGCAATCCTTCGCCAGCGCCGCGCCGATGGGCGTGTCCATCGAAGACCCGGAGATGTATCAGTGGATCAACGAAGGCGGGGGCACCCCCGCCGCGATGCAAACGGCGAAGGAGTTCTTCAAGCAGATGAGCCAGAAAAGTTCCGCCGCCGCGCCAGCCAAAATGGACTCGCTGGTGCCGCCCGCGTCGCTCGATTACCTCCAGCGCACCGCGATGAACGCGCAGCTCTCTTCCGACACGATCCGCGCCGTCGTTAAAAAATATCACTCGACCGTGGACTACCCGGACACGGCCATCGGCGCGAGCCTCAAGCTGGTCGCGCAACTCATCGCCGGGAAACTTCCCACGCGCATCTTCTACGTGACGCAGGGCGGCTACGACACGCACTCGAACCAGTTGACCGATCAGAAGCGACTGCTCACCGATCTGGCCGCGGCGATGAGCGCGTTCTACCGCGACATCCAGCAGCAGGGAAATGAGGACCGGCTCCTGACCTTCAGCTTCTCGGAGTTCGGGCGGCGCGTCGCCGAGAACGCCTCCGGCGGCACGGACCACGGCGTGGCCAATCAGATTTATGTCTTCGGCAGCAAGATCAAGGCGGGCTTCCACGGCGCGCCGCCGAGCCTGACGAGTCTGGACCAGGGCGACTTGAAACATCACACCGACTTCCGTTCGGTCTATGCCACGGTGATCGAGAAATGGCTTGGGGCCAAATCACAGCCCATCCTCGGCCGCGCCTATCCGCTCCTCGATTTCGTCTGAGCAGGGCCGGGCTTAACTTCGCACGGCCTCGCGAGGGATGCGGCCTATTTCAACCGCGCCGCCTCCTTGATTTCACCGGTGGACTTGAGGGGCTTTCCATCCCCGTCGAAAAAATCGATGCGGAACTCGCAGGGGCCGCACAGTTGGTTCAGGTCGGTCCTGTTCTGGAACACGTCCCGCACCTCCGCAACCGGGTTGCCCTTCATGTCGAAGATGACGGCGCGCGGTAGTGTCCTAATTTGGAACCAAATGGCCGCTGGCTGTCCAGGTTTTGCCGATCCCGCCGTGTGCAGGCGTTCCCGTCTCGCCCAAGCCGAATGCTTCGGGGAACTGAGCGAGGTTCCGGCACTCTTGAATCCGCGTCCGCTCGCCGAGGAGGAGGTGGGGAATAGGGAGGACGGCGGGCGGGCGAGAAGGGTCACTCCGCAAACTTGGCCAGGCTTTGGGAACGTCACCGCACCAGCGCCGCGCGCAGCGTTTCCGACCACGCGGCAAAGTCCTGCATCTCCGCCTGCGTTGGCGGATCGCTGAAGGTGCCGCTGAAAGGCGCGATCCCGCTGGGATTGTTCGCCGTTCCGACGATTGCCCCGTCGAGCTGCCCCTGGGATACTTCTCCCGGTGTTCCCGGTTCACCCTGCGGCCCCTGCGGGCCGCCAGGGTCGCCTGGCGGGCCATCGGCTCCCGCTTCCCCTTGCGCTCCCGCCGGACCCTGCTCGCCCTGTGGGCCAGGCGGTCCTTCCGGGATGGCATCAACGAGCGACTTCAGCCCATTGAGCTGGCCGCGCATCACCGCCGAGCTAAGCGGGCTGCCGTCTTCCGGTTCGGAAGGATCGAAGGCCATCGCTGGCTCCTCAGATGACCATGAGCTGCGCCGTGTCGCTCCAGGCGCCCATCACGCCGCGGAGGCCCGCCGTGCGCACGCGCACCCAGGCCTTCGTTCCGGGCGTCAACTCCGTCAGTTCCGCTTTCTGTCCCTGGAAAATCCCTGCGGCGCGCCAGTCGGCCTGCGTGTTCGGGTTGCCGGTATTGATCTGCACCTCGTTGGTGCTCGGCTGGCGTTGCGCCCGGTAGCGAGCGAGGATCGAGCCGCTCACGTCTCCATGCCGCAGGCGCAAGTTTTCCGGCGCGACCGGCGCGGAGGTGTCCGCAGAGCGCTGCGTGAGATAGCCGGGGAATCCGCTTTGCTCGACGATCAAGGAGTCGCCCTGCGCGACATCGTTCACGTAATTGCCGAGACGGTTGAGCCCCGTCTCCAGCGCCTCGCGCGCATTATTAAAGGCAATGATGTCCGCAGACGCGCGACTCTCGCGCGCGACCAGCTTGGTGTTATAGGTGGCGATCAGCGTGGCAAAAGCCGGCATCGCCACGGTGGGCGTGGCAAAGACGGCGACGTTGGCCACGAGTTCATCGTGGATATGTTGGGCCAGTGGCCCGAGTTCAGCAGCGGTGTAGCTGCTGAAGTCGATGATAGCTTTGGTATTAGTCATACGTCTGATTGTTAAAGCAGCGGTCGTGCCACCCCACGTAGCCGAAGGAGCATCCCAGGTAAGTCCTGGAGTATCCCACGTTAAAGGAGCAGGCATGCCTTCCGAACAAGCGCCAATTGTGCCAAAATCCTCAAGCGTTTCCCCGAAAGCCTCAAGGATTGAGCCCAAAAGCCCGAAGCCTTTCCGGAAAACCCTCAAGGGTTTAATTTGAAGCCTCAAGGATTCCACGAAAAGCCTTCAGGATTTACCAAAAAGCCTCAATGGTTCGACCCCAAAAGGTTAAGGCTTTTCGGATAAGGCTTCGGGCTTTACCAAAAAGACTCAACGGTTTGCCGACAAGCCTCAGCGGTCCGCCCCAAAGCTTCAAGGGGATGGCGAGAACGCCGAAGGCGTTTCATCGGCCAGCCCAGGGTTGCGAGGCACGAGCTACCCTGGGTCCGAGATGGAAGGAAGGGCCAACTCCAACGGAGTTGCATCACGCGGCTCGGCCACGCAGGGATGCAACTCCGTTGGAGTTGGAGGCGTTTTTTCCTGCAATCCCAGGGTAGCTCGTGCCTCGCAACCCAGGGCTGTTGGATGAAACGCCTTCGGCGTTGTGTCCGCAAAATGCATGATGCGCGTGTCTCACCACCATCCGGTGTCCTACCGTAGGATCGCATTGAGCCCTTCGCCGAGCCGATAACCCGCCAGCGCCAGCCGCGCCTCCGACTCGCGCAACACCATACTATAATAGGCCGGCGTCGGCTTCGCCCGGCGAAAGAGGGTGACGGGATAGACTTTCGTGGTGGCGACCTTGTAACTCTCCCGCGCCCAACCTTCGTAGTTCCCCAGTCCGATGAAGAGCGGCTTGCCGTGGCGCTGTTGCAGCGCCGCCGCGATGCCATCCACGGTGGCCGTCCCATGCGGAGTGGTCAGGATGTCATCCCACAGCGCATGGAGATTGGTGGAGCATTCGTGCGCGCCCACCGGGTGAGTCTTGCCGAGGCAGAAGCCATTGCCACCCGCGTCGCCCTGCTGCTCAAAGGCCGTCATCCGCGCGGTCACATGCAGGGGTTGATGCACGTCGCCCACGAGATGCTCAAACCACGCCAGCGCCACCGCCCGCTCGCCCGCCGGCGCCGCGGGGTTGCCGAGCACCGCGGCCCGTTCCGCCAGGCGGGCGATGAGGTCGCCCGTGATTCTGAGGTCCCGCCGCTCGTATGGCTTCCGCCCCCGCTCCTGCCAGAAGATATTCACGTAATGCCACGGAGAATGGTGATACTTCGCCCGCCGCGCCGGGTGATTGGTCGCCCGGACAATATCCGGCCAAGTCGCCGCCCGCAGGAATAACTCCCGATCCCGCTGGGCCTGCGGCAACGCCCCCCCGCATCCTCCGCCAGCAAATCCGAATCCCCCGCCGCCCCGCGCAAGATCGCCACCGCATTCGTCCGCGTGTCGGCATCCATGTGCTCCCAAGCCACCGCCGCCACCACCCGATGCCCCTTCTGATCCCAAGCCCGCGCCGGGACGCAGAACAGCGTGAAGGCAAGCAAGACTGATGGCCACAGGCGAATCTTCATCGCGTAACGAAAACGCGCATCGCCGGAAGGAGTCGAGCACAGAATCCGTCGCGGTTTCTCAGATCGTTCCGCATCGGTCCAAACGGGGGAATTTAGACACGGAGAGCGTGAATCTCGCTCTGACCCCGCTGCACACCCCTATCCTCGTGCGCGTCTCGGAGCAATGTGATCCCACGCCACCGACGTCACCACGCCTGGGTAACCGGTGATGCTAAAACATCCGAGAATTAGCTTGGACTGGCGGACTGGACGTGTTCCTCTCCCATCTCTTTCCCAGATTCGCCGTCGCGGACTTCCCACAAGCCGATGTCTGCGGCGGTTCCAGTGTCCCGCAGTCCCGACCACGCCATGGACTCCCATCACTTCCACGAAATCGTAGTCGCTCCGCACGACGAGTTTCTCCTCGCGCAGAGACAGCTGACGCGCCGGCACGTTGCGAGCGCTTCGGTTGAATGGCTCGACCGTCGTCAAACTCCCCCAACTATATGAAGAAGGTGATTGCGCTCGCAGTCTTTGCTGTCTGTTCCTTATCTGTGCTCTTCGGTGACGCTGCTTCGGTGGATCAAGCGCCGCCGCAGCCGGTCTATTTGCCTCGCGATCTGCCTGGGGAATACCTCAAACCCAAAGTGCCGCCTGCGCGGACGCCCGATCTCCTGGCGCCCACGGGCCAAGTCGGCCAGGCGTGGGTGCCGTTGGGGCCGGCGCCGACGCGCAACGGCGGAGCGACCGTACCGCCGAATAACGAAGTGAGCGGCGCCATCCAATCTTTTGCGCCGCATCCCACCAATGCCGACATCCTTTTCGTCGGAAGCGTCAACGGCGGCGTCTGGCGCACAGCCAATGCGACCGCCGCGAGCCCCACGTGGACGGCGTTGACGGACACGCTGCCTTCGCTCTCGATCGGCGCGATCGAATTCGACCCGGGCGACTCGACGCGGCAGACGCTCGTGGCCGGCAGCGGGCGGCTCAGCAGTTTCGGGGCAGTCGGCGGCACACGCATCGGCGTGCTGAGGACGACCGATGGTGGGAACACGTGGACCGCGCTCGGGACGAGTACCTTTTCCAATGAAAATCTTCTGAGCGTGGCGGCGCGCGGGCCGGTGATCCTCGCTGCGTCGGACAGCCAGTGGGGCTTCGGCGCTGGCAGCGGAGTCTTCCGCAGCACGAATGCTGGCACTTCCTTCGCGCTGGTCTCCGGCGGCTCCGGCCTTTCGGCGGGTCCGGTGAGCGATCTTGTGGGCGATCCCGCGAGTCAAAACCGGTTCTTCGCCGCGGTGCGCACGGTGGGCATCTTCCGCAGCGACACTACGGGCGCGACGTGGACGAACGTGACCGGAAACATCACTGGCATCACGGCGAGCACGACCAAGATCGAGATGGCCATGTTTAACAACGGCGCGACCACCGCGGTCTATGTCGCCGTGCTCAATAGCAAGGCGCTCGAGAGCGTGTGGCGCTCGACGAATCTTGGCGCGTCGTGGACGCAGATGGATACGCCCGTCCCGGGCGGTCAGGGCGATGTCCATTTTTCCATCGCGACGGATGCGGCCAATCCGTCGCTGGTTTATATCGGAGGGCAATCGGGCCTTTTCCGGGGAGATGCATTGCTGCCGCGCGGCAGTCAATTCACCTCCCTCCAAGGCGGCAACGCGTCCAACACCACGCCGCACCCGGACGCCCGCGAGATGTTTTGCGACGCAAATGGCAATCTGCTCGAAAGCAACGACGGCGGCATCTACCGGCGCCTCTCACCGCAAAGCAACGGAAGCCCGTGGGTCTCGGTGATCGGAAACCTCGCGGTCTGTGAGGCGCACGACGTGGCTTACGACAGCGTGGCCCACGTGGCGATGATCGGCACGCAGGACAATGGGACGCACATCCAGATCTCCACCGGTTCGACGGTGTGGACCTCCATCTCCGGCAGCGATGGCGGCGACGTGGCCATCGACGACACGAGCAGTCCCGGGCAATCGCTGCGCTACGGCAGCTCACAAGACCTCGGCGGATTTTATCGCCGCACCTACAATGCGGCCAATGCGCAGGTGAGCACGGCGTTTCCCGCCCTCACCGTCTTGAACGGCGGGCCCCCGATTGGCGTGCAGTATGTGACGCCGGTCGAGTTGAACAAGGTCGATCCCACGCACCTCATCATCGGTGGGTCCAACGCGGTTTATGAATCGCTGAATCGAGGCGACACCGTCACCGCGCTGACCCCGATCTCAGGCACATTTACTCGCCAACCCATTGCTTACGGCGGCTGGCTGGCGGGCACGCCCAATCCCGACGTGCTCTACTAT
Organism: Chthoniobacterales bacterium; assembly: GCA_038238555.1. Lineage (GTDB taxonomy): Bacteria > Verrucomicrobiota > Verrucomicrobiia > Chthoniobacterales > Chthoniobacteraceae > JANNXQ01. Next base: position 20,744 of record JBBRXP010000040.1, on the reverse strand, counting down.
GGATCCGACTCGACGGTGAAGCTGCGCACCACCGCGGGCGGCGCGGTCGCCGACACGGCCACGGCTTTTCCGGGCGGCTACGTGCAGGATCTCGTGCTGGATCGAAACAATTGGCAGCACGTGTTTGTGGCGGGATCGGCGAGCGTTTATTTCAGCGCCAATTCTGGCGCCAGTTGGACCAACATCACCGGCAACCTCACCGGCGTCGGCTCGCTGCACACCCTCGAATTTTTCCGGTTCAACGGAACGGATTGCGTGGCCGTGGGCACCGACCTCGGTGTCTATTGCTCCTTCGTGGATAGCTTGGGCACATGGGTGAAGCTCGGCTCCGGCTTTCCGAACGCCGTGGTCTATGACATGACCTACAATCCCGCCGACAGCGCGCTAGTGGCGAGCACGATGGGCCGCGGCGTTTTCCTCCAGTCCATTCCGAGCGCGCCGCTCGCGTCGGATCTTTCAAGTTTGGTTTTGAGCACCGGCACGCTGACGCCGGCGTTCGCCGCTCGCATAACGAACTATTCGGCAAGCGTCTCCTACGCGACGACAAGCGTCACCGTGACACCCACCACCGCAGATCCCGGATCCACGGTAAAAGTCAACGGGATATCGGTCGTTTCGGGTTCCGCCAGCGGCGCCATAAATTTGATTGTGGGTTCCAATGCGATCACCACGGTCGTAACGAATGGCCTGACGACGAAGACCTACGTGATCACCGTGACTCGCGCCGCTGCGCAGCCCGGTGACTTCGATCCCACTTTGCGTGGGTACGCCAACAACCAGGTTCATACGGCAATCGAGCAATGGGATGGGAATATTCTGCTGGGAGGCAGCTTCACTGAGGTCAATGGAATGAGCCATAACCGTTTCGCACGGATGAAACCCGACGGGAGGCTCGACCTACAATTCTATTCAGAGGTTTTCCAACCTCCGGAAGTATATATAATTGGGGATCCGGTTATCTCATGCTTCGCCGCGCTTCCCGATTTCGACACCTTCATTGCGGGGAACTTCTCCCACCTTCGAGATATTATTCGTAATTATACGTCCGTTCACTTTCATATTGCGCGCCTTGGAGGGGATGGTTCTGTGGCGCAGTATAGTACTCCAGATGTGCAACAGTATGGCTCAGTGTTTTGCACGGCGGTTCAACCCGATGGAAAAATCGTCATCGGAGGTAGCTTTACGTCCGTTGGAGGCCAAGTCCGTAATCGCCTGGCGCGACTCAGTGCCACCGCTCCGCATACGTTGGACACAGCTTTTAATCCAAGTTTTGATGGAACTGTTCGCTGCGTCGCCATTCAATCGAACGGCCAGTTACTTGTTGGCGGCGACTTCACCTCCGTGGGCAGCGTTTCGCGAAGGCTCCTCGCACGGCTAAACGACACCGGCATCTTGGACCAAAGCTTTAATCCTTCTGTGGGATCGGTCGACTGCATCGCAGTGCTTCCCAATGACAAAATTCTGATCGGTGGCGGACAAGTGGCACGGTTAAACTCCAATGGAACGATCGACGCGACTTTTAGTTCGATTGGCGGATCGGTTAGCTCGCTCGCGCTGCAAACTGATGGAGAGATCATTGTCGGCGGCGGATACCTCGCGAACGATCCGGGCAAAGCTATCCTGCGCCTCAATTCAAACGGCTCAGTGGACCCCACGTTTAGCCCAAGTCTCGATAGTTATGTCAATGGCGTAACACTCCTTCAAGACGGGAAGGTCTTCATCGTTGGCGATTTCTATGTTGTGAACGGTAACATTTCCAACAAGCTCGCCCGCTTGATGAATGGGACTGCGACGCAGAATCTCTCCGTGTCCGGACCGAGCCGGATTGAGTGGCTGCGTGGAGGCACCTCACCGGAGGCTCAACACGTAACCTTCGAGATTTCTACTAACGGCGCTACTTGGAGCCTTCTGGGATCTGGCACGCGCATTGCCGGCGGCTGGGAACGCACGGGCATGAGTCTGCCCGCCAGCGGTTACATCCGTGCGCGCGCACGGACTATTTGCGGTTATCGGAACGGCTCCTCCGGATTGATGGAGACGATCAGCGGGTTTGGCCCAGACGCCGATAACGACGGGCTCCTCGATACATGGGAGCTGACCTACTGGCCCACCACTGCCGGCCATACTGCGTTGGATGATTTCGATCGCGACGGCGTGCCCGAACTCCTGGAGGAAGCCTTCAGCCTCAACCCGACCATGCCCGACGCCGCGAGCCTGCCCAGAGCCGTCAACGAAGGGGGCTATCTCACGATCACCATCACCAAACACGCCGGCGTGACCTACGAGGTGCAAAGCGCGGGCACGCTGCTCAGCGGCCTGGGCAATTCCTTTAGCCCGGCGACCACCACGGTGCTGCTGAATAACTCCGCAACGCTGAAGGTGCGCGATAACGTACTCATCGGCACTCCGCCCGCGCGCTTCCTGCGGGTGAAGGTGACGGCGGTGCCGTGACGGGGCGGCGAACCGTCGGGCATAAGCATCCTGGAGTGAACGGCGGTGAACGGCGGGGTCAGAGCTAGAATCTCGCTGTCAAAACGACAGTGAGCGGCCACACCGTGAAGCTTGATCCCTGGCGGACGAGCGATCCATTCTTCCCGCTAGGTGCTCCCGCTACCGTCTCACACAAGCCGAACGCTTCGCCGAAATGAGCGATGTCCGGCTCACTTGGCCTCCGCGTCCGCGCTACAACATTGCTCCGATGCAAAAGGTAGCCGTGGTGCTCGATGAGCAAACGGACGAACTGGCCGAGGCACGCTGGAATCATGCGCCCGAGTTGAGGACCACGGGCGCGCGATCGTTTCCCAGCCGGGCGATTTGGTCCGGCGTCGCGGCCTGAGTCACCACCTTTAAGAGCCGGTAGTCCTTTCCGGGCGGGCGCGGGAGCAGCAAGCCCTCCAAGGCCGAGCCGGCGGGAAGGTCTTCCCAATTTTGCTCGCCGGTGGTCTTGTCCTTCTCTCCGAAGCGCTCGATGTCGGGCACGATCACGGGCTCCGCGCCTTCGCGCTTGATCCAGTAGTTGCGGCTCTCGCTGCGGGCCGGTCCGCCGAAGACCGCCTCCTCGAACGGCACCTCAAACTCGCCGCCCGGTCCGCGCATGAGGACCGTGGCGCGTTCGCCCGGTTTCACCGGCCGGCTTTTCTGCACGAAGCGATAAGGCCGGGAAGTCCGACCGGGGCAACGCGCGATATGCTCATGCGGGGACCCCGAGGAGAATTCGAGGTGTCCATTGACGAAGCCGTCCTTCGGCGGTCTGGCTCGGAACGAGAGGCGCCACTACTATATCCAGCGCGAGGGAGCGGAGCCGGTGCGGGTGCCGGACATTTCGAGATTCGGGGAGAAGGACAAGGCGACGCAGGAGCAGCATTGGGAAGACGTGCCCGCCGGAGCGTCGATGGAAGGGCTGCTGCTCCCGAGCCCGCCGGGAAAGGATTGCCGGCTGCTGAAGGTGGTGACGCAAGCGGCGACGGCGGCGGGTGAAGCCGTGAACCAATGAGGGCAAAGGAGTGTTGCCAGCTTCACGCTCTCCGGTAGGCTGCGCCCATGACCATCACCGCGCGAGTTCACAACCGGACCATCGCGCTCCCTCCCGAGGTGGAAGTGGAGGAAGGTGCGGAGGTGCAGGTGATCGTGCTGAAAGCGATGCCGCGACTGCTGGCGACCAGGGTGCCATCGCCAGCGTGGTTGCGGCGTGCGGTGGGTGCGGCGACGAGCGGGCTCAGCACGGAGGAGATCATGCGCGCGAGCCGGGGCGAGGACTGAGATGGTGCTCGTCGATACCAATGTGCTGCTCGACATCCTGACGGCCGATCCCGTCTGGCAACCGTGGTCGGAGGGCGAACTGGCGCGGGTGCCGGATGGAGAGCTGGCGATCAATCCTGTGATCTATGCCGAAGTCTGCCCGGCCTTTCGCGCGGAAGCGGAAGTCGTGGCGGCGCTGGCGGACTGGCCTTTGCAGCGGCTGACGCTTCCCTACGAGGCGGCGTGGCCGGCTGCGCAAGCCTTTGCCGAATACCGGCGTCGGGGAGGTTCGCGCACGGCGCCGTTGCCGGATTTCTTCATCGGCGCGCACGCGCAGGTGGCGGGTCTCACGCTGCTGACTCGCGATGCGACGCGCTTTCGGACGTATTTTCCGAGCGTGTCGATGATCTGCCCAGCGTGAAGTGGAGGGAAAGGAGAAAGGACGATGTAAAGGGACAGGGCTGGCTCCCGCCATGTGCCATCGCTTCGTCCAGAACGGCCGGGAAGTCCGACCGGGGCAACGCGCGCTGGTGCTCCTGCGCGGACCCGGAGGCGAATTCGAGGTGCCCTTTGACGAAGCCGTCTTCGGCGGTCCGGCGCGGAACGAGAGCCGCCACTATTGGATCCAGCGCGAGGGAGCGGAGCCGGTGCTGGTGCCGGACATTTCGAGATTCGGGGAGAAGGACAAGGCGACGCAGGAGCAGCATTGGGAAGACGTGCCCGCCGGATCGTCGCTGGAAGGGCTGCTGCTCCCGCGCCCGCCGGGAAAGGATTACCGGCTGCTGAAAGTGGTGACGCAAGCGGCGACCGCCGAACAAATCGCGCGCCTGGGCGACGATCGCGCGCCCATCTTGAGCCTGCCCCCTGGACCATGACCTTGGAGCGATTCCAAGACGCAAATTAGGGCACTACTTTCCGCTCCTCCGGGCGTGCGTTAGCGGCCTTCGGCGCGGGCACGGCATCAAAGGAAACCGATGCTTTTCAGAAACGCCTCCATGCGCGGCAACGTGTCGCCGATGAATTTTTCGTTGAGAGAGGAGACGTGTCCGCCCGCCACGGTGACGAGTTCGATGCGCTGGCCGGCGGCTTTCCATTTCTTCGCGAAGTCGCAGAGCATCTCGAAGACCGGCTCCTTCTCGCCGGTGAAGAGCAGCGTCGGCGGCTGGTCCTTGCTCCAGTGGCGCGCGGGCGAGACGCGCTCGCCGAGCGCGCGGTCGTTGTTGACGGCGGAGAGGAAGGTCGTGTTGCGCGTGCCTCCTTCGAGGAAGTCCAGCAGCGGCGAATGAAGAATCAGCGCGTCGGGCCGGCGGGAGATCTTCAGGTTGTCGTATGGTGCGTCGAACTCCTTAAGCGCCGCGATGCTGGCGGAAACATGCCCGCCGCCGGACGCGCCGCACGCGACGATGCGCGCGGCGTCAACGCCGAGCTCGCCCGCGTGCGCGCGCACCCAGCGCACGGCGCTTGCCGCGTCCGCGATGCTGTCGTCGGGCATCGAGCCGTCGTCCTTGCGCTTGCGATACTCCACGCGGATGCAGACCAGCCCGCGCTGCGCGAAATGCTCCGCCGTCACCGCGAACGCCTGGCTGGGGCCGTTGTTGACGACGGGCAGGCCGAGCTTCGCGCGCTCGGCGGCCAGCGGGTAGGGCTGGCCCGATTTGTCGTTGGGATTGTTCGCGCCGCCCTCGAAGCAGAGCATCGCGGGCCGCTTGTCCGTGGCTTTCCAGTCGGGAGGATAGTGCATCACCAACTGAAGTTTCCGCTCGCCGAACGTCTTGTAAATGAAGCTGGCGGGCGACGGCGCGGGTTTCGCTTCCGCCTGCTTCGCTGCGGGAGACGCGTCGGAGAAACCGCGCGTTTTCAAAAACTCATCCGTGCGCGCGAGAGTTCTCTCCAGCCACGCGGGCTGCGCGAAGAAGCCGTGTTTGCCGCCGTCGGCGACGAAGAGTTCCATCGGCGCGCCGACGGCTTTCCATTTTTCGGCGAACTCCTTGACCGTGGTAAAGGGTGGCTCCTCGGTGCCGACCATCACGAGTGTCGGCGGACAATCTTTCCGCCAATGCCGCGCGGGCGAAACTTTCGCGCCGAGTTCCTTGTCGCCGTTGAGCACGACGAGAAAACTGTCCGACATGATTCCGGCTTCGAGCCAGTCCACGAGCGGCGAGTAGAGGAGGATGGCGTCGGGCCGCGCGGAAATGTTGCCGTCCCCACTCGTGGAATACCGGTCCTCGAAGGCGAACAAACTCGCGGCGAGATACCCACCGGAGGAACCACCCGCGGCTACCACGCGTTTCGGGTCAATGCCCAGCGTTGCGGCGTGGCCGCGCACCCAGCGTATCGCGCTCACGGCATCGGCGATGTCCTCGCCCGGCAGCACGCCGTCCTTGCCGCGCGTGCGATACTCGACCCTCGCGCAAACGAACCCGCGTTTGGCCAACTCATCGCAGAACGGCGCGTGGTTCTCGCCCGGCCCGCGATTGACCACTGGCAAGCCGAGCTTCGCGCGCTCGGCGACGAGCGGTGGAAGTTTACCGTCCTTGTCCGGCTGGACTTTGTGTGAGCCGGAAAAAAAGAGAATGGCCGTGCGTTGGTCGCCCGCTTTCCAGCCGGGCGGATAGTGCATGGCGAGTTGCAGCTTCCGCTCGCCGAAAGTCTGGTAGATGTGGCTCGCGGGCGACGGCGCGGCGGGAGCGGCGGCGGACGATTCGATCTGGCACAGGGCCAGGAAGGCTTCGCGGCGGACGAGCCAATCGGCGTCGCCCAGGTTCGCGCGCAGGGCGGGGACTGCCTCCTTTGCCGCCGGACCGAGCGCGGACAACCGGCGGGCGGCGAGAACGCGCGCGTCCTGTTCGCCTTGCGCCAGCGATTCGAGCAGCGCGGGCGTGATGCCCGCCTGGACTCCGCCGAGTGCCATCACGTAAAGCCGGGCGCTGTCGCTCAACGTGCCCGCTTTTTCCTGCCGGGCGATTTCCCCGGAAGCGGGCGGCTGCGGAAGCGAGTCGAGGTAGCCCAGCGCGAGCGCGATGGATTCATGGACCGGCGGCGCAACTTTGCGCGAACCCGTTTTGGCCGCCGGTCTGATCGCGCCGGCGAATTCTCCCAGCGCGCGCATTCCCTCGATGAACATCGGGCTGACTCGCGGCGAGCCGGCGGCCAGTGCGCGGACGAGCGTCACGACATCCCTGCTCGCTGTCGTTGTCGACGTGATGGCCTGAATCGCCTGCGCGGCCTGCGCGCGCACGATGGGACTGGCGTCCTGCGACGCCTGCTTGAGCGCGGGCAGCACGCCGGCAACGGCGGGGCCGATGCGTCCGAGCGCGAAACAATTTGCGGCGCGCTGAAATTCCCAGCCTCCGTTCTCCGCGAGAATTTCCACCAGCGCGGGAACCGCCTCACGCGCTTCCGGCCCAATCATGCCGAGGGCGATGGCCGCGGATGCGCGGGGGTATTTGTAATTGGCCTGCGGCGAATCGGCGGAACCCGCCTCGCGCAACACCGCGAGCAGAGCGGGCACGGCATCGCTGGTTTGCGGGCCGGTCGTCGCCAGCGCCACGGCGATGACATTGCGCGCGTGTTTGTCGGGATGGTTCAGCGCCGCGATGAGAGCGCGCGTGGAATCGCCGCCGGCCGCTGGACCGATGCGACTCAACTCCCACGCCGCCGCAACGCGTCCTTTCGTGTCCTCCGTCAATCCGCCGAGCAGCGCGGGCGTGTCCGCCGCCGGGCGGGGCCGGGCGTAGAGAGCGCGCGCGGCCACGAGGCGGTCGAGTGCGGGATCTTCGGTCAACGCCTGGATGAGCGCGGGGAAAACTTCTCGCGCCTCCGCGCCGCGCTCTATCAACGACATCGCCGCGGCCGCGCGCGCATTCACATCTTTGGCGCGCAACTGGCCGGCAACCCGGGCAAGCTCCGCATCGGCGGCAAAGCAATGGCCGCAAAGGACGCCGAGCAGAGCAAAGAGGGAGAAGGTTCGTTTCATTGTGCGGCGGCTTTCTTCTTCTTTTTCTTCTCCGGCTTGGGTGCCGCATCGTCGGTCGGTTTCGGTTCCGGCATGGCGGCGAGGATGGATGCGAAGCGCTCGTGCGCGGCGATCACTTCGGGGTCGGTTGATTTCGTCACGCTCTTGTAGCTGGTGCCGTCGCGGTTCTCGCCGCAGTCGAAGAATTTCTCCGCCTTGCCGCCCGCGGGGATTTCGAGAAGCCAGCGCGGATCGCGCAGCACGCGACCGTCTTCATAGTGCGCGTAAATCCAGTCGCGATGCTTGTCGGTCTCGCCGCGTAGCAGCGGCGCGAGGCTTTTGCCGTCGAAGATTTTGTCCTTCGGCAGTTCTGCCCCGGCGAACTCCGCGAGCGTGGGAAAAAGATCCGTCACATCGCCGAGCGCGCGCGAGACCACGCCACGCTTCACGCCGGGGCCGCGTGCGATGAATGGGACGCGCGCGCCAAGTTCGCTCGCCTGTCCTTTGCCGTCGCCGCCAGTGCCGTTGTCACCGACGAAAATGACGATCGTGTTTTCATCGAGGCCGTCGGCTTTGAGCGACGCGAGCAGTTTGCCCATGAGATGATCGAGGTATTCGAGATTCGACTTCAACCCCGCCGGCCAGCGCTGGCCGGGATGCTCCGGGTCTGGCGTCTCCACGCGCGGCTGGTGCGTGAGCACGGAGGTGTAGGAAATGAAAAACGGTTTGTCCCGGTGACTGCGCGCGTAGCGGATGACGTAGTCGTTGAAAAAGTCCGGTCCGAAATCCTCCGGCGTCGTGGGAATGTAGCGGCCGTTTTCCATGAGACACGGCTGCCAGTAGCGCGAAGTGGAGTCGTTTTTGCTGACCTTTTCGCCGTCGTTCTGATGAGCCGGATGCGTGACGCCGGGCGGCAGATTGTGATCGTAGGCCCACATGAGATAATCGTCGAAGCCCGCCTCGTGAATGAGCGTGGGTAGCGAGCCGGACAGTTGCCACTTGCCGACGAGGGCGGTCGAGTAGCCGGCGGACTTGAGGAGCTTGGCGTGGGTGAAATGGTTCGCGATGTCATGCTGCGGCGAGGTCTTTGCGGGCACCCACACTTTGTTGCTCATGCCGAGGAACCCATTGTGAAATCCGTATTGGCCGGTCATCAGCGCGACGCGCGTGGGTGTGCATTTGGGCATGACATAGAACGTCTCCAGCCGCGTGCCCTCGGCAGCCATGCGATCGAGATTCGGCGTGTGGAGTTCCGTGCTGCCGTAGCAACTGAGTTCCTTCGCGCCGAGGTCGTCGGCGAGGATGAGGATGATGTTCGGCCGCGGCTTGTCCTGCTGCGCGACGGTGCGCTGCAAACCGCAAAGAACGACGAAGAGTAAGATGAGACGTGAGGATGTCATGATCGGGCGCTCATTCTTTGATGAGGAAGAGCGCGTCCCGCGCGCCGAGCGTGATCGTGCCGCTCGCGGGCTGGCCGTTGTTCGTCTCCTTGTCTTGCAGCGGTGTGGCCTGGATGCGGCGAAATTTTCGACCTGGAAAAAGTTTCGGGAGATCGAACTCGTGCGGATGCGCAGACGGGTTCGCCAGCACCGTGCCGTGCTCGAACTCGCGCACCATCGCGTCGGCCTGCGCGTGCGCGGCGAGCGCGGTGATCGCGAGCGGCTCGCTGCCTTCGATGTCGAAGGTGACGCACGCGGGTTGGTTTGGCGGAAGGCCGGTGGCGTAGAAAGTGTAGTCCATCGCGCGCTCGTTGAGCCACGTGGTCGATAGTTCGTGGCGGGCCTCGCTCACGCCCACGCGCAGCAGGCGCGGGGTGCGCGGCGGCAGCATCTTCGCGGGCGCGCAACGCGCGGTGAAGCGCACGAGCAACTCGCCATTCGCCGACACGGGCACGGTGAGCTTGAAACTCGTCAGCTCCTGCGCGGCGTCCTTGCCGGTGATGTGCAGGCCTTTGTCGAAACGCACGTCCGCGTTGTCACTCGCGACGCGTTTGGCCACGTCGCCGAGCACATCTGGCGCGGCAAAGGCGAGGTGCACGGGCGCGCCGAGCGGCTGGCCGAGCCAGCCGAGTTTGTGCGCGGACCCTTGCCAGAATTCATCCCACACGCCGAATAGCTCGCCGTCCGCGACGGGCGGCGCGAACGTCGAGCACAGCGCGCTGCCCGTCATCATCGCACCGGCGAAGACGAGTCGGTGATACGGCCACGGCGCGGTGCGCACGCCCTCGGCGATGAGTCCCTTGTGATTGATGTAATTCAAATGCGGCACCGCCGAGTGCGCGGTCCAGAATGCCGCGCGGTTCAATCCGCCGCACCAGTCTTTCACTTCCATGTCGCCCAGCTCCGGCCAGCCTTCGCTCTCCATCCCGTTGAGCGCGCTGAAGGCGCGCACGAGACTCCAGTGCCAGCCGTCCGCGAGGATGAGTCGGTCGGGGCCGATCCGCTCGCGCAGACGCTCGCAAAATGCCGTCACGCCTTCGCCATACACGTCGCGTCCGCCGACAACGCCGGCGTCGGGTTTGCCATCGGCATCCGCATCGCCCACGCGCAGACCGCCGGAGCGTCCGCCGAGCGCGTGGCGCATCACATCGAACTCGATGCCGTCGAATTTCTCCAAGCGTCCGCCTTTGCCGAACAACTCCGCGAACTCCTCGGCGAGCACGTCCGTGCAGGTGCGGCCTTGCGCGTCGCGCGGGCAGGTGGTGGCGAAGTTGAAATACCACAGCAGCCCGCCGTCCTTGCCCCACGGTCCGTTGCTCATGTGCGGCGCGGCATACGCACCGCCCTTCGCGAACGCGCGCGGCGTCGTGCCGTATTGCCCGCGCAGCACGCGGATCGTGCCGGCCTTTCCACGCGTGATTTTCACTTCGAGCAGCTTCACCTGCTCGGACTTGAACCAGTCCGGCTTCCCGTCCGCAGCGATGTCGCACAGGCCGATGTCGTCGTTCGATTTTCCCAGCCTTCCGCTGTCGGTTTTGAAAAGGCGCATATCGCTCACTTCGATGATCGACTCGCCGCTCTGCGCCGGCACGTCCACGTCGAGCTTCACGCCGCCGAAGTAGAGCCAGTGCCCGGCGAAGAATCGCGAGCCCGCATCGCGCGGATCGCGGGCGAGGCCGTTGTAATGTTCGAGCACGAGCTGGCGCGGGTGCGCGTCCTTGAAGCGCGTGAAGAAGTCGATGTTGCGCGCGCTGCGCCGCGTCACTTCCTCGTCGAGCACCTTGCCTTCGATGCCTTGGAGACGCGCGAAACATTTCTCCCACTCCTCGAACGCGACTTGCGGCTTCACAGCGGCGTTTTCCGCTGCGCGGAAAAAGAACACGCGCGGGTAGCCCGACGTGAGCAGATCGAGTTGATCGAGCCGCGGCGTCTGCGCAGCGAGGAGCGGCGTGAGGAACAGCGCGGCGAAGCAGAGGATGCGGCTCAATTTCACGTCTTCGGCTTGATGAACATGACCTCCGCGCGCTCGATCCAGCCTTTGCGCAAATCGAGGCGGAACCAGCCGTCGCCATTTTTCCTGTGGATGCGGCAGCCGGAGCGCGGGCCGAATTCCTTGAGGTCGTATTGCGCCCAAGTCCTGCCCATGTCGGGCGAGTAGATGATGCCGCAGGCATACGTCGATGCCGGCGCACAATGCGTGGCGAGCATCACGCCGTCCTGGACGAGCATGTTCGCGGACTCGAACTTCGGGTTGAAGAGCAGCGTGTGTTTCGACGTGTCGGCGATGTCGGCGGGTGCGCAGGTGAAGATGCCGCGATCGTGTTCCGGGCCGACCTTCGGGCCGTTGGCATCGGCGATCCAATAGACCCGTCCGTCCACGAAGTTGATACCGCCGCATTTGAAACGTGAGTCGGAGTTCACGCTGACGATGACTTTCCAACTCCACGCATCACCCTTCGCGTCGTAGGTGCCGCGCAGCCAGTGAAGGCGTTCTCGGTCGGGCTGTAGGTCACGTTGTGAACGTGCCGCGCGATGACTTGGTTCGCCGCGTCGCCGAGCATCGATGCATCCGGCGCGGCGCCCTTCTGCTGGAACTTCGGATTTTGCCCGAACGAATACGCGATCTTCACAGTCTGCCCGCCGTCGGTCGAGGAGTAGATGTTCACCGGCACGGCGCCGCCGATCACGTTGCAGTAGTTGCCCCACACGAGCATCTCGGTGCCGTTCACGTCCCACACGTGCTCGCCGTCGAGCGAGTGGAAATACCAGCCCGGGAGTTCCGGGTTCAGCGGCTTGTGCGGGAGGTAATCGCTGCCGTCGCGATTCTTCACGATGATCTCGCGATGCGTCTTGAGGTTGTCCGTGCTCCGGAACAGCCGCTCGCGCGTGGCGAACAGGACGTTTCCGTTTTTCAACAGGCAGCTCCACGTGATGTTGTCCGCCTCCGCAACCTCCGCGCTGTGCGGCCAGGTCTTTGCGTTGTCTTCGGAGAGAAAAATCTTCCCGCTGCCGAAGCCGAACGCCTTGTGGTCACGTTGCGAGTCCACGTAAGGCCCGTCGGGCGCGAGCCGATACTGGAAGTGCTCCGTCTCCGCGATGCCGGAGGTCGCGGCGCGGAGTCGTGGCAGCAGGAAACTGCCAGCGGTGGCTGCCGTGGTGCCGAGCCATTGGCGGCGTGTGAAGGATGCGTCTTTCATTTTTCCAGTTCGCCGCACAGCGCGAGCGCGCGGAGCGCCTGCGCGGTGCTGATGTAGGTGATGTAGTGATACGTGTCGCGGTAGAGCGACTTCATCCACCAGCGACCGGTCACGCGCTGGTTCATCTTCAGCCACGCGACGCCCTTTTGAATGCGCGCGTCGTCCGTGGGGCACGGCGCTCTCGCGTAGCAGCACGATGGCAAAGGCGGTCATGTAGGGATCGCTCGCCGGGTTCGCGGCGTCGGGTTCGCCTTTGATCATCTCGACGACTTTCGGATCCATCGTCTCGTGCCACTTCATCAAGTCGGACATGCGCCGCGTGGACCAGCCGCCGTCGGGCTGCTGCTGCCGCCAGAGCATCGCGGTCGCGGTGTCGCGCACGTCTTGCGGCACAAGGTCGGGCATGAGCGAGGCGAGCCGGAGCTTCATCGCGAGTTCGTAGTCGTTCACCGCCTCGTGCTCGCGCAGGAATTTTTTCATCCGCTCAATGCGCGCGAGCAAGTCGGCATCCTTGAGATTTGCCAGCCAGCCGGGCGCGGTGGTAATGGCACGCGCGGCCTGCACGGTCAGCTCGAAGTGCGTGGTGATGTAGGGAATCTCGACCTGCTTGATCGTGTGGAAGGCGCCATCCTCGCCGAGCAGCGTGAGCGTGTGCCGCAGCGAGCGGTCGGTGTGGTCGCTCAGTTTTCCCACGACGTGCTTGTCCCACGATGCGAGGCCCGAGCTGCGCCACACGGATTTGATCGGGCTCGCGTCAGCCTTGCCGCCCTCCTTCGGCACTTCATCAATGAAGTCGCGCCATACCTCTTCGCTCGGTGTGCCGAGCCACGGCGTCAGCGCCGAGCGCTCGACCATGTAAACGCCGGTGCTGTGGCAGGCGATGCACGTCTTCTCCCGCACCCAATGATGCGCGCCGTCGTCGAGATACTTCTTCGCCGCGGAGACCGTCTCGGGGCCGAACGCCTTCACGCGCGGCTCGTCCGCCGTCGCCGCGGGGACTTCGATGCCGTCGGATTTGTATTGGAACTCGGGCTTCGGCTTCGGCGCGTCGGAAATGATGGGGATCAGATTTGGTTTTTTCGCGTCAGCGGCGAAGCCCGCGCAGCCCAGCAGGCAAAGGAGTGTAAGGACGGAAACATTTCTTTTCATGGCTTTGGTTTCGGCAGGGATAATGGCTCAGTGCGATGTATCCTCTGCACGACGACCGGGTCAAGGCGGCGCCCCGGAGTCGCCGAAGAAATGCTTGAGGACGAACTTCTCCTGCGCATCCGCCGGCGCCTTGTTCCCGCCGTGGTAGAAATAATTTTCGATCCCCACTTCATCCAGTTTTTCCTTCAGCAGCAGGCCAAAGGCGGGATTGTGGATCAGTTCTCCCCTGGGCGTGTCCTTCGCGAGCGGAAGTTTTTGGAGCGGAATACCGTAAGTCATCAAAATCGGCGGATCATCCTTGGTGACATGGTAGATGGCCGAAATCTCCCGTGCCTTCTCCCGCGAACTCGCGGCCGCCATCGCCGGCAGATCGTAGGGATAGACCCGCTGCCGGAAAAGCTCCATGTCATTGAAGGTTTGACCGGCACCGGAGATCACGAAGCGAAGACGGCTCGACTCTCGCAGGACAGGATCGTCGCTCTGCGCGTTGGCGATGTCATCGTGATACGCCAGCCAGATGGATACATTCGCGCCCAGCGAAGTCCCCGTGGCGGCGACGCGCTTCGGATCGAGGTGAAACTCACCAGCCTTGCTCCGCAGGAACTGGATCGCCCGACCTGCGTCCTGCATCGGCACCGGAAACGGGAACTGGTTGTTGGGACGGTAATTCACCGCCGCCGCGGAGATGCCGTGTTGCAGGCAAAACTGGAGCAGCCGATTCCCCCGATACATCAATTTGTCGCCGCCACCGCCGTGAAAGAAGACCAGGATCGGCGTGGGTTGGTCGGATTTCGCTTTCCACAAATCCAATTTCAGCCGCTCGTGATTCCCATAGGGCACGTCTTCCAGATCGGGGCGCGGTCCCGCGTCTTGGTCGTATCTCTTCTGCTTTGCAGTCGTGCCCCGGGACTGTTTCCCGGCGGCAGGCGCGTTCGTGTTCGGCGTCCTGGCTTCCGGCGGTTTGGCCGCCGCTTCGGGGCTGGCCGGCGCATCGCCCGACTTCGCGGACTTCGTTTTGCGGAAATACGCCCGCGCTTCTTCGACGGTGAGCTTGCCATCCTTGTCCGTGTCGGCGTCAGGGAAGCGCTTGAGCATTTGTTCAAGCTGTTCCGGCCCGCGCGCAGTTTTGTCGGCGGCGAACACGGCCAGCCCGGTAAACATCGCAAGGAAGCTGGTCAGGAAGCGGAGCGCCTCCCGCGCGTTCTTGGTTTGTAGGTTCATGATTTCGCCTTGGTCAGGAATTGTTCTTGAGATGAATGGTGCGCGTTCAGATTTCAGATAGCGGCGGCCGCATCCTCAATGCTTCACAAACCAGCCGGCTGCCGTCGGATCGGTGGTGAAAAACTTCACCATTTGTTCCGCGATCTTCTGCCGGCCGGAATCCGAGGGGTGGGTGCCGTCGTCGCGAAAGTCGCCACGTTTGTAAACGAGGTCGCCGGCCTTGCGCCCGTTCTCGCCATCGGCCCAGAGGTAAGGTCCCCAGAGCAACAGCGGCGCCTTCCCCGCAACGCAACTTAGTGAGTCCACGCCCTTGATCTGATCCTGAATCAACCAGCGGACGGCAAACGCACCCTCATACGCAAACGGCTCGGGGTTGAGATCGGTGCCGGCATAACCGGCATAGCTCCGGCTGGAGAGGTAGGCGAGTTTCAGGTTCGGAAAGCGCTGCTTGAGCATGCGGACAAGCTTGCCTGTGTCGTCTTTGAGCTGCACGGCGTGCTTTGGGAAATCGCCAAACTGCCCCGGCCGGGCGACGGCGTGTTTCATCCAAACCACTTGCACCTGCTGCGCCGTGGCACCGGCGGACTTGATGCGCTTTTCGAGCGTGTCCCACGGACTCGTGTCGCGCCGGGTGTGCGTGTCCTGCACCCACTTGCGCGAGTCGATACCGCCCTGCGCGCCGTCGATCAGCAGCACCGCAGCGTTTTTGCGCGGGTCGGCGTTAGCCATCTCGATGAACCGCTGCGACTCATTGGTCGTATTCGACATACCGTGGGTGAGCAGCACGATCCTGCCGTTGGGCGAAGGCTGGCCGTCGGCATCGAGGGGCCGAATCTTTGCGGCCAGCTCCAGCGCCGCCTTCAGGTGCGTCGCGGGAGGAGTGTTGCCACCGCCGCCGTAAAGCCCGCCATCCTCGCCTTTGTAGCGGTCGTCGGCGCTCATGTCCGTGAGCGGCACAAGGCCGGTCGAAACCTTCTCCGCCGAAGCGGGGGAAGCGTCCGCACTTTTCCCCTTCGTCACCTCACCCTTCTTTCGGGCGGACTTGCCCTGTTCGTAATAGGCTTGGTCCTCAGGTGTCAGTTGCTGGCCATCCTTCACCTTCTGGTGGAGCTGGCGCAGCTTCCTGGAGTCAATCGGTTCGTCGGCAGCCGGCACCCCGTGAAGGGTGGCGATCAGGCCGGTCAGCAGGAGGAAACAGAACACGGTTTTCATAAGCGGGATTGAGGGATCGAATGGTTCAGAAGACTCAGTTATATCAACAGCGGCAGAGTCGTTCCGTTTCGTCGAAGACCACAGCGACAGGTGACCAAAGCCTGGCCGCCGACGGTCTTGTTTTTCGGCAACACGGACAAGCTGCTGGCAAATGGCGTTCTGTTGCACAATCAGGCGCGCGAAGCGGGCTTGGCGGCGGAGTTGTATCTGGCGGAGGGCGAGGGGCACGGCTTCGTGAACAAGGCGCCGTGGCACGAGGTCTCGTCGAAATATGCGGCGGACTTTTTCATGCGCGCGGGCGTGCTGGAAAAGAAACCGCTAGCCGCCGCGCCGCCGAACGAGTTGAAAAAATACAACGGCGAGCCGGTCGAGAAAATTTTCGTCAAGACGAACGGGAACCCGTCCAAGCCGGCACGCAAGGGCGGCGCTAATAAGAAAGTGGAACCCTTGCCGGCAAAACTACCCACTCCGCCGTGAGTTGATTTATGATTCAGCCCCCCAACCCCATGACACAAAAAATCTCGATCATCCGCTGGCTTCTCGCCGCTTGTTTGCTCGCTTTCCTGCCCGGCACCTCCCCCGCCGCGGAGCCGAAGCTCAACGTCCTGTTCATCGCCGCCGACGACTTGAACCACGACCTCGGCTGCTACGGCCATCCGGTCGTCAGGTCGCCGAACATTGACGCGCTCGCGGCGCGCGGGGTGCGCTTCGACCGCGCCTATTGCCAGTTTGCGCTCTGCAATCCGTCGCGCACGTCGCTCCTGAGCGGACGCCGCCCCGAAGTGACCGGCATCATGAACAACGAGACGCCGCCGCGCACGTATCTCGGCGACGCGGTCGTCTTCCTGCCGGAGCATTTCAAGGCCAACGGCTACTTCACCGCACGCGTCGGCAAAATTGCGCACGTGCCGTATGAGAGCGCGGTGAAATGGGACGTGGCGGAAAACGCGACGGGCCGGGGCAAGGCGAACTCGAGCGTGCCGGAGTGGGAGAAGCTGGAGAAGGACGGCCAGTTGGGCGGCGGGATGGTGCATTTCACCGCGACGTTGAACAAGGACGAGGACGAGCCGGACGGCCACACGGCGCGGCGCATCGTCCAGCTGATCGAGCAGAACAAGGACAAGCCGTTTTTCATCGCCGCCGGTTTCCACAAGCCGCACGAGCCGCTGGTCGCGCCGAAAAAGTATTACGATTTGTATGAGCCGGACAAAGTCGTCTTGCCCAAGGAGCCGCCCGACGAGCGCGCGGACATCCCGCCGCTGTCGTTGAAGCGCAATCGCGCCGACGCGAAGATGACCGAAGCACGCCAGCGCGCGACCATGGCGGCCTACTACGCGTGTGTGTCGTTCATGGACGCGCAGGTGGGCGTGGTGCTCGACGCGCTCGACCGGCTCAAGCTGCGGGAAAGCACGATCATCGTTTTCTTCGGCGACCACGGCTGGCATCTGGGCGAGCACCTCGGCTTGTGGCGGAAGACGACGTTGTTTGAGGAGGCCGCGCACGCGCCACTCATCATCGCCGCGCCCGGCGCCGCGGGAAACGGCCAGGTCTGCCGTCGCACGGTCGAGTTCCTGGGCCTCTACCCGACGCTCGTCGAGTTGTGCGCCCTATCTCCGGCCAGCGGGTTGCACGGCACCAGTCTCGTGCCGCTATTGAAAAATCCCGGCGGGGAATGGAAGCCGGCCTTCACCGTGTTGCGGTGGGGCGATGATTTGGGCAAGTCCGTGCGCACGGAACGCTGGCGTTACTCCGAATGGAATGGCGGCAAAGACGGCATGGAACTCTACGACCACGAGGCCGACCCGTTGGAATACACGAACCTCGCCTTCGGCGACCGCGCTTACAATCCCGACCATAACCGCGTCATCGCGCAGATGAAGCAATATCGCGCCGACGAAGAAAAGGGGCTGGTGATGCCCAAGGCCACCGCTGACGGAAAGAAGGGCGGAAAGAACCGACAGAAAAAGAAAGACGTCGAATGAGCGGCGTGGTTCGACGCAGTCTTGCTTCACCGGCCACGAATTGACACCCTCTCAACCCCTAGCCTTATGAGACACAAACGCCTCCTCATTCACTGGCTGCTCGCCACCGGGGTGCTCGGCCTGTTGCCTGCGTTTGCCGCGGAGCGCGAAGCCACTCCTGAGCTGCTCGCGAGGACCCTCCAACGGTATCCTGACGCTGACTTGGACAAGGATGGCAAATTGACGATTGAGGAGTTCCGCGAATTTCGACGCAAGAGGCAGACCGATGGTGTGGCGGCTTCCGCCCGTCTGGCCACAGCGACCACCAACGCGTCGTCCACCGCCAATCCTCAGGTGGGAGACCCGGCCTTTGCTCGGATCACGGATGATCCGAAACTGCCGAGGGTCCTGCTTATTGGCGATTCGATCTCGGTCGGCTACACGCCGGCGGTGCGCGAGGCCCTTGCCGGCAAGGCGAATGTCCACCGTCCGCCGACCAACTGCGGAAACACCGATAAAGGTGTCAAGAATCTGCGGCAGTGGCTGGGCAACGGGCATTGGGACGTGATCCATTTCAATTTCGGCCTGCACGATGTGACGAGCATTGATGACAAGCCCGAGGTGACGATCACCGATTATGAGAAGAACCTGCGCGAGATGGTGGCGCAGTTGAAGAAGACCGGCGCCACGCTGCTCTGGTGCAGCACCACGCCGGTGCCACCTGGGCGCCGAGCCCCGCTCAAGCCCGAAGACGTGGTTCGATACAACGAAGTGGCCAAAAAGATCATGGACGAAAACGGCGTCGCGATTGACGACCTGTATGACTTCGCCATGCCGCAGCTCACCAAGCTCCAACTGCCAACCAACGTCCACCCCACCGCGGAAGGCTTCAAGATGCTGGCGCAACCAGTGGCCGCCTCAATCGGATCGGCGCTCACAATCATTGCGAAGACAGCCGCGAAGCCGCTTTGAAGAGCAGATCGGGCCATGACAAACTTGGTTTCATAAGTCCGATGAACAAGCACCTCCTCATCCTTTGCGTGGGCATCCTCATGCCCGGCCTTGATCTGGCTGCCGCCGCACAGCCAAAGAAGCCCAACGTCCTCTTCATCGCCATTGACGACCTCAACGACTGGGCCGGTTGCCTCGGCGGGCATCCGCAGGCGCGCACTCCGAATCTCGACCGCCTCGCCGCGTCGGCCACGCTCTTCAGCAACACGCAATGTCCCGCGCCGTGGTGCAATCCCTCGCGCACCGCGTTGCTCACCGGGTTGCGCCCGTCCACCACGGGCATCTATCATCACCAGCAGGTTCCGTGGCGCAAGGCGGAGTTGCTCAAGGACGCGGTGACCTTGCCGCAATACTTTCGCCAGCACGGCTATCGCGTCACCGGCGCGGGGAAGGTCTTTCACCACGCCACCGAGGCGCAGGACCCGGCGTCGTGGGACAGCTACTGGCCAGCGCAGGACCGCTGCATGCCGCGCGACAAGCCGCCCGCGGGCC
Organism: Chthoniobacterales bacterium; assembly: GCA_038238555.1. Lineage (GTDB taxonomy): Bacteria > Verrucomicrobiota > Verrucomicrobiia > Chthoniobacterales > Chthoniobacteraceae > JANNXQ01. The sequence continues at coordinate 1,369 of JBBRXP010000040.1, read as the reverse complement.
AGAAGCCTTTCTGCGGCGCGATCATCCGCGACGGCGAGGTGGACTGGGCGCCGCTCGACCGACCGAAGGAGGAAATGGCCGACTGGCAGGTTGCAGAACACATCACAGCCCAGCTCAAGCAACCGCACGATCAGCCGTTCTTTCTCGCATGCGGGTTTTTTCGTCCGCACCTGCCGTGGTTCGCGCCGCGTGAATACTTCGACCAGTTTCCGCTCGATCAAATCGTCCTTCCACTGGTGAAGATGAACGATCTGGAAGACGTTTCGCCCGCGGCGCGTGCCGCGGTCCGCGCCGGGGGGGCGTTCGCCGAGATCCAAAAAGCCGGGCTTTGGCGCAACGCCGTTCAGGCCTATCTCGCGTGCATGACCTTCGCGGACGATTGCCTGGGCCATGTGCTGCGCGCTCTCGATGAAAGTCCCTACGCGAAAAACACCATCGTCGTGCTATGGAGCGACCACGGCTGGCACCTTGGCGAGAAGGAACACTGGGAGAAAGTCGCGTTGTGGGAACGCGCCACGAAATGTGTGCTGGTCATCCGCGCGCCGGGCATTGCGCCGGGCCGCTCGCACGCGCCTGTGAACCTGCTCGACCTTTATCCGACTCTCCTCGAACTCTGCGGACTGCCCGCCAAACCCGGCCTCGAAGGCGACAGCCTCGTGCCGTGGATGCGTGAACCGAACCGCCCGCGCGCCCGGCCGTCGCTCACCACCTTCGGGCCGAACAACCACGCTCTGCGCTCGGAGCGCTGGCACTTCATCCGCTACGCCAACGGCGACGAGGAACTTTACGACCACTGGTCCGACCCAAACGAATGGTTTAACGTCGCCGCCCAACCGCAATTTGCTCAGGTGAAAGCGGAGCTCTCCGTGTGGTTCCCGAAGACCAACGCGCCGCCGCTCTACGAGGCCTCCGCCATGCAGACCGGTCGGGACGCGCTCATCTACCTGATCGGCTCGCCGCAGCAGGTGAAATGAAATGGGACGTAGTCAAACACACCTGCTTCGTCTGGAGTCAAAAGAAGGCTGTTTATTTTATACTCATCGCAAAGGCTGACTTTGGCCCAAGGCCAGGCTTCGGGTGAGGAAGGATCTGGGCGCGCTAGGCGGTGTTCACGAATTATAGATTGTACAAATTTAGCCATTGATGATGGAAACTCGGGATGACCAAACATTCCGTGCGTAAAATCATCAGCGATGCGATGTGGAAAAAACTGGGTGCCGCCGTGGCGGTCCGCCAAGCATTCGCGGGCGGGCGCCCCTCCGAGGCAAAGCGATCGGGAGTTTCTTGAGGCGGTGCTCCACCTCAATGGCACGGGCAGTCCGTGGCGAGACTTACCCGCCAAGTTGGGTTACTGGCATGCCGTTTACAT